>JBLFXH010000008.1:0-30324 GCA_047611125.1 Rhodothermales bacterium
GTACATGTGGCTGGCCGCCTCCTCCACGAATTCCTGCGTGGTCAGGTCCTCACCTGAGCCAGTCGGGCTGTACCCAGTCCAGCAATGCGGCTTGCGGCGGCCGTACTCGATACGGGCATCAATACGCGGCCCTGTTGCCTGAGACAGGAACTCGTCAAGCAAGTAAACGGCGTTGTCTAGGTAGTAGGAGTCCATATCGCCAACGGCAATGTGGAGCTTGCCGTCCAGTTGAGGGCCGACAGTCTCCCAGTTGGCTTTCAAGTACTGGTGGATGTCGTAGTTGCCCCCCCAGTGCTCGGCGGTCTGCTTGTCGATTGCGCCGGTCTCGGCATCCCAGATAGGACGCGGATACCCGTTTTCGCCGACAGGCCCGAAGACGGCTTCCCAGATAGCCCACTGCCCACCGGAGCGCGTGTCAGGCCCGGTTGCGAGCTCCAGTAGGTTTTCCTGTCGGACCGTGGAGCGAATGTTGCCATCGAATTGGCGTGCGTTGGGCCGCTCGATCGTGTGCCACTCGTTCTCTGTGAAGTACGCGTTGTCGTCCTCGTACACATTCACAATCTGGTGGTAATTGAAGTCCACCGGGTCCGGGCACCAGCCCCAGGAGCCGCCGAAATAGTCCGGGTAGAATACCTGCATGGCGATGGCCTCCCAGCCGCCCGTCGAGCCTCCTGCCACGATGCGCGCCCACTCCTCTGGAACCAGTCGGAATTCCTGTTCCAGATGGGGGATGAGCTCCTGGGTGATGGCGTCTCCGTACGGTCCCAGATTCTCGGAATTGACCGAGTACGAAGTGTCGTAGTACGGATTGGCGTCTCTAAAACTGATCGCGACAACCGGCGGGGCCTGACCGCTTGTCCACCAGGCGTTGAATCCTTCACCGCGCCCTCGGCCTGGCTCGTCCGGATCGAAATTGAATGGCGAACGGCCGCCCGGGAAGTGCCCCTGCATGTACATCACCGGATAGTCCATGGAGGATGACGCGTACCCGGCCGGTAGCAGGACATTCGCACCGATGTACATGTCCTTGCCCCAGAAATCCGAAAGCAGCTCGCTCCGGATCTTGACGTACTTCACCCACTCGGTGTCCTGCGGGTTGCCCTGCTGGAGTGAACCTCCCGGGGGCACAGGGTCGGAGGGAGGAACGACCTCGTGTAGTGAGAGCGGAATCAACCTCGACTCGCCCTCGCGGATTGTGACCGACACAGGGGCGCTGTAGGCATTTCCCGGCGCGCGCCACTGGTTCTGTCCTGCCCCGGAGTTGAGGTGCATGGACACCGTGTGTCCGTCTGAGCGCTCAAAGGTGGTGTAGACACTGAAAACGGCCTGCATCTGGTACTCTCCTGGAGGCAGGTCGGCTGCAGAGTCGAGGGGATACCCTCGTACTTCAGGGTCACCGGGAGTGATTTCCACGACATCTCCAGGCTTCAGGCCGCTGACCATCTTGCCCCAGAAAGGCACGCCGTTCACACCGGTCTGAAGTCGCGGCTCCCGCTCCGAGGACCGTGAGACGATAACGAAGACGCGTCCATCCACGGGGACCTCAAGGCCAAGGGCTTGGATTGAGTCCGCGGCTGCCTGGGTAAACTCAATGGCAAAGGTCGGTCCGGTTGGTCCGGGCGGGGAGGCGCAGGCGGCGACAAGCAGCGCGAGAGCGAGAATCGGAAGCGATCGCATGACAGGCGTGGTTCGAGAAGAGGTAAGGGCACGATACAAAAAGGGCCCCGTCCGAATTCGAACGGGGCCCCTCAAAATGCAGACAGGATCGGAGAAGTTACTCCGACATTTCCCGTAGGACCTTCGCCAGACGCACGCGGATCTTGTCCTCGTTGCGTGACTGGCCGCTAGCTAGCGAGCCCAAGGCCGCCATCTCTAGCGTGTAGGCCGCAGCGACAAGCTCGTCTCCCTGATTCATGTCCAGGGCTTTGTTCACTCGCGATACCCAATCGCCAGAGATCGCGTTGGCACGAACCAACTGATCCATGTACGCACGAGCCACGACCGAGACGGCAGGCCACTCAATAAGCGGCTGCTCCTGGGCGTTGAAGTCGCGCATGGAAACTAGCTTCGCAGCTTCGATCTCATTGGCCGAGAGGTGCTCGCTTGGCTCGAGTTCGAAGATGTCGAATCCGCGGGCAATCTCGGCGCCGAAGAGCTGGCCGTTATGCCAGTAGGTAGACCAGTAGCCACCGGATACCAGCATGGTGTCGCTGACTGGACCCCTATCGAAGAAGCCGATCTCAAAGGCATTCTCCGGGTCGGTGAAATCAAAGATGGACATGCCACCCTGGTACCAGGCCTGAGCCTTGATGTCGCGACCGGGGACGGGGATGATGGAGCCGTTGTGGGCAACGCAGTTTTCCTTGTCGGTCTGCGGCACCGGCAACTTGTAGTACCCGCGGAGCTTGAGGTGGCCATCGACCAGATCAAAGATCGCATTGGCACCCCACGTCTGAGGATCTTCGCTGGTGCAACGCGCCTGGCCGCCTCCGCCCCACTCGTCTGTGAAGATGACGGTAGTGCCGTCATTGTTGAAGGTGGCCGAGTGCCAGTAGGCAAAGTTGGGATCGACAACCTGCTCAATCCGGACCGGGTTGGCGGGGTCGGTGATGTCCAGAAGGATGCCATTTCCTGCACACGCACCGGCCGCTAGTCCGACGGCCGGAAACGCGGTGATGTCGTGGCACTGGTTTGTGCGGCGGGAGGCCTGGGTGCCTGGACCGTGATCACCGCCCTGCCAGAGACCACCCAAGCTTCCGTCCGCCTCGAAGATGCGCGGCATGTTGACGATCTCCGCCAAGGCCGGTGCAGCCAAAGGCACCTTGATCACTTCGATGCGGAAGTAGGAGGTGTTTGGATCCTCATCTGGATCCTGGGCGGCGGAGCAGCCGGCCAGTTCTGCAGCAGGCCTGACCCGGCTTGTGCCCTGCACGTAGACGTAGACATTCTCGGCGTCATTCGGATCGCTGACCACGGTGTGCGTGTGTGACCCGCGGCAGGTCTGAACGGCCGCTACCTGCGTTGGCGAATCGATATTCGAGATGTTGAATATGCGGACACCACGGAAACGCTCGGCGCTGACGGGGGCTTCTACGCCCTGCGTCCCGCAATCCAGCCGGCCACGCGTCTCCTGAACCGACATGAAGAGGAGGTCACCGTAGACCGAGATGTCGCCCTGGCCGCCGGGGCAAACCACGGAGGTCCGAAGCTCTGGATTCCTAGGATCCGAAACATCATAGATGTTGAACCCGCGGTAGTTGCCTACAAAAGCCATCCCGTTATGGAAAGCCAGATCCGTGTTGCTGACGCTTCCACCGGTGCGCAGTGCGTCGCGGAAGCCCGCAGGTTTCGGCATGTTGGCAAGCAGCGTCACACCCTTTGATGCCTCGCCGGCATCGTGCAGGCCGGCGTGCAGGCCAATGCGGGGGTCATTCTCGTCCCAGTCCCAGAGTTTTTCCTTTGGCGGCTCGGGGAGGGTAGGCGGATTGTCCTGGGCCATCACCGGAGCGGCGACGGCCAGCATCAGGATCAGGGACAGCAGGTGCAGAAAACGAAGTCTCATAGCGGTTCGGGTTACTGAGTAAAGGAGTGTGGGGCGCGTCTGAGGAACGCTACCAAAGGCCGGCAAGCATCTTCTGCATGCGCTGGATTTCCATCGACTGATCCTCTTCAACGGCGTCGGCAAACTTAAAAATGTCTGTCTCCTGCGCGCCACCCTCGGCAGCCAGAAGCACGCCCACCATGGTGATGGCCCCTTGGTGGTGCTGAATCATAAACTCAAGCCACCGTCGATAAAACACATCGCCGGTGGCTGCCGTCAACAGCGTCATCTGTTCCGGACTGAGCATGCCTGGCATGGCCTCCATGTGCCCGCTCATCATGTGCAGGGAGGTGGCCTCTGGGACGTCCTCCCCGCGATCGCGCAGCCACTTCTGCATGAGCTCGATCTCGGCTTTCTGAGAGATCTCAATTCGTTGGCCCAGCAGGGTCAGATCCTGTCGCTTGGTCCGGGCGGCAATGAGGGCCGTCATGTCGAGGGCCTGTGCGTGGTGCCCGATCATGCCCTGCATGAAGTTGACATCCGCTTCCGTGTAGGGAATCTCGCGTGCGATCATTATCGCCTCGGGAGCGGGGCGAGAAGCTTCTCCGGGAGCGCCCGGCTGCACGACACTCGGTCCGTCAGCAGAGGTGCCGCCAGCGGACACAGATCCGGACACGGCAGAGCCTGTCGTGCCACAGGCACCAATGGCCACAGCTACCGCGGCGAAGAGGAGGAAGCGAAAACCTGAATTCACAATCTAGGGGGGATATGGAAATCAATGTAGTCCCGACCACACTTGGAAGACGGGCCAGAGACCGGCCTACGGTTTCCCAACATGGCGGTTTCGGGGAGCGATGTGCGTAACCGGGATCCGCCCCAGGCGCGTGATTGCTATCCTTCCGTTCAACAATTGGTGCACCGATGGGAAATGCAGGAGACAAGGACACGTCAGTTCGAGACGCGGCCTTCAGGAATGCGGAGGCGCTGCTCGCTGATGCTCATCGCAACAAGAAATGACGGGCGGGAAAATCAACCTCGCGGCCAAGCTCCAGGAGATCACTGAACTCTGGAGTCCCAGGATTGTCGCGGAGTTGAACGGCCAGCACGTGAAACTGGCCAAGATCAAAGGCCACTTCGTGTGGCACGCGCACGAGTCTGAGGACGAGCTCTTTCTAGTTGTGCACGGGGCGTTTGAGATGCACCTGCGGGATCGAATCATTCACCTTGAAGAGGGTGAGTTTTTTGTCGTTCCGCGGGGCGTGGAGCATAAGCCTGTTGCGAAGCAGGAGGCCCACATCCTGCTTTTAGAACCGGCCGGTACACTGAACACCGGGAATGTTGCGTCTGACCGGACTGTTGCAGATCCAGGCTGGATCTAAGCCCAAGGCCCAACTAGTCCCACGAGACTGTGGTGCCGGAGATCACCGCGTCCGTGGGGTGCGCCACCACGCGGTCGCCATCCTCTAAGCCAGCGAGCACTTGGGCTTAGTCTGTGGAACGTTGTCCTAATTCGAGGACCGTCAGTTCGGCCTTCCCATTTCGAATCACGAAGGTCTGCCAGGATCCGTCGAGGCTAAAAATGGCTGCAGTCGGGACGGTGAGAACGTCCGATTCCTCCCAGACAACAACGGAGGCCTCCACCCGATAGCCCGCACCCAGTCGCGCCGGTCGATCGGCCAGATCCACGACCACGTTGACGCGCTGCTCCTCGACTCCCAAGGCCGATATTTTGGTAAAGGCGGAGGGCTCAATACGCTGGACTCGCCCCGAGAGGACACGGTCTCCGCCCCAATCGTCAATGATGACCGGGTCACCCACGTCAATGCGGACGGCATCCTCGGAGAGCACGTCGACGACGATTTCCATGGCCTCGGAATCGCCAAGTGCGAGAAGCGGAGTGCCGACTCCTACGGTGCGCTCGCTCCTTTCGGCCACAAACAAGACGCGTCCTGCGGCAGGCGTCCGGACGGAGAACGTGCCTCCGGTCTGATCCGCCCCAGTTCCGGAGAGGGAGGCCCGGGCCGCTGTGAGAATGGCCTCCGCGGCGGCCAGGGCAGCCTCAGACGCAGTGACCATTCGCTGGCCAGATTCAGCGGCGAGCTCGGCTGCCTCCAACTCCCGGCTACTCAAGATGCTGTCTCGGGCCAGTGCGCGGACACGACCCAGTTCGCGCACTGTCTGATTGAGTCGGCCCCTGATATCGTCCAGCCCGGCGCGGGCCTGACTTCGCTGGGCCACCGCAGTCTCAACCTGGGCCGCAAGCACGCGCCGTGTGAGAGCAGAAGGCGATCCTACCAATGGATGGCCTCCACACTGGTCCTTTCCGAGTTCCGTTCCACGGAGGCGATCCGGCCGCTACTCATCTGGATGACCCGATCCCCCATAGCCGCGATGGCCGCATTGTGGGTAATAATGGCCGTACAGGTGCCTGTTTCCCGATTGACCTGCTCCAGAACACGCAGAACCATCCGGCCCGTCTCCAAATCAAGCGCCCCGGTCGGCTCGTCGCACAGGAGCACCTTCGGGTTCTTGGCCACGGCGCGGGCAATGGCTACCCGCTGCTGCTCGCCTCCCGAAAGTTGGGCCGGAAAGTGATCGATCCGGTCGGACAGCCCGACCAACTCGCGCGCGTCCTCCGGCCTCATCGCCTCATCGGCAATCTCCGTCACGAGGGCTACGTTCTCCTTGGCCGTGAGGCTGGGGATCAGGTTGTAGAACTGGAAGACGAAGCCGACGTGGTGTCGTCTGTAGAGGGTCAGAGCGCGGGTCGAGGCGCCGGAAAGCTCCTCTTGGCCCTAGAACACCCGGCCAGTAGTCGGGACGTCAAGGCCACCCAGGATATTGAGCAGCGTGCTCCTGCCGCTCCCGGAGGCACCAAGGAGGACTACGAGTTCACCGGCGAAAAGCTCGAGATTGATATCCCTGAGCGCATGCACCGAGACCAGACCCATGTGGTAGGTCTTGGATACATCCTGAACCCGAAAGACCGCTCTGACTGCACTAATCACCCATTCTCTGACTGGATCTCGGCTGCGATTCGCTGTACGTCATCAAGGACACGGAGGAGATTGCCGCTCCAGATTTGGCTGATCTGCTCCTCGGTATACCCGCGTCGCACCAGTTCGTGCGTGACGTTGAAGGTTTCTGAAGCATCGTTCCAGCCCTCAAGACCACCGCCACCGTCGAAGTCTGACGAGATGCCCACGTGATCAATACCAATGGTCTCAACCAGGTAGTCGATGTGGTCCACGAAATCACTCACGCCCACAGGCTCCGCCTCGAGTTCGCCCATGCGAGCCTCAACGGCTTCATTGACGGGCTCAATGCTGGCCCGGTATGCTTCCCGCTCCTCGGCCGCCATGCCAAACAAGGCGCGACGGTCGGCAATGAGCTCAATACCCATCGACTCAGCTACCTCTGCCCGGATCGCGCCCACCGCATCCTGATAAGCGCTGTTCTTGGCCGCGTTGACGTAGCTGCGGAATGCAACGGTTTGAATGACGCCACCGTTGTCGCGGAGTGCCATCAGCTGTTCGTCATCCATATTCCGGCTCACGTCATTCAGGGCCCGTGCCGCCGAATGGGATGCGATGGCAGGCGCCCGCGAAAGGGCCATCGCCTGCATGTTGGCCTTCTTGGAAGGGTGCGAGAGATCAATCATGATGCCCCAGCGATTCATTTCCTCGACGGCCTGTCGTCCTAAGTCACTTAGTCCGTCGTAAAGCCAGACGTCATCACGCTCTCCGGTGTTGGAGTCAGAGAACTGGCTGTGGCCATTGTGTGACAGCGACATATACCGGCCGCCGCGATCCGCGAAGTCCTTGATGTTGTCCAGGTCCAGGCCAACGGGATAGGCGTTCTCGATGGCTATCATCGCTACCCGCTTGCCTTCGGAGACAATGCGGCGAACGTCGTCAGAGGTGTAGGCAATCTCAATCTGCTCGGGGGCCTTCTCCTCCGCAAGCCAGTGGATGGCATCGAATTTCGAGATGGCATTCTCGTACGCCGCGGCGTAGCCCTCAGCGTTGAGTTCTCCCTGCCCGGTGTAGACAACGAGCCAGGTCACATCCAGGCCGCCGGCGACCATCTTCGGAATGTTGATCTGGGTCGACAGGTCCATCGTGTAGTTCAGCTCCTCGGTGAAATTGCTGACGCTGATGTCGTCGTGGGTGTCCAGCGTGATTACGCGGTCGTGGATCGCGCGGGCGTGTGCGGTCATATCCATTTCCGTGTCTGCTGCGGGTTCAGCCTCAGGGGCTGAGCACGCTGAGACCAAGCAGAGAATCAAGAGGGGAAGGGCGAAGCGGTACATCACGAAATCGGTCTGAGGGGAAACGGTAGGAATGGTTGAATGTACAGTGTCCTACCACGCCAAACTTCCAGGGCCGCCCCGACGCTGACTGCCACATGACGACTTCCCCTCGAACTCTTCTGGTTGTTCTACTCCTATCTAGTTTCACCACGGCGGCCTGCGGGCAGGATCAGACCACGCCCGAATACCTGACTGCACGCCATGTCATTGAAGACGGGCAGGCCCAGCCGGTTGCCGCCTTCTCCGACTCGGATCACTGGATCCGCGAGGAGCTCTGGGTAGAGACTGAATTCGATTCCGATGGCGACGGCAAGCTGGACCGCATGCACGCTGCCGTTGTCCGTCCCGCGCAGACCCAGTTGGCTGACCTAGAGGTGCCGGTGATCTACGGGTCGAGCCCCTACTACGCGGGCACTTCGGGCGGCCTGGAGTACTTCTGGAATACTGAGCACGAAGTGGGCGCCGTGCCTCCGCAGCGGACCAATCAGCCGCAGCCTGTTCTGCGCGCGAGGGACGGCATTTCCAACGGGTTCGTGGAGGACTGGGTACCGCGGGGGTTTGCCGTTGTCCACTCGTCGTCTCCGGGCACCGGACTCTCTGAGGGCTGCCCAACCGTTGGCGGGATGAACGAGTCCCTGGCTCCCAAGGCTGTTATTAACTGGCTGAATCACCGGGCGAAGGGCTTCACGACGCCTGACGGCATGGTAGAGGTAACGGCTGATTGGGCAACTGGCAAAGTTGGGATGACCGGTACCTCATACAACGGCACCCTGCCGCTGGCTGCCGCTACGACTGGGGTCGAAGGGCTTGAGGCCATCATCCCGGTCGCGCCCAATACGTCTTACTACCACTACTATCGGTCCTACGGACTGGTAAGGAATCCGGGCGGGTATCCAGGCGAGGATGTCGACGTGCTCTATGACTTCATCCATAGTCGCGATTCGGATCGGCGGGAGTTCTGCAACTCCACCGTTCGGGATGGTCTAATGATGGAGAACATGGACCGCGAAACCGGGGACTACAACGAGTTTTGGGCTTCCCGCGATTACCTCAACGTGATTGACAACGTCAAGGCGGCCACGCTCATGGCGCACGCCTTCAATGACTGGAATGTGATGCCTGAGCACAGCGCACGCATCGTGGCCGCGCTCAAGGAGCGGGGCCTGCCCGTTCAGCAGTACTACCATCAGGGCGGCCATGGCGGCCCTCCGCCGATGGTCATGATGAACCGTTGGTTTACGCGGTACCTGTTGGGCGTGGAGAACGGCGTCGAAAACGACCCCAAGGCCTGGGTTGTTCGCCAGGGCGCGGATCGCCAGGACCCCACGCCCTACGAGGATTATCCGAATCCCGAGGCTTCGCCCGTGGCCCTCTATCCCTCTGCTGGCGGATTGGGCATCGGAGCACTGGGAACGCAGCGGTCTGCGGGGCAGGGCATCGAAACGCTCGTAGACAACGCGTCATTTGATGGGGAGGCCCTAGCGAAGGCAGAGTGGACCAATCACCGGCTGCTCTACACGACGCCGGTCCTGGCCGAAGACACGCATATGTCGGGGACTTCGTCCATCACGGTTCGCGTCTCGGGCGACAAACCTGCCATGAACTTGTCGGTGTGGTTGGTGTCCCTTCCGTGGACCGAAGGCCGTCGTGGTCAGGGCGGCGTGATTACGAGGGGTTGGGCCGATCCGCAAAACGATCATTCCATCTGGGAAGGCACACCCCTCGAGCCCGGGGAATTCCGGGAGCTGACGTTCAATTTGCAGCCCGATGACCAGGTAATTCCGGCTGGCCAGCAGATTGGCCTCATGGTGTTTTCCAGTGATCGCGATTTCACGCTTAGGCCCCAGCCAGGAACACGCGTGAACGTGGATCTTGACGCCACGTCTCTCTCTATTCCGGTTGTCGGGGGAGCGCTTCGCTTTGCCGAAAAGGAAGGCAGGAACTGATATGGTTGCTGTTACCTCTAATATGCTCGAGCTGGGTACTCCAGCTCCGGAGTTCGCACTTCCGGATCCCGATGGAAAGGTATTCTCCACTGCTGATGCAGTTGGGCAGCCCTTGGTGGTCATGTTCATCTGCAATCATTGCCCGTTCGTCAAACTGGTGGCTGACGAACTCGCCGCGCTGGGGCGGGACTATGCAGGGAAAGTCCGGCTGGTGGCCATCAACAGTAACGACACGGAGCGTTACTCGCAGGATGGGCCGGAGGCCATGCGTGAGGAATCTGCCCGGCGGGGATACACGTTTCCCTATGTGTTGGACGCTACCCAGGAGGTGGCGAAGTCGTTTCTGGCTGCGTGCACGCCTGACTTCTTCGTATTCGATTCCGAGCATCGCCTGGCCTATAGGGGGCAACTGGATGGCAGCCGTCCAGGCAATGGTGTGGCGCCCACAGGTCGAGATGTCCGAGCCGCGCTTGATGCCGTTCTGGCCGGTAGCGATCCCGCCACAACGCAGCGCCCGGCCATGGGCTGCAACATCAAGTGGAGAGCCGGAAATGAGCCGGCTTATTTCGGCCACCTGAGATAGAGCGTGGCTGTAGGGGTATCCCCCACACCCGCCTCGGGCTGGCGCTGTCAGGCCACTTCCGAGAATTCTCACATGCCGTGCCAGGGAGCCACGCCATTGTGGGGACTTGGGTCTCCGTAGAGTTGGGTAGCCGCTTTTTGCTTCTGGGCAACTGCGACGGCACTATCCGGCCAAGAGTGTATTTAGCGAGGGGAGGTTCAACGGGCTCATGGTTGCGGGAGTCGTAGCGTTCTAGCTACCTGTCTCACCACCTGGCATACACTTGTTTGAAGTCGGACGGGGCGCTCTTCTTTTGGGGGGAAGGGCGTCCCATGTTTTTTGGGGCAACCTTATACTTCCGGTCCCCCAAAGCCTGAAGTACCCATGTCCGACCGCCGCACGTTTATCAAGCGCACCGCCCTCGGGGCCACTCTCGCTCCGGCATTGCTGGCCGGTTGCGAGCAGGATACCGAGCACTCCGTCCCCGCCGTTCGCCCGGTAGCCCTGTCCACTTGGAATCACGGACTCCCAGCCAACGAGGCGGCCTGGGGAATTCTTTCGCAGGGCGGCAATGCGCTGGACGCCGTCGAAGCCGGCGTTCGGGTGCCCGAGGCTGACCCACGTATCACGACGGTTGGCTATGGAGGAGCGCCGGATCGAGACGGCACCGTGACCTTGGATGCGTGCATCATGGACCATCAGGGGCGGTGCGGCTCAGTGGCCTTCCTGCAAAACATCGTACATCCTATCTCGGTGGCCCGCCGGGTGATGGAGGAGACCCCACACGTGATGCTGGTCGGCGAAGGTGCCCTCCAGTTTGCTCGGAATCAGGGTTTCGAGGAGACCAACCTTCTGACCCCAGAGTCTGAAGCGGCCTGGCTGCGCTGGCAGGCCGAGTCGGGTCCGGAGCGGCCAGAGATAAACGTGGAGAACCACGATACCATCGGCATGCTGACACTGGACGAGTCCGGCAATCTTGCCGGGGCGTGCACCACAAGTGGAGCGGCTTACAAGTACCACGGCCGTGTGGGCGATTCACCCATCATCGGAGCGGGGCTGTACGTCGACAACGCCATCGGGGGGGCAACGTCCACCGGCTGGGGAGAGGCCGTGATTCGAGCCGTCGGCTGCTTTCTCGTGGTTGAGTTCATGAGGCAGGGATATGGCCCCGAGGATGCATGCCGTCTAGCTGTCGAGCGCGTCATCGAGAAGAACCCGGATTGGCGTGAGATCCAGGTGGGCTTTCTGGCGCTCAATAAGGCGGGGGAGTACGGAGCGTACTGCATTGCGCCGGGATTCAACTTTGCTGTGCAGACTCCGGATGGCGGCAATCAGCTGATTGATTCGGCGAGCCGCATCTAGCCCGGATCTAGCCCAACTCTGGCCAAGTATCCGAAAGGCGATACCCCAGCGGCCATGGGTCATCCGGATCAAGCATATGCTGATGTGTCCCAGTGATCCAGGCTCGGCCGGATACGGTCGGGATAATCGCCTTAGTTGATCCTACCGTCGTAACCGCGTCGATCCCGCAGCGGAACTCAGATCCAATGATGGACCGGGCGTGGTAGTGATCTCCCTGTGCCATCTGCCCCTTGGCGTGCAGCACCGCCATCCGCGCGGAGCAACCCGTCCCGGTAGGTGACCGATCGATCTTTCCGGGGAAGATGGCCACCGCGTTGGTGCCCCGAAGCGTGTCCCCCTCTCGAGTAAGCGGGCCGGCGAACTGGCAGAAGGAGATATGCTTCCAGTCAGGGTTGGTCGGGTGTTGAAACCCAAGCTGTTCGTTAGCCGCTCGGGCAATTTTCATCCCCGTCTCTGCCAGTTCGCGGGCCTCGGAAGGCTCTAGCGAAAAGCCGAGCGACTGCGCATCCACGATCACGAAGCTGTCCCCGCCGTAGGCGGTGTCAACCGCTATGGTACCGAGTCCCTCAACCTCCAGGAGTGCGTCCAGTCGGGCAGCGAAAGAGGGCACGTTGCGGATCTGAATGCGCTCCGCCTTGCCATTTCGGCAGGTAGCCGTGGCCTCGATAATGCCTCCGGGCGCTTCGAGTCTGAGGACGGTGGTGGGCTCCGTCATCGGCAGGATACCTGCGTCAAGGAGCACCGTTGCCACACAAATAGAGTTGGATCCAGACATCGGCGGCGTGTCCTCTGGCTCCATGATGATCCAGGCCATGTCGGCGCTCGGGTCTTTTGACGGAACGAGCAGATTCACGTGCCGAAATACACCGCCTCGGGGTTCGTTCAGTACGAACTGCCGGAGCTGGTCATCCTCGGCGATAAACGCGCGCTGTTCCCAGAGCGTGTCACCGGGAGGAGGTGGGACGCCGCCCACAATTACGTCTCCCACCTCGCCTTCGGCGTGGCAGCTGATGACGTGAATGATCTTGGATGTCCTCATGCGCTGGCCGACTCGCAGTAGGCCTTGACGGCCTTCAGGTCTCCTTCCAACGCAGGTCTCATCATCTTCATTGCGAGCGGTGTCATGATCTTGGCCATCAATGTTCTTGGGGTGGCCTCCATGGTCAGGGTCACGGTCGTAGCATTTCCATCAGATCGAACTAAGAAGACGGAGTCCCAGACCGTGCCGTGCACGTCGGAGACTATTCGGATGCGCTCCGGCGGATCAAACTCGGTCACCTCCAGATCGGCGGCCGCGCTCCGACCCTTCATGATCCGGGTCTCCCTGAACTTGAGTCCAACACCGTGCTGGATCTCCGAGAGGATGGTCACCTGTTCTATGTGTGGTACAGCCTTGGCGAAGTTGCGGCAGTCTCCGATCACGTCAAAGACGGCCTTCTGATCCGCGTCTATTCGGCAGGAGGCTTTAATGGTATGAGCCATGATTTGTCGCGAGGGGCGTGGGACACTCCGGCGTGCGGTGCGTTAGGCATCGCACTGAGGCCCCATTGAAAACAGAGTCGCATGGAACTGGGAATCTACACCTTCGCGGAAAACACGGCTGACTCGTCAACGGGCACTCTGCAATCGCCGCAGGATCGCATGGCCGATCTACTCGAGGAAATTCGGCTCGCCGATGAAGTGGGTCTGGATGTCTTCGCCATCGGGGAGCACCATCGGCCTGAATACATGGCCTCAAGCCCCGCGACTATCCTAGCCGCTGGCGCCGCCATAACCAAGCGAATTCGCCTATCCAGCGCGGTGACCGTGCTTGGCTCCGAAGACCCGGTTCGGGTCTTCCAGCAGTTCGCGACGCTGGACCTGGTCTCAGACGGCCGTGCGGAGATCATGGCTGGTCGTGGGTCCTTCATCGAATCGTTTCCGCTCTTTGGGAATGACCTCGGGGACTATGACGCGCTATTTGCCGAGAAGCTGGACCTACTGCTGAGACTTCGCGAGAGCGAAACCATAACCTGGACCGGCAAGCACCGGCCGTCAATTCCGGGCCGCGGCGTCTATCCCCGCCCGGTGCAGGAGCGACTTCCCGTCTGGCTGGCGGTGGGCGGTACTCCGGCTTCGGCGGTTCGGGCCGGCACACTCGGTCTACCGCTGGCACTCGCCATCATCGGTGGTGACCCGGCCCGGTTCAAGGGCTTCGCTGACCTGTTCCGCAAATCCCTGGTCGAAGCGGGCAACCCGGCTGATACACCCATGAGTCTGAATGTCCACGGCTTCATTGCGGAAGACTCGAAAAAGGCCGCAGACCTAGCCTACCCGCCATTCGCCGCAACTATGAATCGGATCGGAGCCGAGCGAGGTTGGCCCCCCACCAGCCGGGCTCATTTCGATCAGGAGGTCACTGGCGGGGCTCTTTTCCTTGGAAATCCTGAGCAGGTGGCCGAGAAGATCGTGAGACAACACGCCACGTTTGGTCACGACCGCACGCTGATCCAACTGAGCGTTGGGACCATCCCGCACCGGGAGATGATGGGGGCGATCGAGCTGATGGGGACACGGGTCGCGCCGTTGGTTCGCGACGCTATTGGCGCAGACCGGCGGGTCTGAGGGCGCGGCCTAGAAGAACTGGTCGATCAGGATCGGATTGCCGTCAGGATCTACGCAGGTGATCGAACCGGGGCCCGCACTAGACTCATCGACTTCAGTCAGCAGTTCGACTCCCTCCTCCTTGAGGCGCTTCTGCAGGAGGCGAATGTCCGTGAAGGAATCCAGTTGGTGGGTGTCCTGGCGCAACCCAGGATTGAACGTCAGAATGTTCTTGTCAAACATCCCCTGGGAAAGTCCGATCACGGTGGTGCCGTTGGTCAGGATCATGTAACCGTGTTTCGCGTCGCCCCCAGCCTTCTTGAAGCCGAATTTTTCGTAGAAGGCCTCAGAGACGGCCAGGTCCTTGACCGTCAAGCTTACCGAAAATGCACCGAGTTCCATTTCAATCTCCAGACTATGTCGTCCCCTCATTATTAGGTGGGCGGCGAAGAAGTGGGCAAAGCGAGTCCGGCAATGGCGCGTTCCTGCCGGATGGTCACGATCAGCATCGCTAGTCCGGACGTCATGGAGAGCGCGTCTGAAAACAGACCGGGAACGGACCAGACCATGAGGTTGTGGACGATCCAGAACGGCACGCAGGCCACGAGAAAGGCCCGGAATGGGACCGTCTTTGTCTGATACCGGCCGAGGCTGATCATAGCCAGCCCAAGCGATGCGAAGAGTGAGGCTGGGCCTTGCCAAGAAAATGCCATGACGGCCGCGATGGCAGGCACGGTCGCCAGGTACACGAGGCGAAACCCAGGTCGTGTGCCCAACGGAATGGCCGCTAAAGCCTGCAGTCCGGCAATAAGGAGAAGGAGTGCGGCGGTGTGGGCCCCGATCAGCAGGTAGTGCACGCCAAATGCCATCGCCCCGGCGGCCTGCACAAGCAGCATGACGGACCGACTCCGAAAGACCGGCCAAAGTGTGTTGGCTGCGACCCCGGCAAAGCCGATAATGTTAGAAAGGCTAAACAACGCGCATGTCCGACAGGCTGATTATCACAAATGGGGGCTCGGCTGTCCAGGCGCTCAGCAGAGCCGGTGTGGCAGGCAAAGCCGTTTCGTGGGACGATGTTCTGCATGACGGCCCAGTGCCAGGAGGAATCTCGGATACTGAGTTGAGAGGAGTCAGAGCGTCATTCCTCGCGCAGATGGCGCCCCAGGCCGATGGGGCCGGCAGAGAGGCCTCGGATGGCAACAGTCGCTTACTCCAGGCCCAGGAGAGGCTCAGGAAGCGAGACGAGATCGTGGAGTCGTGGCGGGGTCCAATCCTGCTCTGGTTCGAGCATGACCTGTACGATCAGCTCCAACTGATCCAGATCCTGGATCGGCTGGGGTCACGGCCTGAGGTTTGGCTACTTCAGATGGAGGACTTCGTCACCCACCACACGCCGGAGATGCTGCGAGCCGCGCAAGACAAAGCGACTCGTGTAACGGCGCGCCAATACGAAGTCGGGGAGGCGGCCTGGGCTGCTTTCACCGCCCCCAATCCCCGCGCCGTAGTAGGGCTGTCCGGAGGGGCGATGGCACCCCTTCCGTTTCTCGGCGATGCGCTCGGCCGATGGCTCGACATGTTTCCTGGAGCGTGCGGCCTTTCTTTGACCGAAGGCTGGGTGCTGGACTTGCTGGAGGAGGGAGCAGCCACCGGCGCTGATCTTTTCGGCAAATGCCAGGCGCAGGAGCAGGCGGCGTTCAGAGGAGACTGGTCATTCTGGGGCCTCCTGATGGGGCTGGATTCGCTCCTGGTTGCGAGCGGGGGACCCGATCCCGCCGAGCGGCTTTGGTCGCTTTCTGAACTCGGACACGCGGTCCGGACCAAAGAGACTGATCGCGTCGATGCCCTTGGAATGGACCATTGGCTAGGTGGTACGCACCTTACCTTGGCGAGTGACTGGCGATGGATCGAGGGATCCCTGATTTGTCGCTCCGATGACCCCTTGACTCCGGGAAAAAGCCACCAGAATCGCTCCTGAGGCCGCCCGGATACCACCGGCCACCAAATACCGGGAACTGGAAGCGGTTCCAGTGCCCGGATCGCCCCTTGCCACCTGTGGACGATGTGTGGAAAACCCCGCTGGCTACAGAAAGCCATGCCACCACGTGGCCTGTGGGCGCCGCGAAATGAGCTACAATCCTGTATTAAAACAGTTTACAGCAACATGAAAAGTCTATCCGATCTCTGGAAGTAAAAAAAGCGTCTCAGAACGCCAGAAACGGCCTTGTGGACAAAGTGTGGATTGACACCCGTTTTCGCCACGAGTCAAGCCGCGAATTCCGGTAGGTAGTTTCTACTGATGACCATCAATTATCACCCAAATTCGGTCCTGAAACCCGCGCTTCGCCACATCCCCGACCTGATCCCCGTTCTCACGGCGGATGCGCTCTTTTCCAGTCTCCAGAAAAGGATTATCTGGGAGCAGCACACGGTCCGCTTGTTTGGAAAGGAGCTCGACTGTCCCAGACTGTCAGCCTGGTATGGAGATCCGGATGCGACGTATGGGTACAGCGGATCGGCCTACGCTCCGCGACCGTGGACGGCCGAACTGGTCGAATTGAAGCGCGAAGCCGAACGGGCCGCCGGTGTAGTCTTCAACTCGGCTCTGCTGAACCGCTATCGTCATGGACAGGACAGCATGGGTTGGCATGCCGACGATGAGCCGGAACTGGGGGCGGAGCCTGTGATTGCCTCGGTCAGCCTCGGAGCTAGACGCAAGATGAGGTTCAGACTGAAATCAGACCACGCCTACACGCACGAGGTGTGGCTGGATCACGGTTCGCTACTCGTGATGTACGGCGCTACGCAACGAGACTGGCATCACAGTCTTCCCAAGACCAAGAAGGTCCAGGAGGAGCGGATCAATCTGACCTTCCGACGGATCCTCTAGGAGAGCACCTTCTCGTACTTCGAAATGTCTTCCAGTACAGAGCCCGTTCCGCGGACTACGGCCGTAAGCGGGTCTTCGGCCACGTAGACCGGTAGGTCCACCCGGCCCTTGATCAGCGCGTCCAGACCCTTGAGCATGGCCCCGCCGCCTGTGAGCATTATGCCGCGCTCCAGAATGTCCGATCCCAACTCTGGGGGCGTGCGCTCCAGGCAGCGAATGACGGCCGCAGCAATTTGGCTGACGGGCTCGCGAAGGGCCTCGCGCACATCCTCGGAGGAGATGGTCCGGATCTTGGGAATGCCCGATACCAGGTCGCGTCCCTTGACCGATAGCTCCAACTCTGGATCCAGCTCAACCGCACTACCCACTTCCAGCTTGATTCGCTCGGCGGTTCGTTGCCCAATGAGCAGGTTGTGGTTACGCTTGAAGTACTGGACGATGGCGCTGTCCAGTTCGTCTCCGCCAACGCGAATGGATTCGTCGATCACGATTCCTGAAAGTGCGATGACTGCGATCTCGGTGGTGCCACCCCCGATGTCCACAATCATGTTGCCCACGGGTTCGGCCACGTTCAAACCGATGCCAATAGCAGCGGCCATGGGCTCGTCAATGAGGTAGACCTGCCGGGCACCGGCATGCTCGGCTGAATCCCGAACTGCGCGCTTCTCAACTTCGGTGATTCCGGAGGGCACGCAGACGACCATGCGCCTGATGGCTGTAAACCAGCTGGTCTGCACCTTTCGGATCAGGTGCCGAATCAGTTGCTCGGCCACCTCGAAATCGGCAATCACCCCGTCCTTCAGCGGGCGGATGGTCTCGATGTCACGGTGCGTTCGCTCATGCATCTGCTGCGCTTCCTCTCCTACCGCGATGATCTTGCGGGTCGAGCGATTCAGTGCCACGATGCTCGGTTCGTTCAGGACGATCCCACGACCCTTGATGTAGATCAGGGTGTTTGCGGTACCGAGGTCAATTGCGACGTCCGATGCGAAATTCAGAAGTGCCATCCGGGTCCAGTTTCCATCAGAAGTAGGCGGCGGAAGGCGGCGAAAAGAGGACCCACAGGGTCTCCTGGCCATGATTCTCCGACCGAAGCAGAAAACGAAGTAGAGCGTCCAGGAGGCGCGTTGCTCCAGGCCCGTATAATACGGTCCCACTCTGCCCAACCCAACGCGCGAATCCTGAAACAGTCCCCTGAAATCCGCCCCAATGAGCAAAAAACCAGCTTCCGGGACTGCTGAGGGGGCTCGCGAGGAGACCGCCCCGGCCACTGCCGAGGAACGCACATTGCTGGAGCCGGCTCGCCGATGGTTCCAGGAACAGGGGTGGGCACCGTTTCCATTTCAGGAGGAAGTTTGGCTCCGCTACCTCCGGGGTCAGAGCGGCCTGATTCACGCGGCAACCGGCTACGGGAAAACCTACGCGGCCTGGTTCGGTCCTTTGCTGGAAGCCCTGCGGGCCGGCGATCCGGGCGGCGGTGGCCTGCGCGTGCTTTGGATAACTCCGCTTCGAGCTCTGGTCAATGACACCGTTCAGGCCTTGATCCGCCCGCTGGAGGACCTGGGCATCCCCTGGCGCGTGGAGCGGAGAACGGGCGATACTAGCTCCGATGTGAAGTCCAAGCAGCGGGATGCACTGCCTGAAGTGTTGGTTACTACGCCGGAGAGCCTGTCCCTTCTCCTGACATACGCGAACCTCCGCTCTGAATTCGATGGCCTACAGGCGGTTTTCGTTGATGAGTGGCACGAATTGCTCGGGAGCAAGCGGGGCTCCCAAACTGAGCTGGTCCTGGCCCGGATGCGCGCCTGGCGACCGGACGTTCGGCTGTGGGGCGTCTCGGCTACCATTTCCAATCTGGATGAGGCGCTGGGTGTCCTGATTGGCAGCGAGCGTTCCGCGGGCCAAGGTTTCGTGAACGCAGCCGTAGTTCAAGGCCGGGAATCGAAGAAGGTGGTGGTTGACACACTCCTCCCCGACGTCGTGGAGCGATTCCAGTGGACGGGGCACGTCGGCATAAACATGGCGGGCGCTGTCGCGGCGGAGCTAGACCAGGCGGCCACATCGCTGGTGTTCACCAATACCCGTTCGAATGCCGAGCTTTGGTATCACGCGCTGCTTTCAGAGAGGCCCGAGTGGGCCGGTCGCATCGCCGTGCACCACGGCTCGATTGATCGAAAGACGCGCCGGTGGATCGAAAAATCGCTCGGTCAGGGTGCCATGCGTTGCGTGGTCTGCACCTCCAGTCTAGACCTGGGTGTGGACTTCGCCCCGGTCGAGCGAGTCTTTCAGATTGGGAGTCCCAAAGGCATCGCCCGGGTTCTGCAGCGAGCGGGTCGAAGCGGCCATCAGCCTGGCGCCGTAAGTCGAATCACGTGTGTGCCCACCCATGCCCTGGAAATGGTGGAGTTTGCCGCAGCCCGGCAGGCCGCCGAGGAGAAGATGGTGGAGCCGCGCGAGCCCATTGGCAAGCCGTATGACGTGTTGGTTCAACACCTGGTGACTGTTGCCATCGGAGGCGGCTTCAAGCCGGAGGAACTGCTGCGAGAGGTGCGGGACGCCTGGAGCTTCAGAGACCTGACCGACGAGGAGTGGGACTGGGCGCTGCAGTTCTGCCGAACGGGCGGCGCGAGTCTGAAGGCCTACGAGCACTATCGCCGCATCGTGGAATTCGATGGGCTCCAGGTTTGTGCCTCCAATGATTTGGCCAAGCGACACCGAATGTCCATCGGGACCATCGCCTCGGATACGTCGATTGGCGTCTACTTCCGGAATGGCCACAAGCTCGGTACGGTCGAAGAGAGCTTTGTGGCGCGGATGAAAACGGGCGATGTGTTCTTCTTCAGCGGCCGGGTCTTAGAGTTCGTCCGCATCCGGGAGTTGAGGGCGATTGTCCGACCGGGGAAGGCCCTCAAAGGTGCAGTTCCGCGCTGGCAGGGAGGGCGGATGCCGCTCTCTGGGGAGCTAAGTGCCGCGATGCGTCGGATGTACGGGGCCGCCCATCGCCTGGAAGTGGATGATGTGGAAATGCAGGCGCTCCGGCCCATTCTGGAGCTCCAGGCTGCTTGGTCAGTGATCCCATCGCAGGATGAGCTCCTTCTGGAAAGGGTGAGGACCAAGGAAGGCTATCACCTATTCCTCTATCCGTTTGAAGGTCGTACGGTTCACGAGGGTCTCGCGGCGCTGCTCGCCTACAGGATGGCGCGGATCACCCCGATGACGGTCTCCATGTCCTACAACGACTACGGGATCGAATTCCTTTCGCCAGAACCTGCCCCCATTGAACGCGCACTCGAGGAAGGGGTGTTCAGCGAGGAGAACCTCATTGAGGATATAGAGGCGAGCATTAATGCTGCGGAAATGGCCCGTCGGCAGTTCCGCGGCATCTCGCGCGTGGCCGGCCTGGTCTTCACCGGATACCCCGGGCGTGGCAAGAACGCTGCTCAGGTGCAGGCGTCCAGCAGTCTCTTGTTTGACGTATTTATGCGGCACGACCCCGGCAACCTGCTGATCCGTCAGGCCCGCCGGCAGGTCCGGGAGGATCAACTGGAGCAAAAACGATTGGAGGCTACGCTCTCGCGGATCCGCAGCGCCCGTCTGCTGGTTGTCGATACTCCACGCGTTAGCCCGTTGGCCTTCCCCATTCTCGTTGACCGATTGGGTCAGAAGGTGAGCACCGAACGGCTGAGCGTGCGAATCCAGCGGATGCAGGACCAGCTCGAGGAGGCGGCCGCCCAATCATTAGCCGATGACGCCCTTGAATAACCACGTTCTGACCGCTACCGACCCTGGATCATGGATCTGAGCAACGCGCTCATGACTGAGGTGGCCGGTCATCGGCTTGCGCTGATGCCGGAGAGGGCCGTGTTCAACTTGGGGACGGGCGATCTCTATGTGGCCGATCTCCACATTGGAAAGAGCGCGACATTTCGCTCTGGTGCCATCCCCATTCCAGACGGAGACACGGCGGCAGACCTGGTGAGACTCGGAAGCGTGATTCAAAGTACAGAGGCTCGGCGCGTAGTGGTACTAGGTGATTTTCTTCATGCGCCGGCCTCCCATCTTGATCAGACTTGGAGGCAATGGCGCGCCACTTGCCCTGATCTGGAGATCGTAGTTGTCCGCGGCAACCATGACGTGACGGCGGGCGATCCGGGGGCAGACTGGGGTGTCGAGCTCTTAGACGGACCCGTCAAATCGGGCTCATTGGTGTTTCAGCATCATCCTGAGGCCTCGGAGTTGGGCTATGTGCTCTCAGGTCATCTCCACCCGGCGATTCGGCTTCGCGGCGTAGGGCGGGACAGCATTCTGTTGCCCTGCTTTCACGTGGGGGAGGCCGTGATGGTGCTGCCGGCATTCACGAGCTTCTCAGGGGGCTACCGGGTTGTGGCCGGTAAGAAGGACCGAATATTTGCGATCGCCGACGATGCGGTCCTGGATGTGACCGCGCTCGCCCGGTAGGGCCCAAGCCCAGAAAAAAACGACACAAAAATAAAACCCGGCCTTACGGGGCGGGTTTTCCTTCGACATCACCACTCTTGCAGCCTTACGGGGCTACATCAGCGGGACGCGGTGTTCTGGCAGCGACCCTCCACCAAACATGGGGCCAAGCCTGCCAAAGGTCATTATGGCCGGATAATCCGTCCAAATGGTGTTCAAAATCGCAAAGACGCGAACCCCAACTGAAAACCCGTCCGACAGTCCGGCCTACCCCGCAGGTTCAAACAGGGCCAAAACGGCTCCTTCGGGGTCTTCGATGACGCAGTAGCGTCCATGACCGGCCATCTCCTTGGGTCCTGCAATGATCTTACCACCTCCCCCGCGGCAGGCAGCCATAGAGAGGTCCAAGTTGTCCACATTGACGTAGATGAGCCACTGGGCCGGAAGGCCGGCGTTCCCGCCACGCGCGTGGCACACCCCCGTGGCAGGATCGCCCGTTGATGGGACCGTCATGTTGTAGTCGTTGTAGTCGCCCATTTTGACGGGCTCCGGCTTCCATCCAACGACTGACTTGTAGAAGTCTCTAATCTTGTCGGCGTCATTCACCGTTAGGTCGAACCACGTGACGGTTCCGGTGGCGGGTCGGTCTGACATGTGCAATCTCCGAGTTTGGTCAGCTTTCTTACGTTTGAGCAAGTTATCGAGACCCGCGCCCGCAGTGCCAATCGCCGATCCAGAAGATCGTGTTTTCAGAAACGGTGACGAACTACTGTGCCACCTGCCAAACCGGCGTAACGGTTTTGAAGGACCGTTCCCTGTCGCGTCTCCTCAAGGAAGACTGGCCGCGTGATCTGGATGCCTGGCAGGAGCGCCTGGGCGGCGCCCGCTAAGTCAGGCCGGGCTCAAGCGTCGCTCGAGTCGTTCCAATTCCACGCAGAATGCCGGGTCGGTATCGATTCGAGCCTGAACAGCCCGGCAAGCATGAATCACGGTAGAGTGATCGCGGCCGCCGAATCGGCGACCGATGGCCTCCAGGGAAAGCGACGTCATCAGCTTGCAGAAGTGCATCGCCACGTGTCGTGCATCCACGATGGGGCGCTTGCGACTCTTGCCGATCACCTGTTCGACCGTCATGCCGTAGGCCTCCGCAACCAGGTCGCGGATTTCCACTGCTGAAGGCGTCCGCCGCTTGGAGGTAGAGATCACATCCGCTAATAGCGGTTGGATCACGTCCAGCGTCAGAGGTGAGTCGTCAATGTGACGATTCGCTAGAATGCGATTCAAGGACCCTTCCAGGACACGGATGTTGTCCGTGACGTTCGCTGCTATGTACTCGACAATCTCGAACGGCAGGTCCAAGCCGTGCCGGCTTGCCCCCCGCTGCAGGATGGCGATGCGAGTCTCGAAATCGGGCGGCTGAACATCCGCACTGAGCCCCCAACGAAAGCGGGAAAGCAAACGCTCTTCGACTCCCTTGATCTCGGATGGTGGCCGATCTGCTGCGAGCACGATCTGAGCACCACCCTGATGGAGATCATTGAACAGGTGGAAGAACTGCTCCTGGGTCTTTTCCTTTCCGCTGAAGAACTGAATGTCGTCCACGATGAGGACATCAATCTCTCGGAACGAGCTGGCAAAGTCACCCAGCATGTTGTGCTGGATGGCGTGCACGAAGCAATTCGTGAATGCCTCGCTCGTCAGGTAGAGAACGTTGAGCTCGGGATGGGCGTCGGCGACCAGGTTTCCAATGGCGTGCGCAAGATGGGTCTTGCCAAGTCCCACCTTTCCGTAAATCAGAAAGGGGTTGAAGCTTGTGGCACCCGGACGCTCGGCAACCGCGAGTCCCGCGCTGCGCGCGAGTCGGTTACAGTCCGCCTCGATGAAGTCATCGAAGGTGTAGCTCGAATTAAGTGTGGCAGGTCGGGCTGGCGCTGCCGGAGCAGCGGGCTGACGGGCCGGGGGTGCGGCGGCGGGATTCAGTTCAGAGTCGAAAGAGCGAGCGGGTGGATTCTCGGGGACACGATCGGGGCCCATTACCCGAAAGTGAATCTCAGGAGATCTGCCATCGATGTCTGCGATGGTTTCCCTCAGCAGGTCGCTGTAGTGGCGGGAAACCCACGTGCGGTGGAAGTCGTCGGGCACTCCGAGCGTGACGCTCGGAGACTCAGAGCCAGTGACAAAATCCAGAAGCTCAACCGGCCTTATCCAGGTGTTGAACGGTTGAGTCGGCACGGCGCGTTCTAGCGAGTCCTTGCACTGTTTCCACAGCGATAGAGACGCTGACGTCATGCGTGGTGAGGGGAGTAGAGGGCTGAAGAGGGGGAGGGCGGACTCCACTATGGTAGCCTCTGCCAATGAAGCCCGGCAAGGCTGTCCGACGCCTACTTATCCACCCTGAATCCCCCCCCTATCCACACTGGGATGTGGGAAAAAAATAGTGGGGGCGTCGCCGCGAAATTCATTGACCTGTGGTAACCCTTGCCACTCGTGGGTTGCCGGCGAAAGGGTGCCCTGGATCGGGTCAGATCCCGAAGCGTTTCATGATTTCTTCGGCGTGCTGTCCTGTTTTTGGCTTCTTGATAATGTCGACGAGGATGCCGTCTTCATCAATCAGGAACGTGCTCCGGATCGTGCCCATGTACTTTCGTCCATACATGTTTTTTTCGCCTCGCGCTCCGTACGCCGTCATGACTTCATGCTCGGTGTCCGCAATCAGCGGGAACGGCAAATCGAATTTATCGGCGAACTTGGCGTGCTTCGCTGCTGGGTCGTCGGAGACGCCCACGATGGCGATGCCGTGTTCCGCAAGTTGTTCAAAGTGGTCCCGCAGGTTGCAGGCCTGCTTGGTGCAGCCCGGTGTGTTGTCCCGAGGATAGAAGTACAGGGCCACTTTCTTGCCGCGGAGATCGGTCGAGGAGACCGTACCGTTCTGTGTTTCGCCGGCAAAGGCCGGAGCGGGAGCGCCAATTTCAGGAAGCATCTTTGGATTTCAGTTCAGAGAAGGTGAGCAGGATGCCGTCCACGTCTTCAATCGTGAACTCGAACATTCCAAACAGGCGCGGCTCCAGGTCACGGAGAAGAGGTACCCGGCCCCGGATGCGCTCGTACAGACCCCGAACGTCGTCAATCGGAATGTGCAACATGATCCGGTCATCGAGCGGAGCCCGCCGGTAGTTGATGACGGCGTCGCTCGAAGCGGATCGGAGGACGATGCGCAGAACGCCTGCGCGGAGGAAGGCTCGGGTGACATCATCCTTGCCCGTGATTCTGACGAGCTCGAAGCCCAGGACATCCTGGTAGAATTCCACCGACTTGTTGATGTCGGCAACGGGAAAACTGGGAATCAGGCCGGACATGGGATGCCGAAGGGGGGCAGGTGGCGTGAATGGCAGGCCAAAAATAGAGATCGCGAGGCACTGATGTGCGACTCATCCGCTACCGCAGCTCCTTCCGAACCATCAGCTTCTGCCCCGTCCAAACCTCGCCTACCGCGCAAATCTTGATGTCCACAAGGCCAAGAGGAAAGGCGTTGGCACGAGAGACGTCGCCTCCGGATTGGGCACGAACTCAATCTCATCAGGCTGCCCTACAAGCAGCTTGAAATAGTGGTCGGGGTCGCCCACCAGGTGAGCACGCATCCCCGACTTGTAGCCCAGTTTCTTAAACAGAGGGTTCGGTGAGTAGCCGCTCATGCTCCGGCCAATTCGTCGTTGCCCTCAAAATAGGCCACGAGTTGCTCCACCGTCTTCGGTCCCACCACACCAAGCAATGCCTGCTCATCGGCCGCTCGCACGCCCTTGACACTGCCGAACTGCCTAAGCAATTTTTGAGCGGTCTGCTCGCCGATGCCGGGGACTTCGGTTAGCTCTGTCTTGAGATCGGCCTTTCGCTGTTTTCGCTGCAGCGTAACGGCGAACCGGTGGGCCTCATTTCTGGCGCGTTGCAGGAGTTGGAGTGACGCACTCGCCCGGGGAATAAAGACCGACTCCTTGTCGCCAGGAAAAAACACCTCCTCTAGTCTCTTGGCCAGGCCGACCACCGGGAAACGACCATAGACACCGGCGTCCCGCAGTGCCGCGGAGGCGCTTGTCAGCTGACCCTTGCCGCCGTCGATTACCAGGAGATCCGGAAGCGCGCCGTTTTCCTCCATCCGGCGTGTATACCGCCGGCGTACCACTTCCTCCATGGAGGCGTAATCGTCTGAGTGGCCGCCGCCCACAGTCCGGACTTTGAAGGACCGGTACTCGGATTTGCGCGGCTTGCCATCAATGAAGACCACGCAGGAGGCAACGACACCCGTTCCTCCAAGGTGGGATACGTCGAAGCACTCGATGCGACGCGGCGGCTTGGCGAGTTTGAGATCATCCTGCAGCTGCCTGACCGCGTGGGGCAGTCGGCCTTCGCCCTGGATCACACGCTGCTGCTTGAACTCCTCCAGGATCAGCGCCGCGTTGGATGAGACCATTCGGATCAGCGCAGCCTTGTTGCCGCGCTTGGGCTCATGAATCAGGACATTGCGGCCCTTCTGCTCACGAAGGAATGCCGCGACGGTCTCCGGATCCTCTAGGGGCGTGTCAAGGAAGACTTCGTCCGGGAAGAAGGTGGCCTCCGAGTAGTAGCGCTCTACCACCAATTGCATCAACGCCGCATCGCTTTCTTCTTCGATCCGATTGAGATACTGCTGGCGTGATCCGACAATCTTCCCGTCACGAACCTGAAAGATGGAGGCGCTGGCAATCGCTTCTTCGCGATCAACGGCCAAGGCAAACAGGTCACGATCCACCTCCTCAAGGCTCACCACTTTCTGACGTTCTGCATACTTCTCGAGTGCGTGGATGCGATTCCTCAGATCCGCTGCAATCTCGAACTTGAGGGCGGCCGCCTGATCCTTCATTTCATCCTTGAGGAGTCGAATGAGGGTGCCGGTCTTGCCGTTGAGGAGCTGCTCTACCTGCCGGATGGTGTTGTCGTAGTGGTCCTTGCTCTCCAGGGCAATGCAGGGGGCCAGGCACTTCTTGATGTGGTACTGGAGGCAGACGGAGTACTTGCCATCAGCGATGGGCTTCGGGGCAAGGTTGAGCGAGCAGGTCCGAAGCTTGAAGATGGATTTGATGGTATCCAGCATGAGTCGCATGCTCTTCACGTCGGCGTAGGGGCCGAAGTATCGTGATCCATCCTTGTAGATTCGCCGTGTTGGGAAAACCCGTGGGAACGGCTCCTTCTTGACGACGATGTACGGGTAGGACTTGTCGTCCTTCAGGTTGACGTTGTATCTGGGCCTGAACCTCTTGATGAGGTTGTTCTCCAGAATCAGGGCCTCTGCCTCCGTGTCGGTGACGATGATGTCGACATCAACCACCTTCTTCACCAGCGCGCGGAGTCGTCCTTCTCGGTGCCCGGCGGCCTTGAAATACGAGTTGACCCGGTTGCGCAGGTTCTTTGCCTTTCCCACATATAGAACTTTCCCGTCTGCGTCTTTATGCTGATAGACGCCGGGCTTCTTGGGCAGGTTGGCTAGTTTCTCGCGGAGGATCTCTTCCATCTCGCGGAGAAACGTTGGGGGTCAGTCTAAAGATTCTGTGCTAGAACCGCTCGCGGGTGCCTGTGTTACAATTTTCGCTCAGCTGCAGACCCGCCAGAATGAATCCGCCTCACGTCTTCGCCGCCCGAATCGCCCGCATGGACTCGGGATTGGTCGCGCACATCGTCCCGATACCCCCTGAAATTGGAGAGGAGTATGTCGCGGCCGGTACTCGCCGGGTAATCGCACTGCTAAACGGATCTGAGATCCGTCGCTACCTGTTCCAGACCAAGGATGGTGAGCATGCCATCCTGATTGGCAAGCGCTCATCCACGCGCGAAAAACGAGCGCTTGAGGTAGCCCGGAAGCTTCGTACGTACACGCTCCACGACGACCTCCGGGAAAAAGAAGAAGAGTAAGTCTACTCGTCTTCCATGGTGACCGCGGTCCCATAGGCCAGCATCTCCGCCGCACCCCCCATGACCACAGACGTGGCGATGCGAACTGACACGACCGCGTTGGCTCCCAGCTTGATTGCATCCTGAATCATGCGCTCCATCGCTTCCTCGCGACTCTGCTCTAGCAGCTCTCCGTAGGCCTTGATCTCGCCGCCGATCAGGTTCTTGAACAGGGCCCCGATATCCTTGCCGATGTGGCGAGCGCGGATTGTGTTGCCGCGGACCATGCCGTGCGTCAGGGTAATCTTCTTCCCATGAATGGTGGGAGTCGTGACAATCATCATGGCGTTTCTGCGTACAAGTTGGAGGGGTCGGCGGCCGCAAGTTCAATCAGGAAAGAGGCGATTCGCTCGGAGACAGCCTCGGCGAACCTCTGGCCCTTTACGCCAGAAGCGTGTCGCGGGTTACCCACGCCGGTGTCTTCGGTGACCTGAGTCCACTGGCGTGGCGCCCATGCCCAGCCTTCGCGGAATGCCGCTATGCGCGATGGCCTCTCGGCCCCATCACCGGCATCAGCCAGCGGCGACACCAGATCCGGAGCAAACTGCATCATCAGGCTAGTCTCCATCTCGCCCGCGTGGTCTCCCGGCTCCTCGAACCAGGCGTCATTGTCCAGAATCCGGTACCAATTGACGGCAGACAGGAAGATGTCCACCTCCGGCTGGAGTTCGCGGATCATCTGGCGAAAATCATTGCCGCCATGCCCGTTCAGAATCACCAGCTTCGCGATGCCTTGTCCGGCAAGCGACTCGGCCACATCGCCGAGCACAGCCATCTGGGTGCTCGGGTTCATGTTGATGCAGAGCGGGATGTCCAGTTGCCCGGTCTGGACGCCGAAGGGCACAGTGGGCAGGACAGTGACCTTGGCGCCCGCTTTCCACGCCCGTTCCGCAGCGAGGGCCGCCAGGTGGTCGCACTGAATCGTGTCGGTGGCGTAAGGCAGATGGTAGTTGTGCGCCTCCGTGGCGCCCCAGGGAAGGACGGCCACGTCATACCGCGTCTTTCGGACGGTGTCCCAGTTGGTCTCGGCGAGGATATATGGACGTCCGCTCATCGTTCTTGAGTTAGACTTTGCGCACAAACTCGGACTTGAGGCCCATGGCTCCAATTCCGGGCACCTTACAATCGATGTCATGGTCCCCGTCAACAAGACGGATGTTCTTCACCTTCGTACCCACCTTGACGACCGAGGATGACCCTCGCACTTTCAAGTCCTTGATGACCGTGATGGTGTCGCCGTCGGCCAGGGGGGTGCCGTTGGCGTCGCGCACCACCCCGTCAGATTCAGCGTCCTCGACCGCGTCCTTGGACCACTCGTGCCCGCACTCAGGGCAGACAAAGTCGTTGCCGTATTCGTAGACCAGCTCGGACTGACAGGTAGGGCAGGCGGGGATTTCGGACATGGCGGCGTCGTGTGCTGAAGGGTTGCAGAATACCACGTAGTTGCCCGTTCGAGGGCCTCTGGCTAGGCTATTCTTGTGATATCATCCGATACCTGTGCCATGCGTTTCGCTCCGTTGCTTCTCCTTGCCCCCCGGACAAATCGTTCGCACGCCTAACCTCCAGCCGGCCGGATCTACGTGTTCTCGGGCGTGGATGGATCGAAGCATCTCGAGCTGGAAGGCGAAGCCGCAGGCGATGGGTACGGGATCGGCGTGTCCGACGCTGGCGACATTGACGGCGATGGCCGAGCCGATCTGATCATCGGTGCTTGGCAGCATGCGAGCGCGGCGGCCTCGGGAGGTAAGCTCTACGCGCATTCAGGCGCGGACGGGGCACCGCTGTATACCGTCACCGGAAAGGTGATGGGCGAGACCCTGGGCTTCGATACCACGGGGCTGGGCGATGTAGATGGCGATGGGACCGTGGACTTCCTGGTGACCTCGGCATGGAGCGGTATCAACGGATTCCAGAGCGGGCGGACGATGGTGATTTCGGGGCGCAACTGACGGCGGAGTTAGGGTCCGAACTCTTCGGGAACGGGTCCAGGCCGGCAACTCGACCTCACCACAACCAGCTTTCGCGTAAAGACTCGGTGCTCCAACTGTAGTCTTGCGAGGTAAACACCCGGAGTCCACGTCGAGACGTCAATCGGTACCGAGTGCCAACCCGGGAATCCGGCCCCATCGACCAGTCCGACGCGCAACCGCGCGAGGAGAGATGAGAAGTGTGTTGTCTTGGCCACGGACTGAAGAAAGGTTGAGCGAAGCTATGACCGGATCCTCCGCCCGGCACGCCTGAGATTCTGGGCGGTCGAAGAAGCAGCGTGACTCGCGCAGCATGCTCGAGGTGCCTGGCAGCACCCTGCTCGCGAACTGGCTGAGGACAAGCAATCGGAATGGCGTTGCGATACCCGACATCTTGGCCTCTATCGGAAGGGAGGCCAGAAGCATGAAGGATGGATCAGCGGCTCGCGGGTTGTTGTTGATTATATGTCACAAATGACATATAATTCAAAGAATACAAAACATCTCGTCTGGATGTCCAGTGAGGTGAAGACACCTCCTTTTTCCGGCCCTGCCCGGATCGAGGCGGGTCTTCTCCTTCGTCGGCTTCAGGAAGGCGAGAAGCTCAGGCTTCCACATTCCAGACCCATGCCTTCGCTGGAACGGCGATGTCACGAATTGAGGATTCCGGACCGAGGTCAGACCTGGCGTATCCTGTACGCGATCGAACAGGATGCCATCGTCATTCTAGACGTCTTCAGTAAGAAGA
>JBLFXH010000009.1:0-29893 GCA_047611125.1 Rhodothermales bacterium
CCGACATCGGGCCGATCATGGCCGAAGGCGTCCCCGGAATGGGACTCTCCGTGGATGGCACGAAGTATTTCTGGTACCATCACTCGCCTGCCGATACGCTTGATAAGCTGGATCCGCACGAGGTAAACCTCGGTGTAGCCACGATAGGCGTGATGGCGCTGACGGTTGCGAATCTGGATAAGCGGCTGCCGCGGTAGAGTTGGCGGTAGAACTACCGTCAATCTTACTGTCAGGCGCCGGCGAGATGGGGAGTCATAGACCCGAAGGTCATAGCTTCCATGCACAAGAGAAGAAACCCGAAACTACGCGTAGTGGCACCACGCCCTGCGCAAGAAAGAGAAAAAGCACATGAGTTCGAGCCTAAAGTTCTTGGCCTCCACGGCCCTTTGTTTCGTTATGGCGTTCACCGTGGTGGGCTGCGGCGAAAAGAGCGAGTCCGAAGAAGCTGCCCCGGCGACTGACAACACCGAGCCCTCCGAGGAGCCGGATTATATCTCCGTGCAACACATATTGATTGCCTTCGAGGGATCAGTGCCCGGCAAGCAAATTACGCGGACTTCCGCGGAGGCAGAAGCGCTGGCCGGCGACATACTCGTTCGTGCTCGGGAGGGTGAGGACTTCGGCGTACTAGTGGAGGAGTACACCGACGACAGCGCCCCGGGTATTTACAAGATGGCCAATTTCGGTGTGTCAGTTAATGCGGGCCAACAGGTCTACCAACGCCAGGGTATGGTGCCGGCGTTTGGAGATGTCGGCTTCCCCTTACAAGTCGGCGAAATCGGTCTGGCGGAGTACGATCCACAGAAAAGCCCATTCGGCTGGCATATCATCAAGCGCGTCGAGTAACGAAAGACAGCGGGAGTGATATCGAGAGGGTTGGCATATGAGCGATACGGCTCGGGATTCCGCGATTTGGATGTTCACCGAGACGGATTACTCCGAGACAAAGGCATCTCCGGTAAAGAAGCGATACGTCCCCACGCTTCGATCCTGTCCCTTCTGCGGGTCGAAGGAGACACGGGTCGTTGAGTCCAGCTTTAAGATCGGACGTGAGAAGAGTTGGCTGTTCCGTGTTGGATGCGGCCGGTGCGGCGCACATTGTTCATACCTGGATTTTCAGGACACGATTGCGGCATGGAACCGCACTCGCCGAATCAAGGGGCTGCTTGGCCGCACAACCATTGCCCGTCTGGGGACCGAGGGCTGGCGAGAGATTCGGCAAGTAAAAAAATGCCCGCTATGCGCTTCTCACTTGCCTGTCCACGTTGAGCGGGATAGGCGGAGCGAAGGAGATGAGACCAAGCTGGTCGGTCCCTGGAAGACTCGCTGTCAGGGGGTTGATTGTTGGTTGCATGGGCCTGTTCTGAGCGCCGAAAACCGTGAACACTCTGAAGCGGACACGCCCGAGTCGGCACTCGCCCTTTGGGATCATCGAATACGACACAGGGTCGGCTGGACTCGGCCGCGTCTGTCGCGACGTACTTCGGTGTCCTCCTCCTGAATCACGCGCCCTCGAAGGACGAACGGACGGAGAAACCACACCACGTTCCACCAATACCAAATGGCCGCCTGTAAACGTCCCCAGTGGTGAAGGCGAGCCTCAAAAAAAAGGAAGCGGCCTTGGGCGGGTCGTATGGGTGTTTGACAGGCACGGTGGCCACGACTCGGGTTCGGGCTAGCAGCGGACTGGCTGAAGAGTCAGGCGTGGCATCAGGTCCCAGAGACGGGAGCGTTCCTGCCGCCGCTGCTCGATGACCTTCCTACCGGAGTCCGTCAAGTTGAAAAGACGTTTCCGTCTTCCTCCGCGGCTGGCGGAAGCCCCACCCATTTGGGAGGTCACGTAGCCTTTTCGGCCAAGGCGGTGAAGTGCCGAGTGAACGGCGCTGATCTTGACGGTACGCCCGGTGTTCTCCTCGATGCCCCTCTGCAGACTGACCCCGTACGCTTCTGCATACTCGATGCCCACCATCAGCAGGACCAGTTCTTCAAACTCCCCGAGGTTTACTCCCTTCATTTCGTGCGCGTCCTTGCGGTTGCAGCGGCACGGATGATTCCGGCCGTCTGAACCAACTACGCAGAGTGAATTTGATTAGTTACACTTTTGTGGATCTAATCATTCTTCGAGTACCCTGCATGGGACTTGGGATAGTGCTTCATAAACGCACGATGGGCTTCTCCGTGACGTTTGCTAAGGAGACTCGAATGGTCGCCGGTTCGCCCGTCAACCCGAATTGACTTTCCAAACCCGGTCCGTATTTCGTCTAGGGATTTCTACAGAGACGCAATGAAGCCGTTTCCGATCTTCGTTTCGGACCAGGAGCAACCCTGACCGGCTGAGGACGTTTACTCCCGTGGCCAATTCCCCAATGACCGGTATGCAAAAGATCGACAGGACTGCTGTCCGAGTGGTGTCCTTCTCCGAGCAGGAGCGAGAGGCTGACTATTGGCGGTCACGCCCGCCGGCCGAAAGGCTTGCCGCACTCGAAGCGATCAGAGCAGATCATCACGGCTGGAACCAAGAGAGCTCCCAACATGAATCTCGCCCCAGACTTCAAAGAGTTTGTCGCGTCATTACACGCCAATAAGGTCCGGTTTCTCATTGTTGGGGGATACGCGGTAGCCTTTCACGGACATCCTCGCTACACCAAGGATCTCGATATCTGGATTGAAATTGCGCCTGACAACGCCGAAAGGCTAGTGCAGTCCCTTACAGATTTCGGCTTTGAAGAGGTCGGACTGGGCGTCGCGGACTTCATGACCCCGGACCGGGTCATCCAGCTCGGCAGGCCACCCTTGCGCATTGACCTTGTGACGTCAATTGATGGGGTCGAGTTCGCCGACTGCTTCGAGACCAAACAGACTCTGCTTCTGGACGGGTTGGAAGTCCCATTCATCGGACTTGAGGCTCTCAGAAAAAACAAGCGTGCAACTGGTCGAAGTCAGGACATCGCTGACCTGGACCATCTGAGATAGTCGCAGGTCAGCGGTCCGGTTAGCTGGTCATTTCATCAGAATGAGCGTCCGGGCGATGCTCCCGCGTCGGAAGTGAAGGTTACCTGCTGTGGGGCGTCCGGCAGTACTAGACCAGTGATAGTCATCGAGCCAATCGCTCAGCTGCGCCGTCAGGGCGACGCACACGCAGTTCGCATCGTATGGACCAGCATTTGAGGCTGTCACGACCAGTTCGTAACCAGCTGAAATCTCCTGCGTTGCGCCGAAGAAGCCTTCCAGTCCTCTTCTTGAGCGGAATGGGACTACCGGAACCGCAGAGTAGAATTGACTTTCCGGGACTCGGTCCCTATTTCTGTTTTAGCATTTCTACCGAGACGTAATGAAGTCCCTCCTTCCCCTACTCCTTGGGGTTCTTCTTCTGGTCTTGCTGACGTGGTACTGTGCAGGCCACGTAGAGCAGGATGTATTGGCAACCGCCCAACGGACCCTGAATGATGGCGGTCATGATTGGGGCGAGGTAAGCGTCGATGGGCGGTACATCACGCTGGCCGGTTATGCCCCTAATGCGGATGTCGCCGCCTCCGCGGTCTCCGAGATCCTTTCTACCGACGCCGTAGAGCGTGTCGATAGCGAGGTAGAGCTGCATCAAGTCACGGATTTGGACATGGTCCCCGTCCGAGGCGGACTTGCCCGCTCCGGAATGCGTTGGGTGGAGCTGAATCGCCGGGACAGAGTGCTCGGCATGTCAGGCGTGGCTTCGACCGAAGGCGGGAAGGCAGAGGCAGTAGGGATCGCCGTGCCGCTGTGGCCTTGGGGGCCGGTTAACAATGACATCCGCGTCGCTTCGAGCGGCCCAGACCGCCAGCTGCTGGCCTGTCGCACCAGTCTCGACAATATCCTGGCCAACGACACGGTGCATTTCGAGTTTGCCAGCGCCGATATCTCGGCAGAGGGCCAGAGCCTCTTGGACCAACTCATCTCAGTTTTGGATGATTGCCAGGAGGCGACCATTCGCGTTGAGGCGCACAGCGACAATGTGGGTGATCCCGCCTCGAACTTGACCCTGAGTCAGGCCAGGGCGGAATCAGTCACCATCTACATGGAACGCGGTGGCATTGGCGCGGAGCGTCTGTCGGCCGCAGGTTATGGCGAGAGTCGCCCAGTTGCGAGTAACTCAACGGATGAGGGACGCGCTGAGAATCGTAGAGTTGACTTTAGAATCGGTCAGTAGATTATGACTTACCTCCTTTTGCAGATCTTTATCTGCCTGCTGATTGCCTTCGTGATCGGACTTCTCATTGGCTGGTGGATCGGGCGCCGGAATTGCGCCGCCCGTGTCTCGGAGTTGGAGGCTGAGGTTTCGGACCTCAACGCTGCGCTCACTAGGTGCGAGGGCGCGAAGTCAGCCGTAGGTGCTTCGGCGTCCGGGGGCGGAGCCGCCGCGGGTAAGGCAGCCGGGGCCGCGCCACTGACAGCAGCCGCTCCGATTGCCGCAGCCATACCCATACCCATCCCAACCGAGCCGGATGACCTCAAAAAAGTCTGGGGCATCGGTCCGAAGATGGAGGAGGTCCTGAACAGAGCTGGCATCGATACCTTCGCCGAGCTATCTCAGACGTCCGTAGAACGGCTTCGGGAAATCGTGTCGGCCTATGGGTCAAAACGGCTAACAGACATCGCCAACGAGGAGGTCTGGCCGGACCAAGCCGCCATGGCAGCCCGCGGCGATTGGGATGAGCTCAAGGAATATCAGAACAAGCTGAGCTGGCGCGAAGGCGGCGGAAAGCCTACTAGCTAAGCTCTATGGAAGGAATAGATCTCCTGGCGACCTTAACGGATCTCCTGACCCGGTTTGGCGGCCGGGTTGTAGGCTCAATTGCCATTCTGATTATCGGCCTGTTCGTGGCGAAACGGGTCAGGATACTAGCCGCCAAGGCATCCCGGCGTTCGGAGTTGGACGAGACGGGTATCCGTTTCGTTGGCAACATTGTCTACTATCTCTTGGCCTCCGTGGTGGTGTTGATCGCCATCAACAACCTTGGAGTTGAGATCTCGGCGATTTTGGCAGCGCTTGGGGCAGCCGGACTGGCTGTTGGTCTGGCGTTGACCGGGGCCGTGACCAATCTGGCGGCAGGGCTCATCATAGCAGTGCTTCGTCCGTTCTCGATCGGCGACTTCATCGAGGCCGGTGACGTAGAGGGAAAGATCACGGATATCGATGTCTTCAGCACAACCCTTCTTACGCTGGACAACGAGACGATAATTGTGCCGAACGCCGACTTGGTCGGTGGGGCGATTACCAACTACTCCGCCGAGGAGTACGTTCGTGTTGAGGTACCGCTTGAGGTTTCGGTCGAGGCGGACCTTGAGAAGATGGCGCCCGCACTATTGGAGGCCGCACTGAGTTGTGACCGCGTGCTCCCGGAGCCGGTGCCCGAAGTCCAGATCGTCCAATTCGGTGCAGCATCCGTGTCGTTGCAGCTGGAGGTCACCGTTCAGGCAAAGGACCGCGAAGATGTGGTGTTTGATGTGAATCGCGCCATCTCTGGCCCGTATCGGGAGGGGCAATGGGCACCGAAGCGACTCCTTCGGGTTTCAGAGGCTTGATTCCTTCGGTGCTCGCACTGGGCTCGAGGGAGTCTGTCTAGCAAAGCCCAATCCTGGAATCTAACGTGCCCGAGAATCGATTCAGCCTCCGCTTCCTTCGTGAGATGAAGCGCAACCCCCTCCGCGCGTTGTCGGAGGCCACGGCGCAGGATTCGCCTATGTCCCGACTGGAGTCAGGCCCGTTCCGGTGCCACGTCATCACAGATCCGGATGTGGCGGCCAAGGCCCTCACTGGGTCCGGGCACACGTACAGGCGCACACCGGATTTGGCTTTCTGGTTTCCTCCGGCGGGGGAGGGAGTCGCGTCCTCTCCGCATGATAAGTGGCTCAGACAGCGACGATTACTCGCCCCGTACTTCAAGGCCTCCACCGAGAAGCGCCTGACAGAGATCACGGCCACCGAGGCGGACCGTCTCATAGATCGCCTCAGCGCCGTCGCCGGGACTGGCGAGGTGGAGCTCCAGGCGCTGGTTATGGAGACGACCCTACGCATCGCCGTGCAGCATCTGCTGCTGCGCCCGTTCCCGGTGGAATCCGCGCCCATCTCGGCGGCCATCCAGACCGCGATGCACTACGCCACGCCTGGGCGGGCCATCAAATACCGAATCCTTGGTCCGCTGAATCGGAAGCTTGCCAAGCGGGCTCTCCATCCAAGGCCGAAGCGGGAAGCGCTCCAGGTCCTTGAGGATTTCGTCGACAAACTCATTGCCCTGGCACGCGCGCACCCAGAAAGTCGGGCCCCTCTGATGTCAGCCTTGCTTGAGGCCGACACCAATGGGGAACTGGATCCGGGAGAACTACGCGACCACGTCGCGACCTTCCTGGTGGCAGCAGTGGACTCTGTCGGTTCTTCCATCATCTGGACGCTGTGGCAGTTGGCGCAGCAACCCGATCACGCGCAGCGCGCCGGTAGTTCTAAGGTCTGGGCGGAAGCTTCCGTCCTAGAGTCCATGCGAATCACGCCCCCTCTCTGGATCTACTGGCGGGAGGTCAACGAAGACCACGAATTGGCCGGGGTATCTATCAGAAAGAAGGACCTGGTAGTCTTCGTCCCTTACGTCATTCACATGCGTCCTGAGATCTGGGAAAGCCCGACCGAGTTCCGCCCTGAGAGGTTTGTGCAGAACGACCGCATTGCGGGTGAGACCGGCTACAGGTACATGCCGTTTGGGCACGGCGGGCACGCGTGCCTCGGCCGCCGCATGGCAATGACCGAGTCCAGGGAGGTGGTCCACCGCATCTCGGAACGATTCAAGCTGCAGTTGGCGCCCCGGACAGCACGTCAGGGCAGCGATGCAGAGGAAGTGCGGGTTGCCGTTCTGGTGAAGGACGGAATGTGGGCACACATCTCAGAGCGCTAGGCTACCTCATCGAGGGGACTGGTTCGGCCACCTGCTGATTGATGAAGAACAGCAGTGAGCCGGCACCATCCGGCCCGCGTCCGAGAACGATGAAGTCCAAGTCTCCGTCACCGTTGTAGTCGCCGATAGCCATGCGTCCGGCAAGCGCCCCCTGGAATTGCAACTCCGCAACGAATCGGCCTTCCTGATTTCGAAAAACACCTCCTTGTAATTCGCCAAGGATCGATTTGGCGCCCGTAAGGAGGATGTCCAGGTCACCGTCGTTCTCGTAGTCACCGAAGCGCGCAGACCCCGCCAGCACCCCAGGGAGTGGCGAAGGCTCTTCGACAAATCGCAGGCCTGCGTCCTGTCGGTAGAGGCGCGTGATGCCCTCGAGCAGTTCCGGGCCGACCTCGCCACCGGTTACGACAAGGTCCAGAAGTCCGTCTCCGTTGTAGTCACCCCAATCGATGGACGAGTAGAGGAGGCCAGCTCCCGGAACGCTGATCTCGGCGAATGAATCACCGTCATTTCGGTAGACCGCTCCCTGGGGGTGTCCATCTCCGGCGTCGCCGACAAGGGCAAGGTCCAAATCACCATCGCCGTCGGCATCGCCCCAGGATGCGTCCCCGAACATGGCTCCAGGGAAGACGGCCCACTGAGAGAAGGCACCGCCGTCGTTTCGATAGAGGATGGTGGTCGAGGAATAAGGGGGCGAGGCGCTCTGAGAGCCGGAAAGCAGAAGGTCGCCATCGCCGTCGCCATCAACGTCTTCAATAGTGATGGGCCCGCCAAACCGGGCATCGACGGCCATGGTGACCGATGAAATGCCCGTTGCGAGATTTCGATACAAGGTGACGGCCGGGCTTCCCGAGTCCCGATGGAGACCGGAGACAATGGCATCGGGTCGGCCGTCGCCATCCATGTCTCCGACGCCCAAACGCGGTTCGGTGACGGGCTGAAGACTCGTCCCTGTGTCTGCAAGTCCCTTGAATACGAACTCTCCGCCGTTTGTGCTGACAACGCCCAGGTCCACGGACGAGTACACCCCGCCAAGCGTCAGCAGACCATCGGAGCCGACTACGAAAACATCCAGGTCGCGATCACCATCCAGATCAAGGAATGCCGCCTGACCCGTCGAGGGCTTGTCCAGTCCGAAGTCAAACAGTGCCGGCGCAGTCAGTGTGGCGACGGCTCGCGCGTCTTCTCCGAACGTGAAGACTCGCGAGCCGATGGCGGGGGTAATGGAGAGACCGTCATCGGCAAAGACCGACCACGTGTATATCTGGTTCGGAGCCAAAATATCGGGGTCGACGCTGAGGCTTGTGCCTGTAACGCCTGAGAAACGAAGCCGGGTGCCGGGTCCCCAGATGGAGGCGGTGTAAGTCAAGGGAGTCGAATCGGTCGAAGCCTGCCACGAAAAATCGATCTCCGCGGCCGAGGTATCGAACAGGGCCGCATCCACCGGATTGCCCAACTGGAAAACAGACGGAGGCGGGTTCAGCGTCCCGCCCCTGGCTATGACCAGCTCCTTGTTCACCTCGAGTTCCGAGAGTTGATCTACCGAGCCGTCCGCCCAGAAGATCTGGATCTGATCGATGACCGCCGCCTCTCCCAGCCCAAAATGAAGCTTGGCATCGGTCGAATGCCGAACGTTGCCACCACCCATTAGCATCTGCTTGGTCTGCTGAATGCCGCCTGCGGTAACGGTGACCCGCGCGCCCATTCCGCGCCGGTTGACTCCCGGGGTCCTTAGCACAATCCGTGTCCAGTTGTTCTCCCCGTCATTCGCCAGGAGTACATTGCCCTCCGCTGGCCCGAAAAGGAGATCTATCCACCCGTTGTCGTCCACATCCGCCGCCGTAAAGGCAAGCGTCGCAGGCACGGGGGGCAGTACCAGTGAAGCGATGTCAGTGAAGGTCCCATCGCCCTGATTGCGATAGAGTTGAGGCCGAGTCTCGTCATCTAGCGACACATAGAGATCAGTCCAGCCGTCGTTGTCGAAGTCGGCTGCTGCGACTCCACGGCGCAGGTTCGAAATGCTGCCCTCCAAACCAGAGCTGGCAGTAACATCTTCAAACCCCGTGCCTTGCATATTGCGGTAGAGTTGGTTGCGACCGTTCTCAACTTCCAGGCGGGCGTTCACAACAAACAGATCCTGCCACCCGTCATTGTCATAGTCCAGCCAGACGGCGGAGTGGGAGTATCTGAAACTCGCCACGCCACGCCGGGCCGCATTCTCCGTATAGCGGTCGCGGACAGAATCGTACTCCAGCAGGATATTGGCCGGGTTGCCTTGGCACACCGGCAGATACACATCAAGGTCCAGATCATGGTCCCAGTCTGCCACGGCCATTCCGCACCCGCCCGAACGGGTTCCCGAGCGCTTGACATCCGAGACGTCCGTGAAACTGCCATCGGCATTGGACACATAGAGCCTATTCTGCCCATCAGAGGAGGCCACGAACAGGTCAATCCCGCCTCCGCCGTCAAAATCTCCCCAAATAGCTCCGGTAGAAAGCGTCCGGATATTCAGCGTTCGCTCCCCATTGGCGAGGCGGTACCGAATGGTATTCGTGTTTTCGTAGTACCGGGAGCCGGGACCTCCATCCAGGAGCAAGAGGTCGGTCAGGCCATCGGAATTGGGGTCGCCAGGTAGGCCGATGAGCGGCGCGTTGCCCTCTACGTCGATGGCGCTTCCGAGTAGCGCGTTCACCCACGTGCCTTCCTCCGTCTGGAGAAGGAGTCGCCCGGGGTGGTAAATATCGGTTCGCCCATCGCCGTTGAGGTCAGCCACCGTTAGTCCAATGGGTGCGGTGGGGGCAGGCGTCGAGAGGATTCGGGCCGTGGCATCCTGAAAAGACTGGCCCTGGGCACTCTGGACTAGTGCGACCAGCAGCAGAAGGGGTATAAACCGAAGGAGAGATCTCATGGGCCGCAATAAAGGTGTCGAGGCAGGGTCGAATCTTACCACCATGGGCGAGTCACCGGGCGAAGGATGGTCTGAACGGTAGCAGAGCGAGGGCGGGTGAATCACTTTCGAAGGTAGCTGTCCGGCGATTCCGAAAATCAGCCGTGCCTGACTTAAAAAGGCAAGGTTCGCAGCCGATAAGAAGTGGTATGAGAAAGCTGCAAGTCCACGCCAGAAAGTTGCTCCTGCTCACAGTATTTGCTGTCGGCGTGGCATTGCCGGCGGTCGCCCAATCAGTCGCGCCCCAGCCGGGCGAGGGCATCTGGGGACTTCTCAGGCGCAGCGGGGTCACCCCCACGTCAAAGCGGGTTGAGGCCTTTCGGTCTCTGAACGCAGACAAGCTTGGATCGGACAGCGCGTTGAAGGTTGGAGTGGCGTACCAGATTCCCGATTTCGAGACCGCTCCCGCAAGCCCTGCCACTGCCGTGTCGATACCAGTTTCAACACCAGCATCAACTACGGCAACGCGCTACGAAATCTTTGGCGATAAGTACGAGATGGTCGAGCGCCGGTCCAATCGGCTGGCCGGACACTACTACTACGTTGTCAGCGGCCATGGCGGCCCTGATCCCGGTTCTTTGGGACGGCTGGACGGCCGACCCATGCCAGAGGACGAGATTGCTTACGACACTGCCCTGCGGGTTGCCCGCGAGCTGCTTATGGACGGAGCACGGGTCTACATGATTGTCCGGGATCCGAATGATGGTATTCGTGATTCGGAATACCTCCCTCTGGACGGAGACGAGTACTACTACGGCGATGTCCAAATGAGCAGTAACTCCGTTCGCCGGCTAAGGCAAAGGGCCGAGGTCATCAACAAGCTATTCGATCGGCACAAGGCTTCAGCACGAAGTCAGCAGGTCATCGCGGTCCACGTGGATGCTCTGGATGGTAGAAACCAGCCGCAGATTGACGTCCACTTTGCATATTCCAGCCCCAGCGGCCGCAGTCTAGGTCGCGCGCTCCAGACCTCAATCCGGAATCAGTACCGCGCGCACCAGCCTGATCGCGGGTACAAGGGCCGCCTGGTGCGTCGCGACCTTTACATCCTCAAGCACACCAAGCCTGTCGCCGTCCTCGTAGAGTTGGGCAACATTCGACATCGTGGTGATCAGATTCGTCTGACCAAGCCGGCTAACCGGCAGGCGATGGCGCAGTGGATTGCCGGGGGCCTTCTGGAGCAGGCCGTGGGAGCATCAAGCTCTACACGCCGCGCAGCCCGCGCCGCACAGTAGAAGCTCAGAGCAGTCGCGTACGGGTATATCCGCAACTCAAACGGACGCCAACCACGCATTCGGGTTGGCGTCCGCTTAAGAAGGCACGCCGGGGTGCCTAATAGGCAATAGGGAAGCTTATCTCAACGCCGTTTGGCGCGCTTCTCCTTCCAGTAGGTAACGGGGTCTTCCGCATTACACCAGCGGAACCACCATCCAAATTGATCCTTCGAAGAACTCTTATCCGGCATTCTGGCCCGTGAGGGGCCGCTCCCGCGAGGGCGTCTTGGTTTGGGCATGTAGGCTTAGGCCGCGTCCAGTGGGTGTGGTTGTGCGTTACACGCAACTAGAAGCTTGCGTGCAGTCCCACTATGTCGGCAAACGGAACGACTTTTCCAAATAAGTCCGTCCTATTGTGCGGAACTAAAAGCCCAATCGTGAACCGGGCGCTCCCGTCACGGGACGCATAAATGCCCCTCCAGGGCCTCATAGGCCGTTTTGGGACTCGGAAACGCGGTCTGCGGCCTTTTAGGCAGCGCGGCCTGGGATGGACGTAATATCGTCATCGAAGTCTTCCAGACGGTCGTTCTCCACGTGTTCACGCATCTGATCGACGAATCCCTGGGAGAATTCGCGCTCGAGCTGCTGCTCAACCCACTCCTGCTCCATGAAGCGCATGACTTCGAAGCCGTACTCCCGTTCGAAGTAGCGTAGCAGTTCGAGATTGGACGCCCGGTCTCCGGCAAATTCGAAGCCGGCGTCAATCAGAAATGAGCGAATCTTGTCGGAAAGGCTGTCCATGGTCTCGGGGGTTCTTCCGAGACTGTATCGGCGGCCGAGGTCCAAATCTAAAGAGGTCAGCTCCCGTCAGGGCTTCCGACGGACGATCAGTAGCGTGATGTCGTCGTTCTGCGCCCGCTCTCCGGCGAACAGGCGGACCTCGTTGATGATGCGATCGACCATGGCGCTGCTGCCATCGCCTTGATGCTTCTTGGCGAGTTCGTAGAGTCGTTCCTCTTCGAACTGCTCGCTGGCGGGATTCATGGCCTCCGTCACGCCATCGGAGTAAATCACCAGAGACTCGCCTGGCTGAAGCACGGTCTCGGCGCGTTCGTAGGTATGCTTGGGCAAGAAGCCCAGTACCAGGCTGCCCGTGGTAAGGATCTCGAACTTGCCATTCGGGCCCACTACAAAGGGACGATTGTGCCCGGCATTTGCGTAGCTGATCCCACCAGTCTCGGGGTCCAGAATCGCCAGAAACAAGGTCACGAAGGTGCCGCGGCGCGTGGCGGAGCACATCAGGAAGTTGGTCTTGCCCAAGGCCACGGCCGGATCACTGTCGGCCACCACCTGGCCGCGGAGCGTAGCCTGGGAGGTGGCCATGAGGAGCGCTGCGCCTACGCCCTTTCCGGAAACGTCCCCAACGGTCAGGCCCAGTTTGCCATCGGCCATGGGGATGTAGTCAAAATAGTCGCCGCCGACTTCTTTGGCCGGAATACTCAACCCTGCGAACTCGTAGCCCTGCACCACGGGGGCTGAACTGGGGAGCAGATTGGCTTGGATTTCCGTTGCTAGTTGGACCTCCTGGCGCATCGCTAGAAGTTGACGCTCCTCTTCGTAAAGACGCGCTCCTTCAACGACTTGAGCGGACTGTGAGGCGAGAATGGCGATAAGCCGCTGATCCGACGGAGAGAATCCGTCCTCTGACCGCTTCTTGTTATACAGAGTCAGGATGCCGATGAGCCTGGATTGAGCCAGCATCGGGACACACAGAATGGACCGCACGTTGTCGGGCCACTTGACGCCTTTGAATCGGGTGTCCTCCCTGGGGTCGTTCAAGAGGAGCGGACGCTTGTTCAGGTGCATCCAGCCCAGCAGGCTTTGGTCTGGCCGGAATGCTTCCGACTCGGTCGAGCCAGTCATGGTCCTGATAAGCGTGCGAGTCGGATCCGAAGCGTCGATCCCCACCATCGTGATGACGCCCTGTTCGGCCCTCACGGCGGAAAGAGAACGCTTGGTGATGGTCTGGATCACATCCGTGACGTCCTGCGACGCACTGATAGCGGCTGCCAGTTCATTCAGAATCGACAACTCATCCACGGCTCTGCGAAGGTGGCTGACCTCCTTCCTCAGAGCAACAAGTTCTTTTTCAGCGTCCATGGTTATCCTTTGATCGGTCTAGAGACCCCGCCCCAGAATAACGCACCCCGAAGGAGTTTGCTGTGCCTGAGATTGTTGTGGCCAATGTAGATGTGTACGTGCACAGGAGTGCGCCCGAAGGGGTGCGGCACTTGTTGCTGAGGAGAGCTGTGGACCGGCTATACGAGGGGACCTGGCGAATGGTGGCAGGAAAGATCGCCGACGGCGAGCAGGCGTGGCAGGCGGCGGTCAGGGAGCTCTGGGAGGAGACGGGACTCGCGCCGCAGGCACTCTTTGCAATACCCTCGATGAATCAGTTTTACGAGTGGCAGACAGACCGGGTGCAGTCCATTCCTGCTTTTGCGGCGGCTGTCTCCGGGGATCCAACGCTCAATGAGGAGCACGACCTGTTCGAGTGGCTCCTGGTTGACGAGGCGGAGCAGCGCCTAGCGTGGCCGGAGCAGAGAAGGCTTCTGAGGCTCGTGGACCATATGGTGTCCAGTGGAGCGGTGCCGGAGGCTGTCCGGATTCCTGTGTAGGACGGCGCCGGGGCCCAGTACGCTTACTTCGGCCGCGCGAAGGTCAACTCGCCCGCGTCTACCTCAGCCGCAATCCGGTGTGATCTCGGCGGCAAGGGACACGTGGCATACTCGGTGAAGGCGCACGGCGGATTGTAGGCCTTGTTGAAATCCAGCACGACCGGACCCGACCGAGCGCCGACTGGCTTATCGAACCAGACGTAACGGCCGGCAGGGTAGGAGCCGTTGCCGTTGGTGTCGTCGGCAAAGATGACGAAGTAGCCGGTGTCCGACGTATCGGTTACATCAAGGCTATACTCCGTGCCGGCGGCCTCGAAAATCACGCGACCAGGAGATTCCTCCAGGTCATCACCTCCTGTGAAAATGGCCACGGGAAATCTTTTCGGCGGGTCATAGGGCTCGTACCTGGCGTGAAGCCGCCACTCGGAATTGACGGGATAGTGCTCGATGCCGGGAAACTCGGTTCGGAGCAGCGCCCTGTTATCACGGACGCGCACCGCCAATCGATCCTGGAAGTCGCGAACCAGCCAGCTCATGGCTTCGACCCTGAAGATTACCGCGGACCCGTCCGGGTTGAATACGGGGACCGCCTCGGCCAGAGTGACCGAATCCGCGATGACGGTTACGCCCTCCTTGGCCTCAAAAAGCAGCGCGCCGTCTGATTGGAAGAAAGTCCCGACCAACTGCGGCCCCCTCGGTAAGGTGATACTCGCCCGTTCGGCCGACCCAACACTCACCGGCACCGCGCCAACCCAGTGATAGCCTATCAGTGTCAGCCACGAATCCTCTGAGGTGAGGTCAGCCAGGCGCCAGGCCCGCCATGCTTGGATGTCTGCTTCATGCACCTGCGGCGGGATGGTGTTGGGCGAGCACCCGGCCAGAATGCAAGCCGTCACAAGTAGCAGAAGGGATCGGGTCGAGGTCATATTCGGTGGATCACGTAAAGGCGGCCTGCGTAGGCAACGGCCAAACATCCGCCGCCCGTGGGATCGTTAGCTCAGCTAAACCACTACTACCTAAAGTATAAGCATCTCTTCCTGCCAGGGTTGCTGGCGGCGGTGGCTTCTGCGGCGGCCTCGATCCTCGTCCCGATCGTGGTCAGGCAGGCGGTTGATACGATCCCGCGCATGGTGGCGAACTACCGTGCGTTCGAAGGCACGGCAGTGGGCGACTATCTCTACGCCCAGTTCTTCGCCACCCTGATGGGTTTCGCGGGGCTCATTCTGGTGCTGAGTTTCTTCAGTGGCGTGTTCTCCTTCGTCATGCGGCAGACGGTTGTTGTGGCCTCGCGCCACATCGAATACGATCTTCGCAACCGGCTGTATGACCATCTGCAGCGGCTCTCGCACGGGTTCTACCTCCAGCACTCCACGGGAGACCTGATCACGAGGGCCACGAGTGACATCGAACAGGTGCGCCGCTACATCGGCCCGGCACTGATGTACACCACACGGGCCGTGGTCATCATTGTCATGTCGATGACTGTGATGTTCATCATCTCGCCTGGACTGACGGCCTATGCCTTGATCCCGATGCCGTTTCTGGGCATCTCGGTGTTCTTCGTGGCCAAGATGGTCCACCAACGGTCTGACGCGCTGCAGGAGCAGTATTCGATGCTTACCAGCCGGGTGCAGGAGTCGCTTTCCGGGGTTCGCGTGCTGAAGGCCTATGCCCGCGAGGCGGCGGAGCAGGCGGCATTCGAACAGGAAAGCGCTGGCTATCGCGACCGGAGCCTGGATCTGGCCATGGTGGATGCCGCGTGGCGACCGGTTTTTCTGGTCCTTGTCGGGCTCTCTACCATTATTGTGGTTTGGCAGGGCGGACGCTTGGTAACCGAAGGCGCCATCACGCTCGGCAACATCGCCGAGTACATCATCTATGTGGCATTGATGACGTGGCCGGTGGCCGCGTTCGGCTTCGTGATTACCATGGTTCAGCGCGCGGCGGCCTCCATGACCCGACTTCAGCGCATTTTCGACGCTGAGCCAGAGGTGGCCGATGGCGCCCAGACTAGAGAGGACCTCCAGACCGTCCAGGGCGCGGTGACCTTTGAGGGCGTGTCGTTCCGGTACGCCGATGACGAGGAGCCTGTGCTGAAGGACATGTCCTTCCACGTTGCTGCGGGCACAAGCCTGGGTATCGTCGGACGCACGGGAGCCGGCAAGACATCCATGATCGAACTGATCCCTCGGCTTCTCCAGGCAAGCGAGGGCCGGGTGCTCATCGATGGCAATCCGGTAGAAACCTACCCGCTCTCCGTCCTTCGCGGCTCCATTGGATATGTGCCGCAAGAGGTATTCTTGTTCTCGGATACCATTGCCCAAAACATTGCTTTTGGACGGATGGACGCTTCTGAAGAGCTGATAGACCGTGCTGCCGAGGAAGCTGATCTCCTGGCAAACGTTCAGGACTTTCAGAACGGGTTCGAGACCTTTGTAGGGGAGCGCGGAATCACACTCTCGGGCGGACAGAAGCAGCGCACGTCCATTGCGAGGGCGCTGGTCCGCGAGCCGAGCATTCTGATTCTTGACGATGCCCTCTCGGCCGTAGACGTGCAGACCGAACGGAATATCCTCGGCCATCTCCGCCAGCACTTCGGGAAGCGCACCGTGGTTATTGTCAGCCACCGCATTTCGGCTGTCCAGGACGCGGACCAGATAATGGTTTTGGACGACGGGGCCATTGCTGAGCAGGGGACGCACGACATTCTGCTCGCCCGTGAGGGACTTTACGCCAACCTATACCGCAAGCAGCTCCTTGAAGAGGAGTTGGCGGCGATGGTCTAGCCCCTGGAAATGTGAGCGACACCGAAAAAAAGAAGGAAGGGCTCGACGGCAAACTGCTTCGTCGCATCATTCGGCTGCTGATTCCCTACAAGGGCTGGGTACTGATTGCCTTTGTGACTGTGATGACGGCCGCCTTCCTTGGCCCGCTCATTCCGAAGCTTGTGCAGGTCACCATAGACCGGCACATCGTCCCGGGTGATCTGGACGGACTCAACGGGATGATCGGCATCCTCGTGCTGGTCCTACTTGGCGAGGGCATTCTCTCCTTTGTCAATGCGTACCTGACGCAGTGGATTGGCCAGCAGGCCATATTCGATCTGAGGACCAGGGTTCACGGGCACATCTTCAAGCAGCCCCTTCGGTTCTTTGACAAGCAGCCGCTGGGAAGGTTGATCACCCGCGTGACGAGTGACGTGGAGTCGCTGAGCACGGTGCTGTCGGCCGGGGTGGTGACCATCCTCGGGGACACGTTCCGGATCATTTTCATTGCCTGGTTCATGTTCTCCCTGAACTGGGTGCTGGCTTTGGTCACGCTGGCGGTGGTGCCGGTGATGCTGTACGCCACCTTCTGGTTCAAGCGAAAAGTCCGGGACGCGTACCGGGACACCCGAAAGCAGGTGGCCCGCCTCAACTCCTTTCTGCAGGAGCACATCACCGGCATGCGCATCGTCCAGATGTTCTCCCGCGAGGTGGAGGAGTCCCGGCGGTTCAATGAAATCAATAATGACCATCGGGCCGCGCACATTAAGACCATTTTCTATTTCGCGCTCTTCTGGCCGGCCATCGACATCATTGCCTCCTCGGCGCTCGGACTTGTGATTTGGTTTGGCGGACTGAATGCGATGGGAGGGACCCTGACGCTGGGTGTGCTGATTGCCTTCATTCAGTACGCCCGCCGGTTCTTCGAGCCGATTCGCAACCTGTCTGACCAGTTCAATACGCTGCAGTCTGCCATGGCCGGCGCGGAGCGGATTTTTGGGCTGCTGGACACGGATGATTCCCTAGCCGAAAAGGACCAACCTACCCAGATGGAGGCGATTCGCGGGGACATCGAGTTCAAGAACGTCTGGTTTGCCTACGACGATTCGGGTGAGGAGCCCAACTGGATCCTGCGAGACGTGTCGTTCAAGGCTACCACCGGACAGGTTGTGGCCATCGTGGGCGCCACCGGCGCTGGGAAGACCACAATCATCAGCCTGCTGCTCCGTTTCTATGACATCCAGAAGGGGCAGATTCTGGTCGATGGGGTGGATATCCGGGACTATGGTCTTTCGGATCTTCGGTCACGCATCGGGCTGGTTCTGCAAGATGTGTTTCTCTTCAGCGGTTCGGTGGAGCAGAACATCTCTCTGGGAGCGGATGGCGTAGGCCGCGAGCAGGTCGAAGCCGCGGCCACGGAGATCGGCGCCGACGGGTTTATAAACCGGTTGAAGGACGGGTACGATCATGATGTTCGGGAGCGCGGGATGTCGCTGTCCCACGGCCAGCGGCAGCTGCTCTCCTTTGCTCGGGCCCTGGCGTTCGATCCGAAGGTGCTGGTCCTGGACGAAGCGACATCCAGCGTGGATACGGAGACCGAGCATGCCATCCAGTCTGCGCTTGAGCGCCTGATGGAGGGGCGGACCTCCATCGTGATTGCGCATCGCCTGTCCACTATTCAGCATGCCGACCAGATACTGGTCATGCACAAAGGGGTAATTCGGGAGCACGGCAATCATCAAGAGTTGCTGGCAATCGATGGGCTTTACCGTCGGTTGTACGAGCTCCAGTACAAGGACCAGGAAGCAGCGGCCTGAATTGGGGCTGGTCCGGGTGAGACAAGTTTTTTCGACGACTCGTGCAACTCTGCACGACTTTATCGTATATTTGCGATATACAATGAATCAGTCATGACGCAGACAAAGCCTACTTCCTTTACCGACGGACAACAGGCCATCGCCCGATGGGCGAAGGTACTGGGACATCCGGCAAGGATCGCCATCCTGGAGATCCTTGCCCGCCGGGGCGGGTGCATCTGCGGAGAGTTAGTCGACGAACTCCCGCTTGCACAGGCCACAGTGTCTCAGCATCTAAAGGCTCTGAAGGAATCCGGCCTGATTGAAGGGACGATAGACGGGCCCCGCTCGTGCTATTCAATCAGCACCGCGGCCTTTGCCCAAATGAAGGGGTACCTGGGTACGTGGGTGAGTGAGCAGGCCTGCGCCTGTGGCTGTTGCTAACAACCAAAGACGGAGAGAACCATGACCATAGACATCATCATCGACCGTGCCCCCTCCAACGCTGACGACACCGATTGCTGCGGTGGCGGCTGCTGCGGAGACTGACTCCGCTGCAGCCGCCTCGCGGCCTGCCTCAACGGTGAGGTAGGCTGAGAGTGCGGAGCTGGTCCCGATCGGGGAGCGCCTTCGGGCGCTCCCCGGGCGGCGGCTGTCCTAGGACAGCCACATATCAAACGTGCGGCGATGCTTCCGCGTGATCTCGTGCTCCGGCCCTAGTACCGTAAACACCGCCACACCGGCCTTCCGGGCAAAGTCGTCGTGGTAGTACCGGTTGGTCTGCAGAAGTGCCAGGAGCGACTGCATCGTGGTTTCCAAGTCCTGAGCCCTAAGCGTTCCTAGCGCCCGCGCGGCGTGCTCGGCCCCGCCGTCCAGCGGGAGGTCTGTCTCCTGCGTCTCCATGACTCGGACAAGGACACGCACCGCCTCGGCCATTTGAACATGCACAGCCTCACCAGACATGCCGTTTGCCGCCAGGCCTAAGGCCCGCTGCGGATCCCGGAAGACCACCAGGCGGGAGAGAAGAGCGGACGCGGCTGCGTTTGTGGGCTCATCTCGGAGCGCACCCTCGAGCGCCTTCTCGGCGCGTTCGGTTTCGCCGGCCAACAAGGCAGCCTCGGCCTCGCCAACCAGGTTGGCCGTCTCTGAAGGCAGTGCCTTCTCAAGCCACTGCTTGACGGCGTACTCCGGCAGGGCCCCCGTAAACTCGTCTACGACCTCGCCATCTACGATCATCTTGACCGCCGGAATGCCGCGGATACCGTATTGAGCGGAGACCTCCTGCATTTGGTCTGTATTGACCTTGGCCAGCTTCCAGGCGCCGTCTGCCTCGGCTTCGAGTTTCTCAAGCACCGGCCCCAGTGTTCGACAGGGACCGCACCACGGTGCCCAAAAATCGACTAGGATTGGCGTGTTCTTGGAGGCATCAAGGACTTCCGTCTGGAAGTCAGTTACGTCAAGTGGCATAGTTATTCACCGTCCGTGCATTAGGTCTGGTTGTAGTTTTTGGCTCCCCAAAAACCACTACGAAGGATCGGAATGCTTACCAGCTTTCGCGCGGCACGGTTCGGCCTGTTCCTCTTATTCATTGTCTTTGCAGGGTGCGACGGCCGAGTTCCCATGGACGGCGGCTATGATGCCGCATCGGACAGTCTCCGGTTCGGCGGAGAAACCCATCTGCGCAATGTGACGCAGCTCACTTTCGGCGGCAACAACGCGGAAGCCTACTGGAATGCCGCTGGCACGGAGCTGGTCTTTCAGTCGGAGTGGACCGAACTGACCTCCCAGGGCTGCGATCAAATCTTCGTCATGAACGCGGACGGGAGCGATCGCGCGAGCGGCGATCGCTACGATCGGGTCTCGACCGACACCGGGCGCACCACCTGCTCCTACTTCCTTAACGATGGCCGGATCATTTACGCGTCCACCCACGGCGGTGGCGATTCGTGCCCTATCGCGCCGATGTTTGGCCGCGGTCGCTATGTCTGGCCGATTTTCCCCGACTACGACATCTACGTAGTCGATGCCGATGGACAGAACCTCGAACTCTTGATTGGCGGCCCGGGCTATGACGCAGAAGCCACGGTCTCCCCGGATGGGAAGTTCGTGATCTTCACGTCCACCCGGACCGGAGACCTTGAGCTGTTTCGCTATGAGATTGCTACGGGCGAGACCATTCAGTTGACCGACACGCTCGGCTACGATGGTGGCGCCTTCTTCTCGCCTGACTCTCAGCAAATCGTCTGGCGTGCGGATCGCCCCGAGGGTGAGCGTGCTGATGTCTACCAGCAGCTGCTGGCCGACGGCCTGGTTGAGCCGAGTGAGCTCAATATCTTCGTCGCCAACATTGACGGCTCCAATGCGCGTCAGGTGACTAACCTCGCAGGCGCCAACTGGGCACCCTTCTTCCATCCAGATGGAGAGCGCATTCTCTTCTCGACGAACCACCATTCGCTTGCAGAGGGTGGCCGGATGTTCGACATCTTTACGTCGGATCTCGAGACGGGTGAACTCCAGCAGATCACGCATTCGGGGACGTTCGACGCGTTTCCGATGTTCTCACCGGACGGATCGAAGCTGGTCTTTTCTTCCAATCGCAACGGATCCCGGACTGAGTCAACGGACACAAACATTTTCGTTGCCGACTGGGTCGAGGAGCCCCAGGAAGTGGACCTCGGGTTCGGACAGAACTAGGACGCTCCCAGGGTGACTTCCGGGATCACGAGAGACCGTTCGTCGTTGAGATTTAGCCTAGGCTAAATCTCAATCGATATGATGCTAAATAGAACGCTGGCAGCTGTCCTGTTCGCCGCTGCTTTGGTGCCTATCGCCTTTTCGGGATGCGCACCAGCTGGGACGGGGGGGATGGATCTCTCCGGCCGTCAGATCAGGGTGGTGGCGACCACCAGCATGATAGCGGAGTTGGTGCAGGAGGTGGGCGGTGACCGCGTTGTAGTCTCCGGCCTAATGGGCCCGGGCGTGGACCCACATCTGTATAAGGCGTCCGAGGGAGATGTGCTGCTGATGTCGTCCGCGGACGTAATCTTCTACAACGGGCTGCATTTGGAAGGGAAGATGGGCGAGATCTTCGAGCAGATGTCGTCCCTGAGGATTCCAGCGTTTGCTGTAGCCGATGCAGTCCCGGAGACCTCCTTGTTGGAGTCTGCCTACTTCACCGGCAACTACGATCCGCACATCTGGTTTGACGCGGGACTCTGGAGGCTGGCCGCATTGAAGGCCGCAGAAGACTTGGCTTCCATCGATTCCACAAGCGCTGATCTGTACCGGGAGAATGCTCGCACCTATGCCGAGGAAATCGCCGCGGCAGACGAATATGTCAGGCAGCGCTTGACCGAGCTGGCTCCGGAGTTGCGCGTGCTGGTAACCTCACACGATGCCTTTGGCTACTTCGGACGTGCCTACGGCTTTGAAGTAAACGGGCTGCAAGGTCTTTCGACTGCGGCTGAAGCTGGCACCGCTGACGTAGCTGGACTGGCCGACTTCGTGGCGTCACGACGGGTCCCGGCTCTGTTCATGGAATCGTCCGTCTCACCGCGCGGAATCGAAGCGGTCCGCGCCGCGGTGCGTTCCCGGGGCTTTGATGTTCAGATAGGGGGGACGCTCTTTGGCGACGCCCTGGGAGCGCCTGGAACGGCAGCCGGCTCGTACGCGGGCATGGTGCGTTCGAACATCGACACGATTGTAGCCGGTCTGAGTAAAACTGTAGGGTCATGAGTGTAGCCGTTGAGGTCAGAGACCTAACCGTGGCCTATCGGGAGCGCCCGGTGCTTTGGGACATTGACCTGATCGTTCCAGAAGGCGTCCTGATGGCCATCGTGGGTCCCAATGGCGCAGGAAAGACTACGCTCATTAAGGCCGTCCTGGGTCTGGTCAAGCCGGCCGCCGGCGAAATTCTGGTATACGGCAAGTCATTCGCCAGCCAGCAACGACGCGTGGGCTACGTGCCCCAACGCGGTTCGGTAGACTGGGACTTTCCCACCAACGTGCTGGATGTGGTCACCATGGGCCTCTACGGACGAATTGGCTGGTTCAAGCGTCCAGGACGTGCAGATAGGGCGAAGGCCTTGCACGCACTGGAGAAGGTCGGAATGGCGGATTACGCGGACCGCCAGATAAGTCAGCTCTCCGGCGGGCAACAGCAGCGAGTCTTCCTAGCCAGAGCATTGGTTCAGGAAGCCGACGTCTACTTCATGGACGAGCCGTTTCAGGGCGTGGACGCAACGACGGAGCGGGCCATTATTGCGCTGCTGCGGGAGCTCCGCTCCGACGGAAAGACGGTGGTAGTGGTTCATCACGATCTCCAAACCGTGCCCGAGTATTTCGACCAAGTGCTGCTACTCAACGTTCGCCGACTGGCCAGCGGCCCGGTTGGGGAGGTGTTCACCGAAGAGAACCTCCGGAAGACGTACGGCGGCCGGGTCGGGTTCGTGGGTGCACCGGCGGGATCACCGGCGATGGCCAATCTGGGACCGCTGCCGGAAGGACTCGGCGGCGTAGTGCCGTCTCGGGAGCCATCGAGAAACTGACCCACGATGGACCTACTCATCGATCTGTTTTCTGACTACACGCTGCGCGTTGTCGCGCTGGGGGCCGCCATCCTCGGGATGTCCAGTGGGGCCCTGGGTACGTTTGCCGTCCTTCGGCGCCAGAGCCTGCTGGGGGACGCCATCTCACACGCGGCGCTCCCGGGCATTGCGCTGGCCTTCCTGCTGACCGGGTCCAAGGCGCCACTGGTGCTGGTCCTTGGTGCCGCCATCGCCGGCTGGCTTGGCACGCTGCTGATTCTTGCCGTGACCGAGACCTCCCGGGTCAAGTATGACAGCGCCCTGGGCATGATGCTCTCGGTGTTCTTCGGATTCGGGCTCGTCCTACTCACGTTCATTCAGAAACGGCCGGACGCGAATCAGGCCGGCCTGGACACCTATCTATTCGGACAGGCGGCCTCCCTCCAGGTGAGCGATGTCATCACGATGGCCTCCATTGCGGCGCTAGCCCTCGCGGGGGTGGCCTTGTTCTGGAAGGAGTTCAAGGTGCTCTCTTTTGATCCGGACTTCGGGCGCACCATCGGTTTTCCCATCAGGCGATTGGATATCGGCTTGACGAGCCTGCTCGTGATCTCGATCGTCATCGGTTTGCAGACGGTCGGCGTAGTCCTGATGAGCGCCATGATCATCTCGCCAGCGGCCGCGGCACGGCAATGGACGGACCGGCTTGGGCGCATGGTGATTCTGTCGGGCCTCTTCGGCGCCGTCGCGGGCGTAACAGGCGCAGCACTGAGCAGCGCCAAAGCCAACCTGCCCACGGGGCCAACAATTGTGGTGGCTGTCAGCGTGATCGTTGCCGCTTCGCTGCTGTTCGCACCCAACCGGGGCATGGTGTGGTCAAAACTCAGAGCATGGCGGGCTGGCCGGCGTTTGCGGATGGATGCGGTCCTTATGGACCTCTTTCTGCTGGCCACACAGCACGACTCGGCCGAGTACCCTCATGATCGCCGCGTGTTGGACGCGATGAGCTTCCCCCGGGGGGCGACCACGCGAAATCTGAGGCTGTTGGAAGACCGGGGCTATGTACAGCGCATCGATTCGACGAAGTGGGCACTAACGGCCGTCGGCGCCGAACGCGCCTCGATGCTGGCTCATGAGAACCCGTCCGAATGGAGGACCACGTGAGTCAGCGATGATCCAGGCCCAACTCGAAATACAACTCATCGCCGCCGTCGTGGCGGCCGCCTGCGCTCTGCCGGGTGTCTTTCTGGTCCTCAGAAAGATGTCGATGATGAGCGATGCCATCAGCCACGCAATTCTTCCGGGGATCGTGCTCGGCTTTTTCGCCACCTCGGATCTGGCCTCGCCACTGCTGATTGCCGGTGCGACGTTAACCGGAGTGCTGACTGTCGCGCTGGTCGAGATGATCAGCAGCACACGACTCATCAAGGAAGATGCCGCCATAGGCATCGTATTCCCCGCGCTTTTCAGTCTGGGTGTGATTCTGATCGCTCAGTACGCCGGCGATGTCCACCTGGACGTGGATGCCGTTCTCCTTGGCGAGTTGGCCTTCGCGCCTTTTGACCGGCTGGTGGTGGGCGGACAGGACATCGGCCCTCGCTCTCTGTATCTGATGTCCAGTGTTCTTGTTATCAACATCCTGTTCATTGTCATCTTCTTCAAGGAGTTGAAGGTGGCCACGTTTGATGCCGGCCTGGCGGCGGCGTTGGGTCTGATGCCCATGCTGATCCACTACCTGCTGATGGGTCTGGTGTCGGTGACGGCTGTGGGCGCATTCGATGCGGTGGGCTCAATTCTGGTGGTGGCCCTGATGGTCGGCCCTCCGTCGGCCGCGTATCTGCTTACAGACAGGCTGTCGGTCATGCTGGTGCTCAGCGCCCTCATTGGTGCGGCCTCAGCAGTCGCTGGGTACTGGATGGCGCACGCATTGGATGCCTCCATTGGAGGTGCCATGGCGACAATGGTTGGCGTAGCCTTCTTCTTCACGTGGTTACTGGCTCCCGACAAGGGGTACGTGGCGCGTCAGCGGCGCAGAACCCGGCAGCGGTGGACGTTTGCTACGAAGATGCTCACGGTCCATCTCCTCTCCCATGAGGGATTGCCAGAAGCGGCGGAGGAATGCCGCGAGGATCATCTCACGCATCACCTGAGATGGGAGCCCGCTTTCGCAAGTCAGGCCGTCAGGACCGCGATAGCCGCCGAGCTCGTGGCGCGAAGCGGACCGCTCTTGGTGCTCACAACAGCCGGCCGCAGGCACGCAGCAAGAGCAGTGGTCGAGATCTAGGGCAAGTGCCCACTGAAACAGATCGGACAAGAAATGTCAGGCACCGGACGCGAATCCGAACTATTCGGTCGTACTCCCCTGTGAACCGATGTACACTTCGGGGTTGTTGAACGCCGCCACGGTCACTCCCGATTCTTGCCCTCTATCAGATTAGATCGCGGGGAGCGATGCTCAAGAAATACGGATTGTTGGTTGCCATCCTGGCAGCAACAGCACTTACGACCGTGCCGGCTTCGGCGCAATCAACTCGCTATGTGCGGATAGGAGGTGCCGATGGCGCCAATACCTGCGCCTCAGTTGGTACCCCCTGCCTGACCATTGGTCAGGCTCTCACAAAGGCGGACGCGGGAGACACCATTGACGTGGGTGCAGGCACCTTCGCTGAGAGCGTGTCCTTCAGTAAGGGAGTGACGCTTCAGTGTGCGCAGGCCAATGTCAACCCATCGGCCCGGACAGCAGGTGGCGGAACGGAGACGATTCTGAATCCCTCGGGAGCCAGCACATCCGTCATTGAGATCCGCACCAACAATGTCGCCATCAACGGATGTGATATTGACGGCGCCCTCGATACCGATGTTTGGGCAGGACTTCGAGTCTGGAATTCCGGCTCGGCTGCGAGCCCGGACAACATCTCGGGCATTGACATCACGAACAACTTCATCCGGAACGTGGGCGAGCCCAATCCGGCTGGGACGTTCAACTACGCCTACGGGATCTGGACGATGGGCGGAGGCTCCGACGCTACCACGCGCGGAACGATTTCCGACCTGCTTATCGACTCCAACAGCATCTCCTTTATAGGCGATGGCAATAACATCGGCGCCGCCGCGGCCTTAACAGCCGGAGCTGGAATGTACCTGAAGAGCATCTCAGGGGCATCCGCGGGGCTCGGCGCGACCGTGACGAATAACGTTATGGACGACATCTCCAATGGCACCCCCAGCATTGCTACGAGCTCTGTCGGCGGGACGGAGGAGCAAGGACTCGGCATTACCGTCCTTCAGGACTCGGAGACTTCAACCATCGACAAGGGCGCGCTGCTTTCCGGCAATACCTACGGCGATGGCGATGCGGACGGGCCTTACCTGGGAGCTGTGGTTCAGACCACCGCCTCGGCGGTCATTGAGGCGCTGGCCAACTTCGGTGCCCAGGCCATCCCGATGATCATCAATCTGGCCCATCCGGATGTGAGTGATCAACCGCTGAGCGTGATTGACACCTCGGTACTCTCGACACCGACGACCGCTGTCTTCTCGGTGGACAACCTCTCGTTCTCCACCGCGGCCGGGATCCCGAGCTCACTAGGCTACTTCCGGTCCATCTCGGACGCAGCGGGCGCCTCGACGGTTGACCAAGTAATGCCGCAGCCGCGTGATGGAACTATCACCGGCATGACGCTGACTTATGTGGCACCGAACTTAGTGTTCACGTTCGCGAATGGAGACGTCTTCACGATTCTCTTGATTGACTTCAGCGGAGCGGGAGTGACACCGGCCATTGTCGGTTCTCTGGGTGACGATAACGTCACACTGGATCTCGACCTCCTGGAGTTCACGGATGTGACCGTTGCCTTGGGCAACGGAAATGACACCCTGGTCTTCGGCCCGTACGCCGGTGCTTGTGCACCATTGACAACCATTGAACACTCGCCGGTCAGTCCCAACGACGGCGCTGTGCGGGTGATCGGTACGGCAGCCGGCCTCTGCGCTGGTTTCAACAACGCGATTACCTACACCGGCCTCGAGCCAATCGACGATTCGGCCAACTTTCCGATCAATCGGATCTTCAATTTCGACGTCACGGCTGAGACCATCGTGCTCAACGCGGACGGCGATGGCGCGAGCGACAACAACGTGTCCTTCATCGACTCTGAGAAGGTGGAGTCTTACGTGTTCGGTAACCCGACCGGCACCCTGGTCATCAATGCGAGCGGCGGCGACGATACGCTCAATCTGGGTGCTCTCGACACGGCAGCCCTCGTGCTTCCCGCCATCACCGTCACTGTCAATGGCGATACCGGCGCGGACCGATTCAATGTGACGGCCACCAATGGCTACGCTGATTTCGACATCTCAGGCGGCTCACCGGCAATCTGCCCGGGCGATGTACTGAACGTAATCGTCCCAGGCACAGAGACGGCTGACTTCTCGGTCGCGGGCACAGTGACCTTTGCCCCTGGTCCGTACGACGCGATCGGCTACACAGGCATTGAAGCCGTTGCCAATTTCGTTGCGGAGCTGTCACTGGCTACCTCGAACACCCTCTTCCCGGGTGATCAGACCTCCTTTACGCTCACTGTCACGAACGGTGGTCCCAGCCCGGGCCAGTGCATCATCGTGGCGAACGCTGTGAAGGGCCTGACCTTCACCAGCGGCCCGGTACTGTCCACCGGCACCATCGTCGGTGACGACTGGATTATCACATCCATTCCGTCCGGCGGTAGCGCCACGTTGACCGGCACGGTCTTCGTCAACAGTGCGACCGAGACTCAGGCGACGGTTACTTCATCCACAACGGACGCAGACGCAACGAACAATGCGGTGACGCTAATCGGAACCGCGTTCAAGTTCCCGGCAAAGGCCCACGCACAGTCAGCATTGGTATACCAATTCGAAGTAGCCGGCGTCACTTTGGAGCGTGTGATTCTTGGCCTCTTCCAGGGCTATCCCGGTGGCAGCAGCGCAGTTCTATGCCGGATTCCCGAGCCAGACGGCGTGGTCTTCACGGTAAACCCGGCCATTGTTGCGGAGTCGTGGCGTGAGTGTGGTCAAGGACTACCCTACCCGCTGTACGTGAATGATATGTACCATGACCTAGATACCGGTCGTATCTGGCTGGCCTCATGGGGAAGCGCTGGACTGTACTACTCGGATGATGCTGGTCTTTCCTGGACCGCTTCTGAGCCCAGCCTGGCTGGCCAGCCCCCGGGTTGGCTCAACGTCTACGCAATCACCGAAGACTCGTCCGATATCCTCTACATCTCCGCCAACAACGGGAAGTTCTTCCGCTCACTCAACGGCGGAACGACGTGGCAGGAAGTTTCTTCGCTACCGGGTGGTTCGTCAGACACCCCCTGGTCGCTAGAGGCCCATCTCACCACTGCGGGAACGGTCTATGCGGGCACCTTCGGCAAGGGCGTCTGGGTGACAGACGACTTCGGCCTGTCCTGGGCACCACTTGTGCCGAGTCTTGCAGGGACGACGGTTGTTGATGCGCTGACAGACGTCAATGCCGGTCACGTCTTCGACTTGGAGTTTTCGCCGGATGACCCATCCCTCCTTTACGCTGGAACCGCTAAGGGCCTGTACCGCATCGATATTGATATTCCACTACCTGTCTGGGTAGACCAGGGCCTCACGGTGGTCCTCGATGGTGGCCCTGTGGTGCCAGAAGTCCGGGGCCTTGCCTTCAGCACCCATCCGATGGGTGATGGGGATGATGACCTCTTTATCGCGACATGGGGCTTCGGAGTCTACGTGGATGACGATCCGAACGCGGGAGGGACCGACCAAATTCCGTTCACCTTGCGTGGAATGGAAGTCTCCTTTGTCGCGGTGGGCAACGGTGTTGTCTACACCGGGACGAGTGGCGGTGGGTTCTATCAGAACGATGCCGGGGCCGTTTCCACGACCACGGAGCCTGTGGCGGACCAGACCGTCCCGACGGAGTACAACCTGTCACAGAACTATCCGAACCCGTTCAACCCGGTGACGACGATTCAATTCGCTCTTCCGGAGGCTAGCGAGGTGCAGGTAGTGGTCTTCGACATCCTGGGTCGTCCTGTCCGGACGCTGATCCAGGGCACGATGTCCGCTGGCAATCACGAGGTCCAGTTCGATGCTTCGGGCCTACCGAGTGGCACGTACCTGTACGTCCTCAACACGCCGGAGTCCAGGGTCACGAAGCACATGATTCTCCTCAAGTAGGGGATCGGGTCGCCTCGGGCGACTCTGGCGAGCAGTTCCAAAAGAGGCTCCCGGTTTTCGGACCGGGAGCCTCTTTTTGTGAGGGATTTTGGACCGTGATTTGCCCAAGGGCTGCACGTACAACAACCCCTCTCGAATGCGCCTCCTGACGCTTCTGCTTGCACTTCTTGCCGCCGCCCCGATAGCATTCGGACAGACCTTCACTGAGGCAGCCAGCCCGTTTGCAGCCACCGTCTCTGGATCTCGCATTCTTTTTGGAGCCAGTGCGGCGGACGTAAACCTGGATGGCAGACCCGATTTCTATCATCCCGGTCGCCTCTATATCCAGACTGACTCGCTTCTCTTTGAGGACGTCCTAGAGACAGCGCGATTCGAAGGACCGGACGGGACGGAAGTCTTTGGCGGCGTGTTCGCTGACGCGGACGGAGACCAGTTTCCGGATCTGTATGTCGAAGATTTTGACGTTGGGTCCCGCGTTTTTCGGAACCGCTACGGTATTCGGTGGGATCTGGCGCCCCAGAACAACGGCATCGACATGTCGGCCGCGCAGTCGCAGGGTGCATCGTGGGGCGACTATGACCAAGATGGGGACCTGGACCTGTTCGTGGGTGAGGAGTTCGGATCCAACGCACTGTTCGAGAACCTCGGGAATGGACGGTACCGGAACGCTGGACTCGCCGCTATCCTCAACGACCGAAAGTCATACGGGGTCGCTGCGGCAGACTTCGACCGTGACGGCGACTTGGACGTGTATATCGCAGCCTGCTCTTCGGGAGACCCGGCCCAGTCGGTGAATTCGCTCTTTCGAAACGAGGGGGATGGGACGTTCGTGGA
>JBLFXH010000010.1:0-29520 GCA_047611125.1 Rhodothermales bacterium
CGGCGTGCGCCTGGACAAGGCGGAAACGTATCGAGACTCCGAGGAAGAGGCCGAGAGCCTGCGGGCATCGCTGGAAGGGCTTCCCGGCGTTAAAGAGACACGCGTGACGAGGGAGGCCTCGCGATTTTTGGTTTCGGCCGACTACCTGAATCCGGCCGTGGATTTGAGCGAACTCGAGGCCTTGATCGGAACAGGTGAGGCCACCACTTCGGAGAGCACTCAGGAGCGAGGCCAATCCCGGCGAGAGCAGCTACGAAGGCGGCTGGTGGTTGCTGGGGCGCTCTCGGTTCCGGTGATGGTCCTCAGCATGGGCGGGTTCTCTTTTAGTGGACTTGACTGGCTCTTGCTTGTCCTGACCACTCCGGTTGTTTTCTGGTCTGGTGCCGAGTTCTTCAAGCTGGCCTGGAAGGCACTTCGGCATGGCGCGACCGACATGAACTCGCTGGTGGCCCTCGGTGTGGGGGCGGCGTTCGGGTACAGCACGGCCGTTGTTCTGGCCCCCGGTTTTTTTGCGGCGGCTGGAGACTCGGGGATTTATTTCGAGGCGGCAGCGGTGATTGTCACCCTGATTCTCTTCGGTAGGTGGCTGGAAGAACGGGCAAAGGGCCAGACGGGCGAGGCCGTTAAGGCACTGATCCAACTACAGCCTCGAACGGCTACCGTGATTCGTGCCGGCAAGGAGGTCCAGGTCCCCGTAGGGCGAGTCCGACTCGGAGACTTGGTATTGATTCGGCCGGGGGAGCAAATCCCGGTCGACGGCCTGGTCCGCTCAGGCATGTCAAGCGTTGACGAGAGCATGATTACCGGCGAGCCGGTGCCGGTCGACAAGATGGACGGGGACCGCGTCGTGGCAGGCACCATCAACACCACGGGCGCCTTGCAATGCCTCGTAGTTCGAATGGGCCAGGATACACTCCTGCAGCAGATAGTCCGGATGGTCAAGAGTGCTCAGGGATCGAAAGCGGCCATACAGGCCCTGGCTGACCGGATTGCCGCTGTCTTTGTGCCGTCGGTCATTCTGGTTGCCACCGTTAGCGCTTTGATCTGGTGGTTTGTTGGTCCGGAGCCCCGCCTGAATCACGCGCTGCTGCGCTTTGTGACGGTTCTGATCATTGCCTGTCCCTGCGCGCTGGGTCTGGCAACACCCACGGCCATTGTGGCCGCCACCGGCCGGGGGGCCCGGGGTGGAGTCCTGTTCCGCAACGCGTCCTCAGTGGAAATGGCCGGAGCACTTGATCTGATGGTGATGGACAAGACCGGGACGCTGACAGAGGGGCGCCCAGAGGTTACAAGACTGCAAGTCGCCCCCGGAGAGACCGAGGAGGGCGTTCTTGGGATAGCGGCCACGCTAGAGGCGCGGTCCGAGCACCCATTGGCGAAGGCCATTCTAACCGAGGCCACCCGTCGGGGGGCCACCTGGTCTTCGCCAGAGGAGTTTCAGAGTCTGACTGGCTCGGGGGTTCGCGCCGTGCTCTCGGGCGACGAGCTCTTCGCCGGAAATGTTGGCTTTCTGTCCGATCAAGGCATCGCGGTTGACGTGGACACTGTGCCTATTGGGACGCAGGTTCACGTGGCGCGAGGAGGTCGGTGGATTGGACTGATTGAGCTTCGCGACCGGATTCGCCCTGACGCCTCGGAGGCCGTATCAGACCTGCGCGCCCTGGGCCTAGAGCTTGCCGTTGTCTCCGGCGATGCAACGGCGCCCGTAAGGCACGCAGCCGAAGAGTTGGGACTCCGGGAGTGGGAGGCGGGTGCGAAGCCAGAGGACAAGGCGGCCTACGTCTCGAGGCTCCAGTCGGGTGGAAGCCGAGTCGGCATGTTCGGCGACGGAATCAACGATGCCCCGGCGCTGGCACAGGCCGATGTGGGCTTTGCCGTCGGCGGCGGCACGGGAATCGCCATCGAGGCCAGCGACGTGACCTTCCTCCGGGACGATCCGCGAATGCTGGCGTGGTCGATTCGGCTGTCCCGGAAAACCATGCGGATCATCCGGGAGAATCTCTTCTTCGCGTTCGTTTACAACGTGACGCTGATACCGCTCGCAGCAGGGGCACTGTATCCCGCATTCGGGTGGCTACTCAACCCCATGATCGCGTCGGCCGCGATGGCGCTCTCCAGTGTGTCCGTTATCACGAACAGTCTTCGTCTATCTCGAGTCAAAGACTCTCAACTCTGAACAACTATGAAGCACGAACTGATCATTGAAGGCATGAGCTGCAATCACTGTGTGCGCGGCGTGAAAGAGGTCCTCGGGGCCATCGAGGCAGTGACGGTAGACGAGGTGGAAATCGGACGTGCGTCCATCCAGGCCGATGACACTGGCCTGGCGAAGGCCCGCGCCGCCATCGAGGAAGATGGCTACACGGTGGTGGAGACACGCAGCTAGCCTCTACCCAGCGCTTCCTGCATTTCCCGGACGGTCGTGAACTTCACCCGAGGCCTGCCGCTGGACTCTCCGGCTGCAATCTCCAACTCGTCCAGTCGCTGCCAGGCTGCGAAGTCAATGAAGTCCTGTCGTGCGGACGCTACCATTCCCAGAGCCGCTTCGGGTGAAGGATCTGCGGGCTCGGGGAGTAGTCCAGCCTCGGCATCGGCCAGGACCTGATTGACCGTTTCTACGGAGCACGCCTTGTTGGTGCCGATCACCCCCGAGGGTCCGCGCTTGATCCAACCGGCGGTGTAGAGGCCAGGCACGGGGCTTCCCGCGTCATCCGTCACGCGCCCGTCCGTATTTCGAATCACGGCCCAGTCCTCCCGAAAGGGCAATTGCGGGAGTGCCACGCCTCGGTACCCCACGCTCCGAAAGACGAGTCCTGCATCGAGGGTAGCTGTCTGATCTGTTGCCCGCGGTCGGAGTCCACCGCGGTCGGTTCGATAGATCTCGTTAGTCACGATATCCACCGCTCCCACACCGCCGTCTGAGGCCGGCCTGATGGTGGTAGGAGAAACCAGAAAGCGAAGGTGGAGTCGCTTAGGTTTTCCCGTAGTTTCGCGTCCCGCAAATGACTGGATCATCTCCAGTTTGCGCACGGACTGCCGGTCAGGGTTGTCTGCCAATTCCTTTGCCGAGAGCGGGTCGGGCTCTGCCTCCGCGGGATGGATAATCAAATCTGCCGCCTCTAGCTCTCCGAGTTCCTTGGCCTCTGGATTGGTAAACGCGGCGTGCGTAGGTCCGCGCCGGCCCAGGACGTAAACATCTTCGATTTGACTGACCCGCAGCGCTTCCAGCGCGTAGTCGGCGATATCGGTGGCCGCCAGCTCTTCGTGAGTCCGGCACAGGATGCGGGCCACGTCCACTGCAACGTTTCCAACGCCCACGATCACCGCGGCCCTCTGAGTCAGGTCAAATTTCAGATCGCGAAAGTCGGGGTGACCATTGTACCAGGCCACGAACTCAGTCGCGCTGTGACTCCTCGGAAGGTCTTCGCCCTCAATCCCAAGACGCCGATCCATCTGGGCGCCGGTCGTGAAAATGACGGCGTGGTAGTGCTTCCGGAGATGATCTAGGGTGAGATCCGTCCCGTAATCCACGCCCCCGAAGAATCTAAAACCCGGTCTTGCGGCGGTCTTGCCGTAGACGCGGGTGACGTTCTTGATCTTCTGATGGTCCGGCGCGACACCGGCCCTCACTAGGCCAAAGGGTGTCGGGAGACGGTCAAAAACGTCCACGGAGGCGGTGTCGTTCTGCTTCAAGACGCTTTCGGCGGCATAGAACCCGGCGGGTCCTGCGCCAATAACGGCAACGCGAAGGGGAGAGGAGGTTGGCATAGGTCTGGCGATTGCTGCGGTCGAATCTAGGGGTGTCCAGCACAGGCAGCAACTGGCAGGCGAAACCGGAACGGGAAGGGGAACGGGCTGTATCCTCGAATACCGGTAAACATCAGGTGTCATTGGGGCTGGCCGTATCCGACTTGGCAGAGGGCTCACACGATCTGAGCGAAGTTCACCGGGCAGGCGCATGCCAGTCCGCGGCGCGGATCCTTGTTACGATGGTGCTATGCTTCTGCGCGCAGCCAGTCCTCGCGCAGGCTGTTCTGGTTCAGGCATCTGAAGGCGTTCAGTACAGCGACACCCTGCGGGTTGGGGCGGATCTCACCGTTCGGATCAGACCATTTGTCCTGCAGGCATCACTCACGGTGCATGAGGCGGCCGGCGAGAACGAGTTGGCTTTTTCGCTGGACGCAGTCCGTGGCATCATCCAACTGGACGTGGATACCCGGCCCGGCACGCAAGTAATAGCGCACTACCGCGCTCTCCCGTTAAATCTGAAGACGGAGTACCGACTTGAGCGGGTACCCATCGAGGAGCGGGCCGCCGGGACCCGTGGTCGCGGATCCCGAGCACCACCGGCAGCGGGTGGTCAGTCAGGCATACGAAGTCGGGGTTCAATTTCGCGCGGGGTGATCGCGGGTTCCAACCGGGATGTCGCGGTCGAGTCCGGTCTGCGGTTGGAACTCGAAGGCGAACTGGCTCCAGGATTGGACGTCCGCGCCTCGCTTTCGGACGCCGACTCGCCGATCCGGCCTGATGGCAGCACCCAGCGCCTGAGCGAGTTCGATCGCGTGTTCATCGAAATGACAGCGCGATCGGGGCGCGTGGTCCTTGGCGATTTCGAGGGTCGTCTCGATGGCTCTCTCTACGCCTCCCTGAACCGCAAACTGCAGGGCGTGATGATCAGTGGCGGTAACCGCCAGGGCAATTCCTCGATGGACATCTCGGTGCGGGCAGCCGGGGCCACCTCTCGCGGCGAGTATCAGAACCAAACGCTCGCGGCCATCGACGGCGTTCAGGGCCCTTACCGGTTGGAGGGCGCCCTGGGTGAGCGTTTTGTGCTTGTGTTGCCAGGCTCAGAGCGGGTCTATTTGGACGGGCAACTCCTCACACGGGGCGAATCGGAGGACTACATCCTGGACTATTCGCTCGGTGAGTTGACGTTTACTGGCGGTAATCTGATCGGGGCCGATACTCGACTCACCGCGGAGTTCCAGTACTCCACCAACCAGTTTACCCGGACGCTGGTGGCGTCCGAGGTGGATCTTGGCTTTGGTCGGCAGTTCGGCTCGCGCCGGCGCTTCACGCTCGGAGGGTCGCTGATCAGAGAGGCGGATACCGGTGAGTTTCTATCGGAGTTTGGCCTTTCAGCGGCCGACTCCGTCTTGTTGGTTTCAGCAGGGGATGCCCCGGCGAGTAGAAGTGGCGCCAGGGAGGTAGCCTATGATCCAGAGGCGCGGTTCACCCAGTACACGCTGGAGCAGATGGCCGCGGATAGTGTCTTTGTGGCTGTCGTGTCGCGCCCTGGGCCTCGTGTCACGGTCTACCGGGTTCAGTTTTCGCGCGTTGGAGAGGGGTTGGGTTCGTACCGCCGAGACTCACAGTCCATCAACGGCATCAGCTACGTTTATCGGGGTGAAGGTCTCGGAGCCTACGAGCCCATCCGCCTCCTTCCGCGGCCGCGACTGAAGTCGGTCCTGGATCTTCGCGGCAGCGTAATGCCTTTTCGAGGGCTGACCCTGGACGGGGAGGCTGCGCGAAGCCTCAACGACCTGAATCGGCTATCGCCGCTCGACGAGGGCGATAACGCCGGCACGGCCTTCAGGGTGGGCATTTCGATGGACCCGGCCGATACGCCGCTGGGTCGATTCGGCGTGGGCATCGATGCAAACCGGACCAGCAGGAGTTTCGCGACCTTCGAACGGTACCGGGAGGTCGAGTTTGCGCGGCGTTGGAATCTTCCGTCCCAGACCGCCTTGCGGGCCGGGACCGTGGTCGGCGCAGACTACGAACAGGAGGTGACCGGAACCCTGTTCTGGAGTCCCCTCGATTCGCTTCAGGCGGAGATGTCCATGGCCAAGTTGGATTTGCCGGGCATATTTCAAGGAGACCGGGCGACACTAGAGGCCGCCTACAATAGGTCCGGCCGCCCAGCCGCCGCCCTGCGTTCAACGTCGGTTCGGAGTGATGATTTCGTTCGGCAGGCGAGTGGGACGTGGCGAAACGATCATCTGAGATTCGATCACGCCTATCGATCCCTGGATCTGTCCCTGGAGCTAGAGTCCGAAAAGCGGGCAGATTGGCTTGCCGACAGCTTGGGGGCGAGTTCACTCCGTTATCTGGAGATTCGCCCCGGAGTTGCCTACGAAAAGGACGCCACCACCTGGCGGGCGCAGGTTGAGAGACGGCTCGAATCGTGGCCGCAGGGTAATCAACTGGTGAGGGCCGCGGACTCATGGACACTTTCCACTGGCGCAGAGACGGCCCGCCCCGGTGGAACCCGTGGATCTGTGGACATTGCCTGGAGATCGCGGAACGTTCGAGACGGCTTCGAGGGTCTGGCCGCCGGGACGGATACCCGCGCACTGCTTGTCAACACCAACGGCGCTACCCGCGCCGGGTGGGTCCAACTGGACTGGCTCTATGATGCCAGAACAGAACGAACCCCGGTGCTTCAGGAAATCTATCTACGCGCCGGCCCGGAGCTGGGTGCCTACATCTGGGACGATGCGAATGGAGACGACGTGGTCCAGCTCGACGAGCTGCTACCCGAGACCACGCCGAACGAGGGTACCTATATCCGCACGTTTCTGCCGTCGGACTCCTTGGCGGCCGTGAACTCAGTGCGGGCGCGGTTGGTGGGGCGTTACCGCCCACCGGCGCGGCCAGACGCTTCGCTCCGGTGGAATGGACAGACCGTCTTTGATGTGCACGAACAGTCACGAACTTCCAGTAGACTGGATGTCTATCTCTTGAGATTGGACCGCTTTCGCACCCCAGGCGTCACCACCGGCGGACGCCTCCGGGTGCGCCAGGACATCTCGGTATCACACCCGGCGTCTGGTCTCTCTCTGGATGCTTCCATGCAGGAGAACCGGGCGCTTTCCGAACTGGCGAGCGGCGTCGAAACCCGCGCTGGTCGCATACTGGAGGCTAGTCTGGGATATCGCCTGTCACCTCGACTACAGACAGCGATTCGTGTTGCAGCAGAGAGGGATGACACCGATTCGGATCTCTTTGCCTCACGCCGCTTCCAACTTCGCACCCGTAGTGTGCGCCCCTCGGCGACCCTGCGCTGGGGGGCTTTCATCGCTCAAATTGCGGGAGAGCTGGGCCGAAAACGCGACGATCTGGCGGGCCGCGAGGCCAGTCTCTTGAAGGTGCCCGTCTCTATCCGCTGGGCTGAGGCGGGCAAGGCAGACATCCTGACCCGCTTTGAAGTGTCAAGTGTGGCGCTCAGCGGTCCAGTGGCAGCAGGGCTGGCGGAGTTTGAACTAACCGACGGGCGCGGTCAAGGCACAGCATACCTCTGGGGGCTGACCGCGCAGTGGAGCCTTTCCGGCAATCTCCGGGCCACCATTGCCTATGACGGTAGGGCTCCCGCCGGACGGGACGTGATACACACCGGTCGGGTGCAGATGAGCGCCTTGTTTTAGGACTCCATCTCAGGGTCAGCCCATTCGTCGTAACTCTCCCGAGTGATGTCCGCTCCGGCTGCCGAAAGCTTCTGCTCCAGACGCTCGTATCCGCGGTCCAGATGGTAGATCCGGAGGACGTGCGTTTCGCCCTCGGCAACCATTCCGGCGAGCACCAGCGACACCGATGCTCGCAGATCTGTGGACATGACGTGCGCCCCACGCAGTTGGCGGCCGCCTTCGACCACCACTTCGCCATCAGTGACAATCGCGTTCATGTTCATGCGTCGCAGTTCCGGAATGTGTTTGAAGCGATCCAGATAGACGGTGTCGCGGATGCGGGCATTCCCCTCGGCGCAAGCAAGGAGTACGGTCCACTGTGCCTGCAGGTCGGTGGGAAAGCCGGGGAATATGTCAGTCCGAATAGAGACCGGCTTCAGAACCTCAGGGCGGGTGATGGCCACCGTATCACCTTGGATGGAGAGCCCAACGCCGGTGGCTTTCATGGCGTCCATGAAGGGCGTGCCGAGATGATCGACATTCACGCCGCGCACGGAAATGGTTTCGCCGACGCGTCCGGCGATGGCCGCGGCTATCATGAAGGTGCCCGCCTCGATACGGTCCGGAGAATTGGTCCAGTCCACTGGATTCAAGGCATCCACGCCCTCGATCTCGAGCGTTCGGGTCCCGACGCCGTTAATGCGGGCACCCATCTTCTTCAGCATCATGCAGAAGTCGATGACGTCCGGCTCCTTGGCTGCGTTCTCGATGCGGGATCCACCGGAGGCGGTGACGGCTCCCAGCAGGATGTTGATGGTCGCACCGACACTGGAGGGGGTGAGTTCAAACACACCGCCCGGCAGACGCCCGCCTGGGGCGGTGGCCACCACGTAGCCGTCTTCCAGATCGATGGTCGCGCCCAGGGCTTCCATGCCCTGTATATGTAGATCGACAGGGCGAGGCCCCCACGCGCAGCCTCCCGGAAGTGAGACCCGGGCCTTCCCGAATCGCCCGAGTAGCGCACCGAGCATGTAGAACGACGCACGCATGCGCTTAACCAGCTCGTAGGGAGCGACCGTCTTGGAGGCGGTTGCTCCGTCAATTTCCAGTCTATGATCGGCCTCGTCAAACTCGACGCCAGCCCCGGTGACCCTGATGACGCGCGAGAAGGTGTAGATGTCCCGGAGAGCCGGCACATTGCGGATGGTTGTCGTCCCATCGGCCAGAAGCCCCGCTGACATGAGAGCCAGCGCCGTGTTCTTGGAGCCACTTACATCCAGTGTTCCGTAAAGGGGCCTTCCGCCCCGCACCACCAATTTATCCATGCACCCTCGTTTGACTAGCGGCCCGATGATACGCGGACACGGCCCCAAAATAAAGGATCACGCCGGGTGCCGCAGCGTTGGCGTGGCCCCCCTGACGATTCCATGCCATCTATTTATCTGGACTACGCCGCCACTTCACCCATCCCGCCCGCCGTTCGGGATGCGATGATGCCGTGGTTCGGCGAAGGATTCGGCAATCCTTCATCAGTGCACGGGTCGGGAAGAAGGGCAAGGAATGCTATCGAGGCCTCCAGAGATACGCTCGCAGGCCTCCTAGGAGTGGCGCCGGCAGATCTCATTTTCACCTCAGGCGGGACCGAGTCCAACTTCCTGGCCGTGTCGGGTTTCCAGGGAAACGGGCAACGTGTGAGCTCTCCTGTTGAGCATGAGGCGGTGTTACAACCGGTCCAAAGCGGAGTGGGTCACACCGCGAGGATGGTCCTTCCAAACGAAGCTGGAGTGGTTTCAGTAGAGAGCGTAAGGCCATGTCTAGCAAAGGGCACACTCGCCAGCTTCATGTGGGTTAATAATGAATTGGGGGGCATCAATCCAGTTCGGGAGATTGGAGAAGCCTGTCGAGAAGCCGGGGCGTGTCTTCATACCGATGCGGTCCAGGGCCCGGCATGGTCAAACATGAATCTGTCGGAGCTTGGGGCAGATCTCGTCACCCTGTCCGCTCACAAGGTGGGGGGTCCGAAGGGCATCGGTTTGTTGTATGTCGCGCCAGGCACGCCATTCAAGGGGGTATCGCCGGGGGGCGGACAGGAGCGCAATCGGCGTGGTGGGACGGAAAACGTGCCAGCCATCGTGGGCTTTGCCAAGGCCATGGAACTCCTATACGCGAATCCTGATCGTGCCGAGAGTCTGCGCGCCCTTACTGGCAGCCTCCGAATCGGTCTCAGGGACAGTCTGGGCGACCTCGTCAGGATCAATACGCCTGACGACCACTCTGCCCCGCACATCGTTCATGTGTCGGTGCCCGGTGTGCCCGCGGGTTCTGGAGCGGAGATGGTGATTCTTGGACTCGACCTTGAAGGTATTGAGGTATCGGCCGGCTCGGCGTGTGCCAGCGGCGCCCTCAATGCCAGCCACGTCCTGAAGGCTCTGGGGAAGGCCGAGCTGGCCTCAATCCGATATTCGATTGGATTCGGCACCACGGCTCAAGAGATTGACCGAGCGGTGTCAGCCACCCGCAGAGTCATTCAACGAGTCCTCAAAGCTCTGTGAGTCGAGCCCTCCTTGTTTTTGCTAAAACGCCGATTGCAGGAACGGTGAAAACACGACTGGCCGGGGCCCTGGGAGCTGAGGGCGCCCAGCATCTCTATGCCGCGTTTGTCCGCGATCTGGCTGAACGCCTGGGTACGCTTAGTCAGCTCGGTGGAGCAGGCATCCGGATCCGCTGGCACGTCAGCCCAGATCCCGAGCCTCTGCGTACGCTCGTGGGCGACGGGGACCTGCTCAACCAGACGGGTTCGTCGCTCGGGGCGCGCATGTGCGCCGCATTCGATTCAGCCACGAACGAGGGGTACGAATCTGTCGTAATAATCGGAACCGACACGCCCACGCTCGAACTGGCCACGATACTCCAGGCCTTTGAGATGCTGAAGGAGCCGGGACAGGCCGTCATTGGGCCGGCCGAGGACGGCGGGTATTACCTGCTGGGCCTCAGGGGTGTGAGTCCCGCATTCCTGGAGGCCATTACCTATTCCAAGTCTGATGTACGGTCCCTGACTGCGGCCATGCTAACCTCAGCCGGACACTCGGTGGCCTACTTGCCCGAGATGTTCGATGTGGACCTCCCAGAGGATGTCGCGCGATTGCAGGCGCTGCTTGAGGAAAACCCGTCGCTGGCCCCGAGCACGGCAAGGCTTCTCAGACACTCGAAGGCCTCGGGACGGCAGTCATGAGTGAGCACCACGGCGGCCGAGTTATTCGGCACATAGACTTTGCCTCAAAGCACGTGGACTCGCGCCATGTGGAGGTCTGGATGCCCCCAGATCAGGGCACAACACCGCTGCCTGTGCTCTACATGCAGGACGGACAGAACCTGTTTCACGGGCAGGACTCCTTTTCAGGTGCGACCTGGGGGGTTGCCGAAACGATGGCGCGCCTCATCAAGGAGGAGTCGCTTCCGGCGGCGATTGTGGTGGGAATTTGGAATACCCGTCGCCGGATCCCGGAATACATGCCTCAGCGACCCCTCGCCGACTGGGCGGATCCCCGTGTGCTGAAGAGATTTGCAAAGACCTACGGAGGCAGGCCGCGCTCGGATGCCTATTTGCGATTCATGGTGGAGGAACTGAAGCCTTTCATCGATCGGGAGTACAACACCCGCCCCGAGGCCGCCTCTTCCTGGCTCATGGGCTCGTCCATGGGCGGCCTGATCTCGCTCTATGCCGCCTGCGAGCATCCCGATGTTTTCAGTGCTGCCTGCTGCCTTTCCACGAGTTGGACCGTTGCAGGACGTGTGATGATTCGCTATCTGGAGCGAACGCTACCGAGCCCCTCGACACACAAATTGTACTTCGATTACGGCGGCGAGGCACAGATAGCGCGCTACGAGCGCCTCCAGCAGGCCGCCAATCGTGTCCTGAGCAGAGGCGGATATCGAAGAGAAGAGAACTGGTTGACACGGAGGTTCCCGGGGGCGGCTCACGACGAGGCGGCCTGGCGCGCCCGCGTTGATGTGCCTTTGAGATTTCTGCTCGAATCACGTCGCGCTGCCGACTGAAATCCTACAGGTATCGTCCCCCGGATGGCGCGAACGCTCTATCTTCACCGGATTGATACTGAACCCGAATCGAGTCCATATATGATCGAGTCCCACCGCAAGGACGTCATCCGGCAGACGCTGACCCTTGAGCAGTTTATCATTGACCGTCAGGAGCAGCTGCCGCACTCCACCGGGGCCTTTTCCCGGTTGATTAGGGATCTGTCTGTGGCTGCAAAGAAAGTGAACTCTCACATGCGTCGCGCGGGGATTGGGGACATATTTGGGACCACCGGCGACATAAACGTCCAGGGAGAGGTCCAACAGACCATGGACCTGATGGCGCACCAGGAGTTTGTCGAGGCACTGCGCCGCGGCGGCGAGTGCTGCCTGATTGGGTCAGAAGAGCATGCCGAGGCAATTCCACTGCGGAACGATCTGGGTACCGACGGCCAGTACATCGTCTTGATGGATCCGCTCGACGGCTCCTCTAACATCGAGGTGAATGTGTCGGTCGGCACCATCTTTTCCATCTACCGCCTGCCAGATGACCACGAGGAGCCGACTCTCAAGTCAGCGCTCCAGCCGGGCGTCCAACAGATAGGCGCAGGCTACGTGGTGTATGGGTCATCGACCATGCTGGTCTACACCAGCGGCTTTGGCGTTAACGGATTCACCCTGGACCCCGCGATTGGCGAGTTCATCCTGAGTCATCCCGACATTCGCACTCCCGAGGACGGGACCATGTACTCGGTCAACGAAGGCAACTACGAATCCTTCGAGACTGGCCTGAAGCACTACATCAAGTGGATGCAGAAGGACGATCCAGCCACACAACGACCTTACAGCACCCGCTACATTGGTTCTTTCGTCGCCGATTTCCACCGGAATCTGATGAAGGGCGGGTTGTACATCTATCCCGCCACTGAGGCCAACGTCAACGGGAAACTGCGGCTCATGTATGAGGCGAATCCACTGGCGTTCATTGTTGAGCAGGCGGGCGGCGCGGCCTCACACGGTTCGGGCCGGATCATGGAGACTCAGCCGAAGGCGCTGCACGAGCGGACCCCGGTCTACATGGGCAGCCCCAACATGGTAGCAATGGCCGAGCGGTTTCTGCGCGGCGAACTCACGGTGAACGACTAGTGCCGGAGTCGGTCAGGATTTGGGGACCAGGATCCCTGTCCAATCTGGGACCCGGGTTTGACACGCTTGGAATGGCCATCGACGGCGTGGGAGATGTGGTTGAGGTCTTCGTGACCGATGAGCCCGGCGTGACCGTGCACCCTGGTGGCGGGGTATGGGAGCCCCCGACCGAGGTTATGGATAACACGGCCGCGAGGGCGGTGGCCAGAATTGTGGAGCAGCATCCCAACTTTCGGCATGGTCTTGGGCTCCGAATTGTAAAGGGGATACGCCCTGGCTCAGGCCTTGGAAGCTCCGCGGCCAGTGCGAGCGCTGCCGCGCTGGGTGCCCTGTTGATCCTGTCTGGAGGGCCGAAGTCAGAGGCGGTGGACGCCGCACTCGAGGGCGAATCTGGCGTTTCCGGGGCCCGCCACGGCGACAACGTCCTCCCATCGCTGTTTGGCGGCGCAGTCCTGACGTCCGCATCTAATCCGGAGCGCTATCGCCTGGTCCCTATCCCATGCGAGGTTCACTTTGCGGTTGTCAGACCCGATGTCCGGGTGCTGACCAAGGAGGCGAGGGCCATGCTTCCCGACCAGGTTCCATTGAGGGATGCCGTCCACAATGCCTCGGCCCTGGCCTTCCTGATCGACGCGCTTCGTTCCGGGGACCTGGGAGCTTTCGGCCACGCCATCGAACAGGATCGGCTGGTGGAGCCTGTGCGCGCGCGTCTGGTGCCCGGTTACGACCAGATTCTGGGAGCGGCTCGCGAGGCCGGCGCTCTGGGCGCGGCGCTGACGGGCTCCGGACCGGCGATGTTCGCAGTCGCGTCTGACAGGCAGGCGGCCGAGTCCGTTTGCCAGGCCATGCTACAGGCGACCCGCGACGTTGGTCATCAAGTGAGCGGTCTCGCCACCTCGGTTGACCTGCAAGGTGCTCGCCCCACCACCCTGGAGAAGCCCGAGTCCTACTACTAGATGTCTGTGTCCTACCAATCCACTCGCGGGGATTCCAGCACCACTGTCGGCTTTGTTGAGGCCCTGCGTCGCGGACTTGCCCCGGACGGAGGGCTCTTCGTACCCCAGAAAGTACCAGCGTTGCCGGCGGGTTGGGCGGAAGCGTCCTCGTTTCCGGATCTCGCTGCCTCGGTCATCGGGCAATGGTTGGAAGGTGCTATGGAGGCCTCCGTCGTCGAGGCTGCAGTGAGGGATGCTCTCAATTTCCCGGTGCCCGTAGTTCCGTTGACGGGAGCCTGGGAGGGAGTGCACGTTCTGGAGCTGTTTCATGGCCCGACGCTCTCCTTCAAAGACTTTGGCGCCCGCACCATGTCCCGCCTCATGGCCGCCTCCCTACCAGCGGGGGAAGAGGTTACGGTCATGGTGGCCACGTCGGGCGATACGGGTAGCGCAGTAGCCGATGGGTTTTCCGGCATCCCGGGCGTCCGCGTCGTGCTGCTGTACCCCAATGGACAGGTCAGCCCGACTCAGGAGCGGCAGTTGATTGTGAAGCGCAAAGGGGTGGTTTCTCTTCGAGTAGAGGGCACGTTTGATGATTGTCAGCGCATGGTCAAAGGAGCCTTTGCCGATCCTGAACTGCAAGGCGCACGACTTTCATCGGCCAACTCAATCAATATCGGGAGGCTGCTTCCGCAGTCGTTGTACTACCTATGGGCCTCACGGACGGTGGGCAGCGCCCCGCGCATCTGTGTCCCGAGCGGGAATCTCGGGAATCTCACCGCGGGCATGTTCGCGCACTTGGGAGGACTTGAGGTGGCCGGATTCGTGGCTGCCCACAACGCAAATCGGTTTTTCCCAGACTATCTATCGGGCCGAGATGCCTCGTTCAGCCCCTCCGTTCCGACCCTGTCGAACGCAATGGACGTTGGGGCACCCAGCAACTTCGAGCGCCTGGAATGGCTGCTTGGGCGCGACAATCTCTCTGCTCTTGTTCAAGGCGCCGCCGTCACGGACGCAGAGACGCTGGAGAGTATGAAGCGTGTCTATGGCGAGACTGGATACCTGGCGGACCCGCACACGGCGGTAGGTCTGGAGGCGGTTCGTCGGCTCCGCAGCGGGTGGGACCCTAAGACTCCGGTTATCGTGGCCTCCACGGCACATCCCGCGAAGTTTCCGGAATCTGTCGAGAAGGCAATCGGCCTCCAAGCCGATGTCCCTCGGCGTCTTGCCGCATTCTGGGACCGGCCCGTAGCTGTTCGCGGAATACCGGCCTCCGGCGAGGCGCTGCGCGCAATCATACTCGAACTGCCCGCAGCGTAGCTCGGGGGCTGCCCGCGTCCTGGCCGGCAGCCGTTGCTCGCCCTACCGGGTAAAGGCGGCGCGGTATTGGGTCACGTTGCCTTTGCCATCCTCAACGCGGAGGCTCACTTCGTGTCGCCCTGGTCCGACTCTCCCGTCGAAGGTGTGCTGGATGAGAGACCGTTTGGGATCGTGTTCAAAGAGGATCCAATTTCCGTCAATCCGCCCCTGAAAGCGTAGGATGCCGGACCGTTCGTCGCGCACGTTAAAGCGAATGCGTGACTGGTTACGCATGTCAGCGCCGTCAGAAATGTTGAGGGGTTTTATGGCCGGTGCAATGGTGTCCACGGCGACTACGTATGAGCCGAACGTCCGGGTACGGCCCGTCACGTAGCCATTCTCGTACTCGCCTCCAGAGGAAATCAGGTTGCTTCCCGAAATGCGGGCGAGCAGGGCCTTCGGCCGGAGGCGGGCGGGCAGGTCAGTCGGCTCGATCGACACCGTGACCCATTTGTGGAGAGGCGTAGTCGCACTGTGGATATTGTGGCGGCGCGAATACGTACCCCTTGGGGGTTCGGCCGAGGAATACATCAGCTCCACGTCTTCATACAGTGCCTTTCGGGGAATCCGCACTATCACGCCTGGCATGACCAGGCTCTCGGCCTGGCCGGGTGACACTAAGTAGCCATCACGACGCGGGACTGGCGGGGAAGGGAGCGCGGCCCCGACCAGGTCAAACTCCAGGGTGGCCGTGTTTCCCTTGGCGTCGGCCAGGTCATACCGCATGGGAATGCGGTCGCTAGGCCTCACGGCTAAGAAGCCATTGCGCTCGGTTTGGTATAGTGGCAGTGCATTACCAGGCAGGAGGTGGGATCGCTGAATCCACCTGCGGTTGACTAGCCGCTCGCGGTAGTCCAAATGCGCGTTGATGTAGCGCTGCCGACCGAAGTTCATGCGCTCCATTTCTGAGCGAAAGATGGGTAGTTGGTCTGCTGTCAACTGAACCGAGTAGAGTCCGAGTCTGGACTGGGAGCGATCCTGGTAGTCGTGGGCCTGGATGCCAAAGCCGACGCTCCCATGCGCAAAGATCCGGGCTCCTCGAACCAGCCTGTACTCTCCGGGGCTTGTGCCGGCTTCGGCTTCCACGGAGGCCGGCCTTCCCGGGCGGGCCGTGGCCAGCGTATCGCCGTTTGATGAGAGCACGGCGGCCATGGACGTAGGCTCGTTGACATAGACCTTAATCCGGTAGATTGTGGGGCGGGTGGTGTCGACCACCGGCAGCCCAAAGAACAACGGGTTCAACGGCTCAGAGGTGGCGGTATCCCGAATTTCAAAGTGTAGATGGGGCCCGCCTGACGAACCGCTGTTGCCTGAGTAGGCGATCACGTCTCCCTTGGCGAATCGGAATCGACCAGCGTCTGGAAAAAGATTGACAGCGAAGGAGCGCCGGGAGTACTGCATCTCCTTGACATACGAGGCCAAGGGCTCCTCAAAACGTTCCAGGTGGCCGTAAACGGTCGTGTATCCATTCGGGTGCTGCACGTAAAGGGCGTTGCCATAGCCGCCGCCAGCCACCGCAACGCGGACCACGATGCCTTCCGCAGCGGCGTAAACGCGGTATCCCGTCTGGGCATTGGTTCGAAGATCCAGTCCGGTGTGGAAGTGGTTCGAACGCATCTCCGCAAAATTGCCGGAGAGCGATAGTGGAATCCCTAGTGGGGAGCGGAAATAATCCTGGGGATAATCTTCCGGACCGGGTGCTGAAAGGGGTAGCAGGAGTAGTGTCAGGAGAAACCCAAGAACTCGCATCAATTACTCGGCAGATGGCGTTACAATCGTCAGTGAAGGAGTGAATCGGAGCATGCGCAACTACAATCTTATCAGCATCTTTCTGGGCATCGTCGCGGTGTTCGTCGTGGGCGTCACGCTCATGCAATTGCGCGTGGTGCTGATGCCGTTCGTATTGGCGATGCTCCTATCGGTGATATTCAAGCCGTTGATCGTCGGTCTGAAGGCAAGGAGATTCCCGACCGCACTATCCCTGCTGCTGGTCTTGATCGCATTCTTTCTCGTCCTGTTCCTGCTGGGATGGTTTCTCACGTCCTCGATTGGGTCGTTCGCCCAGGAAGTCCCCCGGTATGAGGCGAGGGCCACGGCCTACCTCAACAACGTTGAAGCCTGGGCCATCCTCCGTCTGGCAGACTTCAGCATAGAAGTTGGTGATACCACCTGGAGTCGATCGATAAATCTGTCCTCGTTGACGGGCGTGATAACCACCGGCATCGGGACGTTCTTCTCCTTTCTGGGCACGGCCTTTCTCGTGCTGCTGTTCATGATGTTCATTCTGGCCGGCAGTGGCGACCTGGTCGAGAAGGTGAAACTGGCCTTCCCTGAAGGACCCGCTGATCGGATCGCGACCGTGATTTCAAACGTGGACGCCCAACTTCGAAGGTATCTGATCACGAAAACCTTGATCAGTTTTCTAACAGGCTTGATCACTGGCCTCGTTGTTGCTGCCTTTGGGGTGGACTTCCCCTTCGTGTGGGGTTTCCTGGCCTTTGTCCTGAACTACATCCCAAACTTCGGGTCTCTGGTGGCCGTAGTTTTCCCGGTATTCCTGTCCCTACTCCAGTTCGATTCTGTCGGACTAACCATAGTTCTGCTCGTACTTCTGGTAAGTATGCAGGCGGTCCTGGGCAATTTCATCGAGCCTAGATTGATGGGGTTCCGGCTGAACCTGAGCCCACTGTTCATCCTTGTCTGCCTGATTTTCTGGGGTTGGCTCTGGGGCTTCTGGGGTCTCGTACTGGCCGTCCCGTTGACCGCGGCGGTGAAGATCGTCTTTGAGAATATCGAGGTGCTGAAGCCGGTCTCGATTCTCATGAGCGGGTGGAGCGATGAGCCCGAAGCAGAGGCGCACTCCGGAGAGCAGGACGCCGCTCAGACCCGAAGCGTTCGCATGGCCTGACGCCAATCGGCGTCCAACTGGCTGCTATTTTCGTGAACCCCGTGCCGGGCCAAGATCTCTCCGCCAACCCGCACTTCAGCCAGATCGCGCGTCTGGCCCGACAGGACCCAGGCACTCACCATTTCGTCAGGGGAGAGGCCGACGAGATCGGGCGCTTCTGGGTCCAGGACCAAAAAGTCTGCTGTCGCTCCCGCGCGCAGTTGGCCGTTTGGCCAGCCGGAGACGGATGGCGCAACCGAAGCGGCCGACTGCCAAAGCCGTGTCCCATCTGACAACGGGGAAGCCTCAAAAACGGCGCGTTTGCCAGCGGAAGCCCGCATGCCGTACAGCACCGTTCGCAGCTCCTGCGCCGGGGAAAGGGAGACGTGACTGTCGGATCCGATTCCCCAGTTGGCCGAGGGGGCCTGCTCGAGGGGAAAGCGCCCGTCTCCCAGATCATGCTCCGTGGTCGGGCACAAGATCAAGGTTGGCCCACCGAGGTCGAGGATATCCAGTTCTGAGTCCGTGGCCTGAGTGCAGTGCACCAGTCCCCAGCGTGGACTCAAGCCGAACTCCCGGTCCAGCCATTCAATAGGCGTAGAGCCCAAACTCTTGAGGCACTCCCGGACTTCTGCCGGCTGTTCGGATACGTGGATGTGTAGAGGAGTGACATCGCCGGCGAGATCCGTGAGGAAGTGCAGGTCGTCTGCGCTTGCAGCGCGGAGGGAGTGCGGGGCCAGGGCGAGGGCGGCTTTAGACTGGGTGATCCTAGCCACGAGGTCCTGCAGCTCGCCATGATCCAGGTAGAACGCCCGCTGCTGCGAACTGAGGGGAGATCCGGTGGAGTCCCCCCAGCGATAGAGCACGGGCGCCAGCGTCAGGCGGATGCCTGATGCCCTGGCTGCGTCCAGAATGGCGTTCAGCGAGTCTGTCGGTGGCGCTCCGCCTGGCCGGTGGATGTAGTGGAATTCGACGACAGAGGTATACCCGGAGGCTACCATCTGTCCGAAGGTCCAGGCAGATAACTTGTAGACAAGATCTGGCGTGAGTGCCTCGACGGTTTGATACATCAAACTCCGCCACGACCAAAAATCGTCGCCAGGGTCCGGGCTTTGGACTCGGCCGAGAAGGGCACGCTGGAAGGCATGCGAGTGCAGGTTCGGCATCCCAGCAATCACCGGCCCTGCGAGTCGTGTCAGCCCGCCAGATGGAGCACTGCTCGATGGCGGAGATCGCTTGGCGCGCGGCTCTACCTTGGTCAGGATGCCGTCGCTGTTCCAGCGTAGTTCCACGTCTTTGTGCCAGCCGTCCGGCAGGAGGGCAGCTGGTGCTAGGAAGGCAGCTGGTGCTAGGACGGCAGCGGGGGCCAGGAATCCGCTGGAATCCCTGGACATGGCTACTGTCGGGCTTCTAGGAGTCGGTTTACGATGTCCACTGCAGATATTCCGTCTGCCTCGGCGTTGAAGTTCGTCACAATGCGGTGCCTCAGGACCGGGACGGCCAAGCGATCCACATCGGCCATATCCGGGGTGAGCCGACCATCAAGTGCGGCAAGTGCCTTTGCCCCAAGGATCAGGTACTGCGAAGCACGAGGCCCGGCGCCGTAGCTCAGGTAGTTGGAGATGAAGTCCGGTGCCTCGCCGCGACCAGGTCGCGTCATGGAGACCAATCGGACAGCGTGCTCAATGACGTTGTCCGCAACAGGGAGCTGCCGCACGAACGCCTGGTATCGCATGAGGTCGTCGCCCTTCATGACCTGCTCCACTTTCGGGGAGGAGCTTCCAGTGGTCTTGCGAACCACTTCCACTTCCTGATCAAACTCAGGATAGTCCAGCCACAGGTTCAGCATGAAGCGATCTAGCTGGGCTTCCGGCAGGGGGTAGGTCCCTTCCTGTTCAATGGGGTTCTGGGTGGCCAGAACAAAGAATGGCTCGGGCAGCGAATACGTCTCACCTGCGGCGGTCACGCGATGCTCCTGCATGGCCTCGAGAAGCGCGGCCTGGGTCTTGGGAGGGGTTCGGTTGATCTCGTCAGCAAGGAGGACGTTCGCAAACACAGGACCCTTGACGAACTTGAAGGCCCGCCTCCCAGTGGTCGCGTCTTCTTCGATGATCTCGGTGCCAGTGATGTCACTCGGCATGAGGTCCGGAGTGAACTGGATCCGAGCAAACTTGAGCTCGACCGCGTCGGCGAGGGTCCGGATCAGCAGTGTCTTGGCAAGCCCAGGAACACCGATGAGAAGCACATGCCCGCGACAGATTAAACTGATGAAGATCTGCTGGATGATCTCATCCTGGCCGACAATGATCTTGGCTACTTCCTTCCGCAGGCGATCGAATCCGGCGTGCAGGTCTTTGAGAGTTTCGGGGGTGGCCACTGCCTGCATGGAGTCTATTGTCAATTGGATGCTGTCGTGTCGGCGCCTGCCTGGGTGCGAACATCAATGTACACGCCTTTCCTGAGTCCGCGCAGCCACACGGCTACCCGATCAGACTGTTTCTGACGCAGTGCATACTGTTCGATGAACGCGTAGTCGGTGAGGATGTCTACCTGATGGGAGGGCGTACGTTTTCGAAGTCGGACAATGTGGTATGCTCGGCGCCCGTTGACCAGTTCGACTTCCTGTGGGACGCTGACTGAGTCCACGGCCAGATCCCTCAACGCGGCTTGCCAGAATGGCCCGAGGGCCTCAATAAACAGGTCACGCTGGCCGCTCTGAGGGTCGATGACCCGGCCGCCCTGGGCAACCGAACTCTGGTCTTCCGAATGCCTGCGAGCAGCGGTCGGGAAGTCGAGTTCGCCGGCAAGGACAGAGTCCCGCACGGATGTCAGGTAGTCAATGGCCACTTTCGGGTCTGATTTTGAGGCGTCAAACTGAATCAGGATGTGGTTGTAATCCACGGCATCGCCGCGCCGAGAATTGACCTTGAGTATGTGAAGTCCAAACTCGGTCTCGAAGATTCCTGAGACCACCTCAGCCGCAGCTCTCGAGGCGACGGCCGCAAATTCCGGCACCATTTCGCCGAGGGACATGTTCTCGTAGCGCCCGCCGTTTTCTGCTGAGCCTGGATCCTCGGAAAAGGCCGTAGCCCATTCCTCAAAGGCTCCACCGCCGACTACAATCGAGTCGCGAATGGCCGAGAGAATCTCGCGGGCCTCCGCGCGGGCATCCTCGGTGACCGCGGGATACCGCACCACGTGAGACACGCGAACGGCCTCGGGCAGAGTCGGGAGGGAATCGGTGGGGAACTGACGGAAAAAGTCCTGAACATCCGAGGGGGTCACCTTGATGCTTGACAGCTTTCGCTGCCTGTACTGGTCGGCCAGAATCTGATCGCGGAACTCGTCTCGAAGCTCGGCCTTGATCTCGACAATGGTCTTGCCGTAGGCCTCTTCGAGCCTGCGCTCACCACCGACCTGGGCCGCCATTCCGGCAATACGCTGATTCAGCGTCTGGGTCACCTGATCATCGCTGACGATCAGCGTTGTATCGCGCCGTGCGTGGATGACCAGCACCTTCTCGTCGACCAACTGCTGGAGCGCATCGTTCCAGAGTTCATCGGAGTAGGTGAGGCCTTGCTGGCGGGAAACACCGGCAACAATTGCGTCTACTTCAGAGCGAAGGAGAATCTGGTCCGCCACAACTGCGACGATCTCGTCGACAACGGGCTGATCCTGGGCCGAGGCAGGTGGTGCGGCGGCAACCAGAAGAATCAGACACAGAAGGGCAAGGGCTCGAAACATAGGGGCTTTCTCAGACGGGGTTGGACACTTCACACACTGGCAAACGAACGACGGTACTCAAATCGTACCGGGGACTACGCCAAGCACGGTGAGAGCCCGATTTAGCGAACCTGCAGCTGCTCCCGAGCGAGCGCCTCGTTGCGAAGTCGTTGTACAAGACGTGCATATAACAGTTTCCGAGACTCTATCCGGAGCTGCTGGCGAAGCGACTCCTCGATCCAGGCTCTCTCTGGAAGTGTGCCGGCCGGGACTCGCTGCAGCACTGTCACAATGTGGAAAGAGCCGCGGTCCTGAACCGCGGGAGTAGTCCGTCCGACACGCGTCGCAATTACCGCCGAGGCCAGGGATGGGTACTCGGAGAACGCACGTGTTTCTGGAACAAGGGACATGGCCAATCCGCGAGAGAGGGCGGCTTCGGTCGACAGCTCGTCAACGAGATTCTCCCATCCCGCCTGGTCGTCGATATTCAGGCGGGCTAGGCGGGTGCGGGCGTCCTGAGCCGCCGCCTGATCATCCACAGCCAGATAGCGCATGCGCACATACGGCTCAGCCAGCCGCAATCGATCGCGGTTACGTTCAAAGTAGTCCTGCATCTCGGCCTCAGTGGGCCCATTTGGGGACTCCTCGAATAGCACGCCCAGGAGGGCGTCTACCACTACCGCGCGCTCTGCGTCGTCGGCGTGGGCCCTAACTCGTGGGTCGCGATCAATGCCCCGGCGCCGGGCCTCGGCCAGAAGCAACTGATTGGTTACCCATTGCTCAACCACCTGACGGGCGGCATCGGCTGAGTCCATCTCAACGGTCAGACCCTCCAGCGCTTCCCCAAGTTCATCCTGACTCAGGATCTCGGACCCTAGCCTGGCAGCGAACTCCTGAGGAACAGGGGGCCCCTCACATGCCTGGATGGCTGCGATGACCAGGAAACCAAGTATTGAACGCAGAGGTCTCAATCGGGCTGACGTCCAAACGCGGTCGACAGGCGATCGGGATAGAGTCGAACCGAATACTCTGCGCGTAGGCGCTCCAGCAAGCGGGTCTCGAGAATCTCCTGATACTCGGAGACAACCTGCGCTCTGGCCTCGGTAAAGTCCTTGGGCCGAGAGGGGTCGATTCCATCATTGACCAGAACGATGCGACCGCCGGAGTACGCCAGAACGGGCGTGAAGTCAGCCCGAGACAGATCCATGGCCTGATCGTATATGGATGAGGTCTCGCCCGCTACAAAGGTGGTGTCGAAGCGAACCACGGACGTGGAGTCCGTCCGGTACGCGTCGAGAATGGCGCCATACGGGGTACCCGCCTCGAGGAGTCCGTGTACCACCTGCATCAGCGAGTCAGATGAGGAGGCTATCCCAAGAATCCGCGTGCGGTCGGGGTACTCGTACGATTGTGGATTGGAGGCATAGTGGGCCTCCAGCGCAGCCGAATCTGTGTTGGCAGCAGTCCATACCGAATCCTCCATGAGCCGAAACAGCATCAGGCCATCCCGGAACTCCTGCATGGTCTGCCGGAAGTTGTCGTCTCTGGCTTCCAGCGCCGAAACCTCAAAGGAAATAGCCCGGTCATTCAGGTACGCATCCAACGTTGCCTGGAAGCGCCGCTGAGGCGAGAACTCGCGTGCTGCGTTGTAGCCTGCTGCGAATTGTCCGAACTGGGCCGCTGTGTAGACCGAGTCGCCAAGAAATGCAACCGGCCGGTTGAGCAGCTCGGGCGGGGCGGTATTGTTGGTGAGCGAGAACAGCACCGAGTCGGGTGATGATGTGCCCAACAACTGGTTGACCCAAGCGGTATCCGTCCGAGCACCCTCACGGGCACGAATGGTGGCCGCAAACTCAGCCTCGGCATTGTTGGATCGCGGCAATCTGGCCACCTCGGCCTTCAATCCCTCGTACGATTCTTCGTAGCTCGGAAGCGGGCGGATGGCCAGAAGCTTGACCAGGTGCTGCCCAAACTGCGTTTGTACTGGGCCGACGAAAACACCCACTGAGTCGATCGAGAAGGCCGCGTCCCGCAAGGGGGCCGGGAGCCAACCGTCATACGCGAGGAAGTCTAGATCACCGCCTCGTGTAGCGCTCTGCTGGTCATTGGAGGCCTCCCGTGCGACGTCAGCAAAGTCCTCACCGTCCACGAGCCGGGCGAGCGCCTCTTCCAGCCGAGTAGCGGAATCCAAACTGTCCGCGGCCGTTTGGCCCCGTGGCTGAATCATGATGTGGGCAATGCGGCGCTCAGGCTGCGCGTCCTTTCGCGCATGCACCATCAGAACGTGGTAGCCGTACTGTGTGCGGAAAATGCTCGAGACCGAATCCACGGAGGTCGCAAACATGCGATCCTCGAAGGGCTTGACCATCCGGCCGCCCGAATAGAATCCCAGGCGCCCTTCGTATCCCGGCCGATTGGGAGTCTTGGCTGAGGGGTCTTCAGAGTAGCGCGCCGCCATGGCTCCGAAATCCGCTCCAGCGCCGACCGAGTCCACGATCCCCGCCAGGCGCTGGAAGGCGCGGACGGTGTCATTGGGCACGGCATCAGGTTCGAGACGCAAGAGGATGTGACTCACGTCTACCATCTCCTGCTTCTTGGCCCAGAGGTCCTCAATGAGCGGCTCTACAACCTCTCGTTCCAGGAGGTATGGCCTAGCGAGCTGGCTGCGGTACTGCGCCATTTCCGTCCGCAGGTCCTCACGGGTGTCATAGCCCGCCGAATCGGCCAGCGTCACCTTGAGGCGGAAGTCTACGTAGCGCTTCAGGAAGTCCTGATACTCGGCGAGGGAATCAGCGGCAGGCTCGGCAGAATCGGGAAGGGAGCGAACGTACTGTCGCTCGAATTCGGCAAGCGTCATCGCTTCCGAGCCAATCGATGCCACGATCGCATCACCGGGCTGCGCGGATTCCGTCCCGGAGCCAAGCCCGGTACAGGCAGCGAGGAGCACGGTCAGAGCAAGGGGGAGAACCAATCGCATGGACTAAGGAGGGAAGTTCTGAATATGGTACAGCCCGGGCGAACCGGAGCGCGCCCACAGACGCAACCTGCGCGTACCGGTTCCGAAACTTGTCGAGCAACTTTCCCGAATACGGTGTGTCATATGAGCATTACGCAAAGCCGCGCGCTAATTATGACCGGTGACCAACCGCTAATCGAGGCATTCCAGGCGGGAGATGAATTCGCGTTCGTCTCCCTGTATAACCGCTATAAAGGGCCGGTCTACGCCTTCTGCGTCAAGATGCTTGCCGACCGCGAGGTGGCAGCGGACGTGATGCAGGATACCTTTCTAAGATTGTACGAGAATCGCGATCGCCTGCTCAAGTCCTCGAGCTTCAAGTCCTGGCTCTTTACCATCGCCCGCAACCAGTGCCTGAACACGATGCGGCGGGACAAGCGTATGGTGGGCTATGGCGACGGTATTGAGGATGTGCCCGGAGACTCGACGCCGGGATCCAAACTGGAGAAGAGCGAGCGGATCGCTATGGTTAGCGAGTGCTTGATGCGCCTCAAGCCGGACTACCGCGAAGTACTGATCCTTCGCGAGTACCAGAACTTGTCCTACGACGAGATTGCGGCGGTGACCAGATCAACGGTGAGTGCGGTGAAGTCCCGCCTCTTTAAGGCTCGTCGCAAATTGGCTGCGATGCTGACCCCGGTCATGAATGAACTGCCCAAAGAAAAGGCGACTGTGGCAGCCACTAGGGGGGCTGAGGCATGAACGCCACGAATTGCACAGCCAGCGAGGACCTACGGTCGGCACTCGAGGACGCGCTCCACAGCTATCTGGACGGAGAGCTGGACATGGCCGCCCAGGCGCCTCTTTTCGGCCACCTTGCCGAATGCCAGGGCTGCCGGAGCAACATGGACTCGGTCCTGTCCTTTCGCCGGGTAGCGCGTGAGGAATACATAGCCGTGCCTCAGTCGGCTGACGAGGCCTTCTTCGATCGCCTTGCGGAGGTGAAGGTGCGAACCGAAAGGATGGACCGGGTGGGAGATCGAGAGCCGCTCTGGCAATCGCGCGGGTCGGTCAGCCTGGGCACGACGGTGGTGATGGCGGCCTGCCTCTTCATCCTCGGACTCTATCTCCCGCGCGACTCTGCGGAGGGCACGACGTCGTTGATCATAGGGGAGCAGGAAATGGTGGACCTAGAGGCGCCCATATTTGGCGTGCTCAACACGGTCTACGTGATCACGCCGGGTGTGACGGTAGAGGGTTTCAGGTCGGCAGACGGGCCGTAGGGCCCTTCTGCGGCTAACTGGCCCACGGATTCACGGTGAACGAGTCGGACGCGCTGGTTCCGGACGGTATTTTGGGATTCCTCCCACCATTCGCTGCTCCACATGTCTCAGGTCCGGGTGCGATTTGCACCGAGTCCCACTGGCTATCTGCACATCGGCGGTCTCCGCACGGCCCTGTACAACTACTTGCTCGCACGGCAGACCGGCGGCGCGTTCATTCTCCGCATCGAGGACACTGACCGTACGCGGTTCGTGGCCGATGCCGAGGAGGACATCTTGTCGACGCTTAAATGGGCAGGCCTGGATGTGGATGAAGGTCCCGAGGCCGGCGGCGACTGCGGTCCGTACCGCCAGTCCGAACGGTCCGAGTTGTACGCGCGCCACGCGGCCGAACTCGTCAAGAGCGGTGCGGCCTACTACGCGTTCGACACGCCCGAAGAGCTTGATGCCCTACGAGAGCGACTGAAGTCACCGGAGAACCCCTCGCCACGATGTGACTGCCACACGCGTGGCGATCTACGCAACAGCCTGACGCTTGGCGACTCGGAAACAGCCGCGCTACTGGCAGCCGGAACGCCACACGTTATCCGGCTGCTAGTGGAGCCAGGGAGAACGGTCAGTTTTGTGGATGCCGTTCGCGACCAGGTGTCGTTTGCCTCCGACGTCGTCGATGATCAGATCCTGGTGAAGTCCGACGGAATGCCCACCTACCATCTGGCCAACGTGGTCGATGACCACTACATGGGCATCACCCACGTAGTTCGTGGTGAGGAGTGGCTCTCATCAACGCCCAAGCACATCCTGCTCTATGAAGCCCTCGGGTGGAATGCACCCACCATGGTTCACTTGCCGCTGATCCTGAGCCCCACTGGAGGCAAACTCTCCAAGCGGGCCGCGGAGCGCCAGGGTATCCCGGTTCTTGTCAAACAGTACCAGGAGGCTGGTTACGAGGCTGAAGCGCTGATCAACTACATCGCTCTCCTGGGCTGGAACCCCGGCGACGACCGCGAACTTTTTGATATGGACGGACTGGTGGAGGCCTTCTCTGTTGAGCGCGTGGGTAGCGCGGGCGTGCAGTTCGATCTCGAGAAGCTGCGCTGGTTCAATGGGCAGCACCTCCGACGCCTGCCCGTCTCGAACCTTGCCGACCGGACCTCTGTTGCTCTGGCGTCAGCCGGAATCAAGACTGACGAGGCTTACGTGGCTGAGATGGTGGGTCTGATGCAGGATCGGGTGGCCTTCGCTTCTGAACTCGTCACCGCCACGGGCTATTTCTTTTCGGATCCCGAGTCTTACGACGAGAAGGGAGTCAAGAAGCGTTGGAAGGAGGATTCAGCTGAGCTGACTGAGAGCTATGCCGCGGCCCTTGAAGCCGGCATTGACGCCACGCCCGAGGCCTTTGAACAGACACTGCGCGAACTGACCGAGTCTCGGGAGGTCGGCGCGGGCCGTCTTATTCACCCCGCTCGGTTGGCGGTCAGCGGCGTGACCATGGGTCCGGGGCTCTTTGAAATGATGGCGCTCTTGGGTCCGGAGGCCTGCGCCCGAAGACTGCGAAAGGCGGCTTCGGTACTCGGCTAGGAACGCACCGGGTTAGCGCGACGCCCCGAGAGCGCTCATGAACTCACCGGCGGCGAGGAAGGGGTGCTTCTTCCCGCTGCCTACGTCTTCGCGGAGTTGTCTTCGGACAACAGTCAGGGTGTCGGCCTCAGACGCCGCGCGGCGGGCGCGGACCTCTTCGTCAAACCATTGCAGTTGCTGGATCCTTCGGCGATTGGACCAGAAGCCAGTTTCGACGGTCGTTTCGCGGTAGTCCGAGACGGCCGTCCAGATATCCTGGAGCCCCTCAGATTCAGTTGCCGAGCAGGTCATTACCCGTGGGCGCCAGCCAGACGCATCCTGGGGAAAAAGGCGAAGCGCCGAGCGGAGACGCGAAGCTGCAGCGGCGGCCGGCTCGCGATTGTCACCGTCGGCCTTGGTGACCGCAACCGCATCGGCCACCTCGACAATTCCTCGCTTGATGCCCTGGAGCTCATCGCCTGCTCCGGCCAAAGAGAGCAGCAGGAAAAAGTCCGACATATCTCTGGCAGCCGTCTCGGACTGGCCGACGCCGACGGTTTCGAGAAGGATGATGTCGTATCCCGCCGCCTCCAGGACAGCGATTGCCGGGCGAGTGGCCCTCGCCACGCCTCCGAGCATCCCACTGGTGGGGCTGGGCCTAATGAAGGCCATATCATCCACAGCCAGCCGGGGCATCCGCGTTTTGTCTCCGAGAATGCTGCCCCCGGTACGCGCGGAGGTCGGGTCGATTGCCAACACGGCCACATGGTGCCCAGCTGAGGTCAACCAGATACCGAGCGCATCGATCAGCGTGCTCTTTCCCGAACCGGGTGCGCCGGAGATGGCAACGCGGAGCGTAGCATTGTCGGCAGGCGCGTCAATCGTAGAGAGGAGAGCGGATGCTCTTTCCTGATCCGTGGCAAGCGAACTCTCGACCAGGCTGAGGGCTTGGCCCAGGAGGGCGCGGTTTCCGCCCCTCACGCCGGCGACCAAGGCGTCCAAGGATGGGGCGGTGCGAACCGACTTGCTCAGCGCGGGATTCCGGGCACCGCTGGCTGACCCGAGTCGCTGGCTGGATTCCTTTCGGTGATCAGCCATCGCTGGTCTGGCGCGAGTCTATCAGGTCGATGAGTTCAATGGCTGCATCAGAGAGGACCGTTCCCGGGCCGAACACGGCCGCGACACCTGAGGCGAAGAGGGCCGCGTAGTCGTTCGGCGGAATGACGCCGCCAACCACCACCAGAACGTCCGGCCGTCCGAGCGCTTCCAGGGCCTGGATTATCTGAGGCACCAGTGTCTTGTGTCCGCCGGCCAGGCTCGAGACTCCGACTACGTGCACATCATTCTCCACCGCTTGCCTCGCGGCTTCCTCGGGCAGCTGGAAAAGGGGACCGACGTCAACGTCATAGCCGACATCGGCAAACGCAGTGGCAACCACCCGCGCGCCACGATCGTGTCCATCCTGGCCGAGTTTTGCAACCAGAATCCGCGGGCGTCTTCCATTCCCGGAGGAAAAGCGATCAGCGCGCGCCCTGGCCTCTCCAAATTCCTTGTTGTCGATCATCTCTGCGGCAAAAACACCTGATATGGTGGGAATATCGGCCACGTACCGTCCAAACACTTCTTCAAGAGCAGACGAGATCTCGCCGAGGGTCGCCCGGGCCCGCGCGGCCTCAACGGCCAGATGCAGAAGATTGGCGTTGGAGCGGGCTCCTTCGCGGAACCGGCCGAGCGCATCCTCTACTGCCTTGGGGTCTCGCTCGGCCTTGAGAGCAGCCAATCTGCCAAGCTGCTCCTCCCGAACGGCGTTGTTGTCCACCTCTAGTAGGTCAATATCCTCGGCCTCGTCTGACTTGAAACGGTTGATCCCGACAATGACGTCCAGGCCGGAGTCAATGCGTGCCTGTTTGCGCGCGGCCGCTTCCTCTATTCGGCGCTTGGGCAATCCTTGCTCGATGGCTCGCGCCATGCCGCCGACGGCTTCGACCTCTTGGATATGACGCCAGGCCTGCTCCATCAGATCATGGGTCAACCGCTCAACGTAGTAGGACCCTGCCCACGGATCGATGGCCTTGGTCAGCCCTGTTTCATGCTGAAGTACGAGCTGGGTATTTCGGGCGATTCGCGCCGAGAAGTCTGACGGTAGGGCTAGGGCCTCGTCCAGAGCGTTGGTATGCAGCGATTGCGTGTGCCCCTGAACCGCGGCCATCGCCTCCAGCGTGGTCCGCGC
>JBLFXH010000011.1:0-28197 GCA_047611125.1 Rhodothermales bacterium
GCCGGGCCGGCATGACGGCCATGCGCGAGCAGATGGGGGCAATCGACGAGGAAACACTCACCCTCCTCAAGGACGTCCTCTCTGAAGAGGAGCTGGTCAAGTACGCGGAGATTGTCCTAGCGCAGCGGCCGGGTCGCCGCCGCGGCAATCCCAACACGCAGTAGAAACGCGGCAGCTAACGCGCGGTCGTCAGCGGGACACGCTGACGGCCGCTGATGCGCCGGGAGCACCGGACGATTCGTCCACGACGAAGTACAGGCCTGGGGCAACTCGCTGGCCTGACTCCCCCCGGAGGTCCCAGTAGCGGCCGGCTAGCGTTCGAATGCGGCGTCCGAGAATGTCGTATACGCCTAGTCTGAGACTGACTCCTGCATCAGCGTGGGCCGCTGACTGGACCAAGGATACGCCGGTGACCGCAGGGTTCGGGTAGGCCGTCAAGGTGTTGCCGCCTGAAGGATGCACCTCGGCTTCATTGCCGACAGATGCGCCAATCTCCAAGGCGACCTCAGCCATGACCTCAGGAGCATTGGAGGCGGCCATATACATCTCGCGAAACCGGTCGACTTCATCTGTCTGATAAGACAGGAGATCTTCGGCATAGCGTGGGCTCACGCTCTGGTAAAGGAGCCTGACTTCCAGAAGATGAGCCTGATCCGAAGCGCGGATACGGTAGGTGACGTTGTCGGCACCCGTCCCCTCGATTCCTGCGTCTCGATTGAAATCAGGATCCGTGGCTGCCGCTCCTGTCACCGGAGTATCGCCTGCGCGCGGGCCCGATGACGTCCATCCCTGCGGCGGGATTCGGTTGTCCTTCAGATAGCCTGACGCCCGGAGTAGAGCGTGGGTTGGTTCGCCGTCTGGGGTGCCCAACATCGACTGATACACCTGTGCGTCAGCGCCGGATGTGATGACCTCCAGATGCGGTGAATACTCGGCTGGCTCCGCGTCCAGCTTACCGGTATCTGGATCCCAGCCGCCTGAGTGGAATACCGTATTCCCGGACGCGTCGGTGAGCTTCACTTCAAGCCACATGCGCCGTGAGGGATACCCCGTCGGCAGCTTGTGTCCAGACCAATTCTGGACGTGAACGTCGACTTCGAGGGTATCGCCCACCCAGCGCGGCGTGGCCACGACGGTAGCCGCCGATGCGAGGACTCTCCGGGTACGTGCGATGGTCGAATCGAAGTGAACAGACTCGGCTGTGACGCCCAGGGCCTCCGCGTTGTCTCTGAGCATGGTCAACATGTAGGCGTTCCCGCCCACGAACTCATGTCGATAGAACGGTTCTCGCGCATCCAGTCCCCGCGGCGTGTTCGCGATGGGCACCGGGGCGGGCTCCACGGGCATATGGCAGGTTTGGCACTGAATGTCCTCTGCCGGGAAGGAAGAATTCAGCCATTCCAGGTAGGGAGTCTGCTCAGGGAGTCTTCCGGTCACGGCGCCCGTCTCGTCGACCGAATCGGTAAACAGCGTGTGGCAGGTGGCGCAGAGTGCAGAGCTGTTGATGTGCTCCCCATAGACGGGTTCATACCCGCTCATGGCGAGCATGGGCCAGCCAAACGGATCGGTATAGGGGCCGTAGATGGTTTGGTCATGACTGACTTCGAAGCCTCCAGAGAAGCTCTCATCCTGGCCGAGGTTATCGGGCTTTATCTGGTGGCACACGGTGCAGCTGACTCCATCGAGCGCCAGTGGATCCAAACGCATCTGCTCCAACGAATACGAGGTGCCCCCATTTGCGCGGTCTTCCAGGCGGCCCATAGGCGCATGGCACGTGATGCATTTGTCTTCAATGGCCGCCTTCAGGCCTGGGTTGGCCGCGACCTCGGCACTCACCTTCGCTTGCCACAGCGGGTCCTTGGCAGCGTTTGCCATCATGGTGCTTCGCCAGAAGCTGGGCGGCGAAACGTCGCTACCGTCCTGGCCCCGGAGCGCGGCCGGATCCATCGAATCCGGCGAGTGGCAGGCCGCGCAATTTCCAGATCCCGAAAACAGCTCACCCTGATTCCGCGGCAGCTCCACAGAGCGGTGGCTTGCTGCCATCACCGCTCCGACAACGAGCGGCAGGAGGAGAAGTCTGAGCGGGCTGTTCAACTGATGCGAGATGGCCGTGAAACGTACTCCGATGGTATCGACCACCGGGCACACGACGATAGGCGAATCTACTGGGACTGACCGGCGGGCTCCGCGGGCTCGTCCTGCTGCCCCCCATCCCCGCCAAGCGGCAATTGCGGCGCCGGAACGATGTCGAGCGCAGACATAGTTCGGGGCAGCACGTCCACCGGCTCCGCAGCGGGGATCTCCTTGGATGATCCACTCCCCAACTCCTTGAACCGACGGGCGGATACCAGGACGCGGGACTCCAGTGTGCCGACGGCCTTGTTGTAGTTACCGATGGCCGTATTCAGACCCGTCCCCACCTTTGAGAAATGCTCGGCCAGGTGGCAAATGCGGTCGTAGAGCTCCTGTCCAAGTCCGCTTATTTGGCGGGCGTTCTCCGCGATCTGCTCCTGGCGCCAGCCGTAGGCCACCGCCCGCAATAGCGCGATCAGAGTCATGGGCGTCGCAACGATGACGTTGCTGTCGATACCGTACTCAAAGAGCCCGGGGTCCGTCTGGAGCGCGGCGTAGTAGAAAGATTCGCCTGGGAGAAAGAGAACCACCATGTCCGGGGTGGTGTCGAACTGGTCGTGGTAGGCCTTGGCCCCCAGCTTTCGGATGTGCTCCTTCAGCTGGGAGACGTGCCTCAGCGACTCGCGACGCCGCGTCTCCTCATCCTCGGCCTCGATCGTCTCGAGATAAGCCTCCAGCGGCACCTTGGCATCGACCACGATAATCCGGTTGCCAGGCAGTTTGACCACGAGGTCGGGACGCAGCCGCCCATGTGCAGTCCGCACCGTAGGCTGCTCCTGAAAATCGCAATACGGCACCATCCCTGCTAACTCCACCACACGGCGCAGTTGGACCTCGCCCCACCGGCCTCGCACGTCAGGACGCCGTAGAGCGGTGACCAGATTGGCCGCCTCCTTCTGCAGCTTCGCCTGCGACTCCGACAGTGACCTGACTTGCTGGCGCAGGGCAGAATAGGAGTCGGTGCGATCCTTCTCCACGGCCGCTAATTGCTGCTGCACCGCTTCCAACGACTTCCCGAGCGGGTCCACGAGTTGCTGGATCTTCAGCCGACCATGCTCGCCGCGTTCCTCTGACTTGGTGACCAGTTTGTCGAACTGGCTGCGAGCCAGCTCCATAAACGTCTTGTTGTTTTCGTCCAGCGCCTTGCGGGAAAGCGCGTCGATCTGGATGATCCACTGCTCCTGGGCCTGGGTCAATGCGTCAATTTTCTCTTCGTCAACCCTCCTCTCCACGTTTCGAGCAGTGCGCTCCGCTGACAGCAGGCGTTCCGACTCGCCGTGGGCGAGGCGGAGTTTGTCCATCTCGACGCGGAGGTAGTCCAGCTGTGCTGAGCGCTCTGCGAGACTGGCGGATAGGGCGTGGGCTTTAGTTCTGACAATCAACCATGACAGCACCCCGCCAACGGCGATGCCGGCCGCCCCTATTAGCAATGTTGAAGTTTCCAAAACGCGTCGTGATTGTGTGGCCGAACGTACAGTGTAGCACCAATGGATGTCACCCAATTGTCATACCACTCCGGATTAATGCACACGACGGGTGCCGGCCTTCAGAGTCTAGAGCTCGTAGAGGAACCGAAGCATATCCGGAAAACGGGCAGACCAGGCTAGTTCGTGGTGACTGGCGCCCGGCGCGATCTCCAGATGCACCTCAACGTTGTCTTGACGGCTGGTAATCGTGCCGGCTAGAGATTCAGCACCCGATACCATTCCCGGACCTTCCTCGGAGCCGACATCGACCCAGATCCGTGACGGCAAAGCAGCGGATTCTCGAACCATCGAAAGGATCGACTCCTCATCCCACCATACCGAGGGTGAGGCGGCCAGAACGCCGTCGAATACATCCGGGCGGGCAAGCCCCGCGTAGATCGAAATCAAGCCGCCTAGCGAAGAGCCACCCACTGCTGCACGGCCGGGGATAGTTCGATATTGGGCGTCGATTAGGGCCTTGAGTTCCTCTGTCAGAAAGCGGACGTAGTCCGGGCCCTTGCCTCCCAGAGTGTCGCCCCCAGCTACCGACCCTGCGGAAGGCGTGTACTCGCTGATCCGACCTGGTGTGGCCGATACCCCCACGATAATTATGGGCTCAATGGCACCCTCGGCGATTAGAGCCTCTGCCGTCTCATCCGCACCCCACTCAAACCCGCCCGCCCAGCTGTCGAAGACGGCGTGGCCATCCTGGAGATACAGGACTGGATATCGATCCGCTGAGCGGCCGTAGTTGGGCGGCAGGTACACCCACACGTCCCGGGGATAGTCCAGGAACGCTGACTCGACTCCGGGATGCGCCTTGATGGTCCCCGTGAGTCGGCTCGGGGCATCCGGCGGCCCGTCATTGAAAGCTCGGGTGATCCTCTCCCCTGCGCCAGTGCGAGAGACCAGGCGGTCTGGGCCGGCCTCCCAGCCCTCAGAGGGCTCTGTGCCCTCCACCTTGAACTTGTAGCGAGCCGGCTCGCCGCTGATGGGGAGAGCCGCCTTCACGGTGTACACCGAATCGCCGTCGGGATCCTCGGCAATCAGGGACTCGCTCCAACTGAGAGGCGAAACCGACCCGCGGACCCCGACCCTATCGATGTCCGGACTGAATCTTCCGTCATCAATCTCCTGCGACATATCGACTTCAAACGTGGTCAGGCCTCCATCGCTGGAGATCGAACATGCTGAAGTCAAGAGCAGGAGAAGGGGAAGGGGCCGCATTTTGATTGTGCGGGAAGTGATAACTGCACAAAATAGAGAATGCCACCCAGCTAAGCGCTGGGCGGCATTCTCAAGGTCAAGCGACTAACCAGGCATCGGACCCCTCTTCCGATACGCCGGCGCGACACTCATCCTGAGCTTGAGACAGTTCCGGTGTCTCAGTGGTGTCTCACGAATGTCTCACGTGAGACACGCTTTTGAACAGCTACTTGAGCAGAACACAAGTAGTAGTCGTGTTAGCCGGAGTGTTGGTGACGCAGTTTGGCGAGGAAATGCGCTCCAGTACGGCTTCGTACCCGAGCCCAGGCTCTCTCGCCAAAACGGCCGCCGCCGCTCCAGCTACATGGGGCACCGCAAAGGACGTACCCGATCCCAGGAGGAGGACAATTTTATTTTTGTAAATCTTCCCCAACGAGAGGATGTCCTCTCCAGGCGCCAGGACATCGACCTTCGGGCCGCGATTGGAAAAGGACGAATGCTTGTCGTCCGGCCCGTGAGAGCCCACCGTGATTACGCGCTCGGCGTGGGCGGGGGTTGCCTTGTCAGCGTTCAACCCGTCATTTCCGGCAGAGACAATCACTATCACACCAGCATCGCTGGCGTTGGTCAGAGCCTTGTCCAAGGCGGTTTTCCGGTTCACTCCGATGTAGGCGCCGAAGCTCAGTGACATGATCATGGGCGTGTCCGAATTCGCCTCCTTGCGCTCGATAATGGTGTTAACGGCATCAATCACCACCGACATCGAGGTCATGCCGAACTTGTTGAGCACCACCATATTGTGCACCGAGACACCAGGCGCAACTCCCAATACTCCGGTGTTGTTATCCAACGCGGCAGCAGTTCCTGCGATGTGGTAGCCGTGCGTAAACTCGTCCTTGCCCGTCTTCGTGGTGAACTCGATTTCTTCCACCAGATTGACATCGTCATCGTTGACGCGCGTGTCCAGCACATACAGATGGACACTGGAGAGTTGGTCCTCCGTGAGACCAGCCAGTGGCGCTCCAATGTGAGGTACACCCCACGGTACAGTCTGATTGTCGCCGGCCGGAGACATGCTCACACTCTCCGCAGAAACTCTCAAATCCGGCTCAATTTCGAACACTTCGTTCTGCGCAAGCAGCTGGCTGAGCGCCGGCATTATGATGTCCTGCCCTGGAAGAAGCCCGAAGGTCTTCTGGATCTCCTTCTTGTCTAGCTGGACGGCAGCGGCAAGCTCGGTGACATCACCAGAGACGCTGTGCCGCTTTAGGAAACCGTGACGCTTCAGAAACCCGTGGCGCTTCAGGAAGCCGTCGGCATCGCCCTTGGGCTCCAAAAACTTGATGATGATTCGGATCTCGTCCGGATCGTCTTTGCCAGCTGGCGTGGTCAGCGCGGTCTGGTTCAGCAGGTGGCCGTTTATCAGCTTGGCGTCACCGAGAACTTGTTCTTCAAGTTCCATTGGGACAAACTCTGGCGCCGAAATCGGCTCCAAACAGCCGGATAGCAGGACCAAAAAACCAATCAGCAAGCAAGTGGAAGCAATGCGATTCATACCAGGGTGGGGTCTGGTTGGGGGAAGGTGGGGCCACATCTTCTACAAATGCGGTGCCAAATCAAAATGCAAGTTTCCCGCAGCCGCAAAGCTACAGGAGGTCCAGGTGATTTGTTTTCAGTAACTTAGCGTCCTTATCCCTAGGGAGATAGGTTATTTGTATTGCTTATTGTCGGCTTTTAGTACGCACCCCGTGTTAATCGGTAAGGTTTTTGAGTCCAGCGTGTGCACCCACCGCACTCCTACATGCTTGCACTACTTCTAGTCGCCCACTTCCTGGCGACGGCTCCAGCCGCTGAGCCCGCATTCATAGATCCCGGCAAACTGATTAGCCAGATGGTCGTCGACCATCTGACGGTAGCTGACGGATTACCTCAAAACACGGTCAACGCGATCCTCCAAACGTCAGATGGCTATCTCTGGATAGGCACGGATCAGGGAGCGGTCCGATACAACGGCCTTGAATTCAGTCCCGTCGACGCGGGCCGAACTCTAAGCTCCGTCCCTGTGGTCTCTCTGGCGGAAGACACAGAGGGGCGCCTCTGGTTGGGAACGCTCAATGGGCTCCTGACCCTATCCGGGGGCGTAGCAACCGAGGTGGATCACCTACCGCCCATGTCTCGGGTTGAGGCACTCCAGGCAGCGCCAGGGGGAGGCATGCTCGTTGGAACTTGGGACTCTGGACTCTATCACTGTTGGGTAAGCAAGTGCAAGCGCATTGATGACTCTCAGATTAAGACCCCTGGACGCATTCAGGCCATCAGCCTGGTTGGCGGTACAACTTGGGTAGGGACCGACACCGGAGTCTTCTTCGTCCGAGAAAACCGTTTGATCAGGAGTCTGGCTGCCGGAGACATTGCGGTTTCTTCCATGAGTCCGTTGGGCGCCGATCGTCTTCTTGTGGCCTCGCGAAGTGGACGGGTCCTGGAACTGGACGGTGGTGGCTTGGTCCAGGCGCCCGATTCCGCACGGGCCTGGCCAACCGAGCGCGTTTGGAGCATGATGGCTGACGGCCGGGGGGCGATGTGGTTTGGGATGGAAAATCAAACGCTACTGCGGCAGATCGACGGCGGATTGGACAGCTATGGACCGGATGACGGTCTCCCAGGCGCCAGGGTTCTGGCTATGTACGAAGACCGAGAGGGGGGCGTCTGGGTTGGCATGGAGGGCGGTGGGCTCTTGCGCTTCCGAAATGGAGCAATCACGACAATCGACGAGCGTGCTGGACTGGCCAACGAGTACGTCACCACGCTGATCGAACTGCCAGACAACACGCTGGCGGCCGGGACTTATGGCGGAGGCGTGCATCTAATTGACTCGGTCACTTTGAAGGCTTCGCCGATTCTACGGCAGCTGCCCAGCGCCAATATTACTGGGCTCCTGGTGGCTGGCGATAGCGAACTGTGGGTTGCAACCGTTGACAGGGGGCTCTACCGAATCGACCAGCGCGGGAAGCATCAGCAACTTAACGGCCTCCCCTCCAATGCCATCTACGCACTCCGCTCCGGAGCGGGAAACAGCATATGGGTGGGTACCGATGCCGGACTGGCGGAGATTACGCCCTCGGGCCTGCAGGTCTACACTACTGCGGACGGATTGGGCTCGGACTTGATCGTGGACATTGAGGCCAGCCAGCCCGGAATCACCTGGGTGGCCACGTACGGTGGAGGCCTTACCCGCCTGAACCGGAATGGGGCGCCTGTGACTTACACGACCCAAGACGGCCTAGGTAGCGACCTGATCAGCGCTCTCTATCTCGATGAAGAAGGCACTCTGTGGATTGGGACCCTAGGTGGCGGTCTCTCCTACCTCAAAGATGACGTCATCTCCACGGTCTCCGTCCGCGACGGACTCTTCGATCGCACCATCTTCCAGATTCTCGAGGATGATCTCGGATACCTGTGGATGGGTTCAAATCGCGGCATTAGCAGGGTGGCAAAGCGGGAAGTGCTGAACTACCAACCAGACACGAGCCCCCCCATTACCTTCGCCTCGTTTGGCACCGACGATGGACTCAAGTCACTGGAAATCAACGGCGGTGCTCAGCCCGCAGGCTGGAAGAGCTCGGATGGTCGCCTCTGGTTTCCAACTATTGCGGGAGTGGCGGTACTGGACCCGGCAGACCTCCACCGGAACGCTGTGCCGCCGCCCGTGGTCATCGAACAAATTGAGGCAGACGGTATCCCCATACCGTTTGCGGCCGAGCTAGAACTGCCAGCTGGCACACGGCGAATCGAATTCAAGTTCGCCGCGCTGAGTCTTATCGACGCTGCGGCCGTTTCCTACCGATATCGCATGAGTGGAGCGGAGACCGCCTGGTCATCTCCCATGGCTGGTAACACCGCCTCCTATACGTTTCTGGAGCCCGGTGACTACACGTTTCAGGTAGTGGCCGCAAACAACGACGGTGTCTGGAACGAGCAGGGCGCCTTGATGGCGTTCAGCTTGAAGCCCTATTTCTATCAGACGTCCTGGTTTTGGAGGACGCTGGCGTCGACGTTCCTTCTGATTGGAGCCTGGGGCCTGTGGATCCGGACGCGGCAGTTACAGCATCAGCGAGAGCAGCTTGAGAGCATGGTGGATTCCCGGACGCGTGATGTGATGGCCGCCAAAGACCAGATTCAGGCTCAATCGGACGCCCTGAGGGCCTCGCTCCGGGAGAAGGACGTGCTGCTGCGCGAGGTGCATCACCGGGTCAAGAACAACCTGCAGATGATCTCCAGCCTCCTCCAGCTTCAGTCCCGCCAGGTTGACTCCCCGGAGACGAAGTTGCTCTTCGATGAGTGCAGAAACAGGATCTACTCCTTTTCCATGGTCCACGAACGGCTCTACCGTGCCAAAGACATCGCCCACTTCGATTTCGTGGACTACCTGACGGGGCTTGCCGAGCAACTGGTCCGCTCGGCCGGCGATGACGCCGCAGACATTCAACTCACCGTAAGCGTTGAGCCTGGTGAAATGGACGTCGATCGCGCCATTTCCTGCGGACTCATCATCACCGAGTTCGTGACGAATGCCCTCCGCCATGCCTTCCACTCACGAAGCGACGGCACCATTTCGGTAGAATTTTCGCGTAGAGAAGAGATGGGAGTTCTTACAGTTCAGGATGACGGGTGCGGGATACCGGATCTCAGCGCGTCGGTAGGCAGGGAAGGCCTGGGCCTCCGTTTGGTCGAGGCGCTCGTCTCTCGGCTACGGGGAGAGATGGAGGCCACACAGCGGCCAACCGGCGGCACCAGCTGCCAGGTCCTGTTCCCGATGAGCTCCGAAATAGACACGCTAACAACACCGGAAGGGTAGCCACTATATGAGCATGCGTAATCGCGTCATGATTGCTGAGGACGAGGTCTTTACGGCCCTCGAACTCCAGTTTCATTTAGAGCACTTGGGATACGAGGTGGTTGACCTGGTTTCGTCCGGTGAGCAGGCCATCAAGCGTGCCCTCGAACTGAAGCCGGACCTCCTCATGATGGACGTGCGCCTGGAGGGCGAGATCGATGGAATCGACGCCTTCAGAACGATCCGGAAGGAGCACGATGTCCCCGTGATATTCCTCACGGCATTTGGCGATGAAGAGACCATCCGCCGGGCCAAGGAGAGTGGAGCCTTCGGGTACATCCTGAAGCCCTTCAAGGAGCGCGAACTGCGGGCGATGATCGAGGTGGCACTCAATCGTCATGAGCGCCTGCACGACCTGCAAAAGAGTCACGATGACTTGCAGGAGATCCTTGATGGCCTTCGACTCGGCACCGCAATGACGGACGGCTCCGGCCGGATCACATTCGTGAGCCGGGTGGCCAGCCGCCTGTTGGGCATGTCTGAGGAGACGGCACGGGGCGGAATGTGGTATCACATCTTCCCTTTCAACGAGGCAACACTCAACTCGCTTCGGTCCATCGCAGCCAAACCAGACGCGGCCCCTGCGGAGAAGATTACCACCACGGTCACGCACCGTAATGGACGATCCTACTACATGGAGATCGAGGTCCAGCCGGATCCGAGAAACAGCCTCCGACGGATCTTTGTCTTCTACGATGTCACCGAAGTACACGACCTGCGTCGTCAACTGAAGCAGGATTCGCATTACCACGATCTGATTGGCGAAAGCGCCGGCATGCGCGCCGTCTATTCGCAGATCCAGGCCGTAGCTGTGCTGGACACCACGGTTCTCATTGAGGGCGAGACCGGAACTGGGAAGGAGCTTGTAGCACGGGCTATCCACAAGGCCAGTCACCGCTCCTCGGAGCCCTTCGTGGCGGTCAATTGTGCGGCTCTGACTGAGTCTCTGGCCGCGAGTCAGCTATTCGGACACAAGAAAGGCTCGTTCACGGGCGCAGTCAGCGACGAGCGCGGGTTTTTTGGAGCAGCCAACCGGGGTACCCTTTTTCTGGACGAAATCGGCGATATCCCGCTGGATGTTCAGGTGAACCTGCTTCGTGTTCTGGAAGAAAGGACGGTTACCCGCGTCGGCGAAACCCACCCGCGAAAAGTGGACATCCGCATTGTCGCGGCTTCGCACAGAAGCCTTCCCGAAGAGGTTGAGGCCGGGAGATTCCGGGCCGACCTCTTGTACCGTATTCGCGTAGCCCGGGTTGACCTGCCGACTCTCAGAGAGCGGACAGGGGATATCCCAATCCTCGTTCAGAACTTCCTTTCAAAATTTTGCACTCGGATCGGCAAGGACGTTGGCGATATCAGTTCCGCCGCTATGAGGGCGATGATTGACTATCCCTGGCCCGGTAACGTCAGGGAGCTCCGCAACACCATCGAGTATGCCGTAATCCGGTGCAACGGCTCGGTGATCCGGCCCGAAGACCTCCCGCCCGAAGTTCGCAACGCGGCCAAGGTCACTCCGGTGGTCATCGGCTCCTCTCGAAAGGAGCGGCTCGTGGCTGCCCTGAACCACACCAACGGGAACCGAAAGGCGGCGGCTGAACTCCTCGGAATTAGTCGCGCCACGCTCTATCGGCGACTGGCCGAAACCGGCATAGAGTGATTGGCGGGTCCCGGCGTAGGTCGAATCGATTCAACGACCTACGTAGAAACCCCTACCCTTAAGTAGTACTGCGGAGGATGCTTGGTCGCACGACCGTGTCTTACCGACAGACACTTGAGACACCATTGAAACACTTCAGGTCGCGGAGAGGTCGGATTTAGGCACGAGACGTTGCATTTGCCGCCTTTGAGCTCTTTGGCACGGTGTTCGTATAGCCGGCGGGCGTTACCCCTCGATTTCCCACTACACCCCCCCCACCATGTTCAACGCGGCCCCCCACCCCGCGGAGGAAGGTTTTGTAGCTGTTCAGGAGACCTACTCTCGAACTGTTATTTGCAGCACCGGATTCCCTGAGCCCAAGTACCAGTACCCTCGTAAGCGCGCAAACAAGTCCAGAGCAAACGTGTCCGGCCGGGATCGACACCCGGAACCCAACCGTGCTCTGACGCCTGTTGACGTCACCCAAACGAACTCGTCTGCCGACCAGCGTAACCTCCCTCCCATCGTGGCTGTGGTAGGAGCGAACGCGACCTCTCGCGAGCACACTTTGGCCACCAGGATAGCAGATTGCATGGCCAACCAGGGACTGCGGGTGGCGGTCTCTCGACTGACCGGCGGTCGACGGACGGTCTTTAGCGAGTCCTGCAATTGGATTTCCACGCGTGACCTGTCGGACTATGGTTATGTGACTACCCAGTCCTGCGATCCTCGAGAGCTGTCACGTCTCTTTGATGTCCAGATGGACGACATCTCGTCCTACGCACCGGACGTGGTGGTTGTCGAACTCTGCGGCACGCTCTGGCGGCAGGACGTGCGGTCCATGGTCTCGCTGATTGGTCATAGCCACGGTCCAAGCACATCGATTATCTCGGCAACGGATCCGGGAGCCGCCGCGCTGGGGATTGAAATAGTCGGCAACACAGGCCTCCGGGTGGGCGCCGTCTGGACTCCCCGAGCGGATCCGTCTGCGCTACGCAGGGACCTGCGCATCAAGGCCGCGGGCATCCCGGTGTGCGGACGGGGAGACACCGCAGGTGCCGCACGGGCTCTATTGACTCAGCTCAAGACCCACTGGGTACCGCTGGACAATGGACTCTTTGATCGCTACCACGCTGAACTGTCGGCTCTTATCTGACGATTGATTCCGTCTCAGTCCAAAACTGCGTCCCGCCCTCCTTCCGACGGTACGCATCCGGGGGGCTAGTGGGTGGCCGATCCGGACTACACCAGAGCCCGATTGCTTAGGCAGTCGGGCTCTGCTTGTTCAGGCCCGCGGGAACGGCTACCGGCGGCTGGTTGGCGGGCTAGATTCGCCTTATTCCCTCCCGCTATGGGCCCTCCGGGGCTGGCGGATGGGAATGCGGTTCGGGGTACACTCAGTTGAAGGTCGTCTATTTTGCAATAACGGACATTCAGCTAGCTCCCTGAGATCCGGGCAGCCCGCTTGAGGCCGTCCACGGATTGCAGAACCTTCCCTCTAAGGCGATCCGGGTAGCCTGGAGAGAGTCGGTCCAGAAAAGCCTCGACTGCGCCGGCTGCCGACTGTGTTTGGTGCCCCCCAAGAACTGCATCCAGCCACCGCTTGGGAAAGAAGATGTCGCCCGTCTCCTGGATTTCGAGGACCAGGTCCAGCGCAGGCCGAATGAACTTCTCCGACTCTTGAGCACGGAGCGGGTGGTTCATATAACGAACCCCCTCCAGGACTCGCGATTCGTGCGCCCGGTTCTCCAAATCTCGCAGGTTCTGAAACCACTCGGCGCGACGTTCTGAATCAGACGATAGCGGATCTAAGAGTGCATCGAATCGAGCCTGTCGGTCCGGATCCTGAATCAGGTCCCGCTGAGTGGCTAGAATGGAATCTCCGTTCGCCACGCCCCGGACGGCCAGCTCAAGTGCCAACTCCGCTTTGTCCCACTCGGACAAGTTGACGCCAGCGTCCTCTTGACCACTCCAGAATCGCCTGAGCTGCCCTACCCCCTCCGGGGTCTGAACGATGTCCATCCAAGCCTTGAAGAAGCCGTAGCGCTCACGGGCGCTCTCTGCGCGGTCCATGGCGTCCAGGTACAGGCTCTCCAGTTGGGCAGCGCGCAGCAGCCGATCATCTGGCCTTAAGAACCTCCAGTACGCCGACCGGAGGTAGCCAGAGACGCGATCCCGGATTAGTTGGACTGATTCCGTGGCCACCGCGGCTTGGGCCTCTTGCATGAAGGCAGCGACTTCCAACTCCTGATTGAGCACGGCCTCCCAAAGGGTGATCCACCCAGCCCCACGATCCACCGGGTCCGGGATGCGGTTCACCGATTCGAGAAGGCCGTGGAGATACGGCTCCGGAACGTGATACGCCGCATAGCCGAGTCCCGCGCGATTCGGCAGTATGAACCGCGCCTCCGGGGGGATAACCGCACCGGCTTCGACATCGGTCAACTCAAGGGCATGGCCTGCTTCAGGCCGGGTGCCATAGACCAGTGAGGCGTCATCTCCCGAAGGCCCCCCATAGCTGACCAGGTGGCTCTGGGGCCAGCTCAGTCCGCGCCCGCGGAGGTCTTGTTCTTCCAGGGCCAGGCGCCCGTCCGGAACGGAAATACGCACATCCGGCATTCCTGCTTCCTCAACCCACGACTCACTCCAGGCTACGAGATCGAGCTCCGATAGGGCGTCCAGAATTGCGATCAAGTCAGGCCAGGTGGCATTGTCGAATGCAAACCGGCTGACATACTCGCGCATTCCATCGCGGAACGTGTCCTTCCCAACAAGCGCCTCCAGCTTTCGCATCACGATGGGCGCCTTTTGATAGATGATGGCTCCATAAAGCGAGCCCGCGTCATTGAGATTGTCCAGGTCCTGCCGAATGGGGTTTGCACCGGGCGTCCGGTCCACCGCATATGCGGACGGGAAATGGGAATTCAGAAATCGCAGATCGTGATTGACTTCGGGAAAGGAGGGCTCCACAATCCGGGCCGCCATGAAGTTGGCGAATACCTCCTTGGTCCATACGTCGTTGAACCAGTCCATGGTCACCAGGTCGCCAAACCACATGTGGGCGGTCTCATGCGAAATGAGGCTGGCCCTGCCCAGAAGCCGACTCTGGGGCACGTCCTCGTCGAGCATCAGACTGCTGGCGCGATAGTGAATGGCACCCGGATGCTCCATGCCCCCAAACTGGAACGAGGGAATGAGGACGAAATCGAATTTGCCGAAGGGATACGGATGCGCCGTGTAGTCCTCCAGCCATCCAAGGGCGCTGGCGTGGAGATCGAAGATCTCCGGAGCATTCCGCGTCACCTTCTCGGGGTCCGACTCGCGATGATACATCGTCATAGTCCGACCATTCCGCTCGGCGCTAATGGTCTCGAACACACCGGTCACAAAGGTGAAGAGATAGGTCGGGATGGGTTCGGTCTGCGCAAACTGATACCGCTTCCCCGCCCCCGTTTCCTCGATCTCAGTGGCTTCTCCGTTTGAAAGGGCCGCCCACCCATCCGGTACTTGAAGAGTCAGCGACCAGCGCGCCTTCAGATTGGGCTGGTCAAACACAGGCAGGGCTTGGCGGGCTCGGTCAGGCACAAAGAGGGCGTATAGGTACTCCTGATTCCGATTGAGTGGGGCATCGCCAGCGGTGAAATCAACGGAGAGAACATTCCCTGCCTTGAGCAGGCCGCCGCCCTCAATGATGAGGTGTTCGTTCTCGTGCCGGAACGCAACCGGCTCGGCATTCAACGTCACTCTAGTCGCGGTCTCGGGCACGAAGTCCACGACGATCGGGCCTGAACCCCGGTGATCGAAACCAATCGTCATTGTGCCAACAATTGCCTGGGCCCGGCTCTCGGGAACGTCCAGCTGGAGATCGTAGGTCACCTCATGAATCCCAGCCTTTCGATCTTGAGCAAGCGACAAAGGAACGCCGCGATCCGGGGCGGGCATGGAGCATCCCGCGACCAACGTCAGAATTAGGACGGTTCGACTCTGGCTTACGAGAGCCCGAATCACCAGAGTCCGAATCACGACGAGTCGGCCGAACCGGACTCTACCGGGGCGGCGGGATTAGACTCGAGGACTACAGACCCGCCGGGACGACGTCGGTCCTGCATCTGAGCCGCCTCGTCAAAGTACGGCTGAGGCGTGTAGATGGTCTCTGGGGCCCAACCCTGCCTCGGGGTCTGGACGGCTTCCGCCGGGGCCGCGTACTGGGGGACTTGGGCTATGGGCGCCGGCCTGGCCGCCTGCTGGGGCGGACGTGACGGACGGCGCAGTTGCTGCCCGGCCGCTTGGATCCATCGCGGATCGGTGGGGCCGTATGTGCCGGTTGCGGCCGCGGCTGGTCGCGCCGTTTGCGGAGGCTGGAATATCTGAGCCTCTTGAGGGCCTTGGAGCTGCACGATGGCCGGTCCAGAACGCATCCAACCCAGTGTCAGTGGAGTAGCCGGGCTTTCCTCAGGGAGGTTCTCGATGCTTGGAGATTCCACCGTGGACGCCGCGACTCCGCCACCGAAGCCACCAAACAGAGACGTGCTGGCTAGGAGAATGATATAGCGAGCAATGCGCCCCGGCCACTCCAGGCCGTCCGGGCCGTCGTCCCGCGAAGCCAGATTCAGCAAGCCATCCCAAATACCGTAAATAGCCGCGTAGATGTACTTGGGAATCGGATCGAGGACATCGACGCCGGCCCGGTCTCCTTGACCAAAATCAGCGTACTCGAAGAGTAGATCTACCAGAATCACAACCATGGCTGCAGTCACGCCTACTTTCATGCCCAAAACCAGGCCTCGGGTAGACTCTAGCTTATTGCCGTTCGCCTTGGCCTCCGCCATCCCTGCTACGAAGCCGCCCACAATAACGCCAAAGCACAAGAGGCTGTTGACTGACCGAATGGGGATCGGCCAGGCTACTGAAAACAGCAACACTACAACTACGCCCGTGATTAGCGGCATCACGGCGTTACTCGAATGTGGTGGGAGACGGTTCTGGCGTGCCTCCCACGCGGGTGTAAATCGGCTCAGTCTTGCGTCAAGGGGCGCAACGACCAACTGACCCAAATAAACTGGGAGGATGTGCCCAAAACAAGTTATTTCTTGACTAAGGGCACTATTCTCGCCCTGAAGCGACACCACATCGGACCGACTTGCCCAAGAGATACCACGTTTACGTCATCGAACTTGCCCGTGAGGTCCTGGGCAAGTCCGCCTTCAAGCGCAAGAATCCGAGATATCGCCCCAAGAGTCTGTGCGTCTATGTGGGGAGTTCGTACAGATCTCCAGATGAGCGATTTGACCAGCACAAGCAGGGATACAAGTCCAATCGATTCGCGCGCGAATTTGGGCTGCGCCTCTTGCCCGAGGTCTTTGAGCAGTACAACCCGATTCCGAGTCGAAAGGAGGCCGAGGAGCTTGAGGAGTACCTGGCCGACCGGCTGAGGAAGCAGGGCTGGGGCGTCTGGCAGGGTTAGAGACAGCCTAGACGTGCCCGGGCGGCCGAATGGGTTTCACCTCACCGGCCGCAAGCTTTGCCTGGTACTCACTCCAGTTCATGCTCGGCAGTCCCGAGTCTTCCTCCTGCATGGTGATGCACCCAGACACAGGGCAGACCAGCGAACACAGATTGCAGCCCACACAGGTGTCCTTCTTGATCTCGTAGTGGTTCACGTAGCCCGCCCCGGCACCGGCCACAATGGTCTGTTTCCCCGACTCCAGAACGGCCGTATTTCCCATGTCGCTGGCCATAAACTCGGCCAGCGGGATCTCCCTCCGAGCGATGGACTGATGCGCACCATCCTCGCAGGCTATGTAGCAAAGTCCGCAGTGGATGCACGCATCTTGATCGATGTCGGCAACCACCTTGTAGGCAAGATCGAGTTCATTCCAAGCACCGACCCGTCCCACGCTCGCTCCCACGAAATCGTCTAGCCGGGAGAAGCCCCGCTCCCGCATCCAGTTCACGAGTCCAGACTCTAGCTGCTCAACGATCCTGAATCCGTAGTGCATGGCGGCGGTGCACACCTGCACGGTGCCGGCCCCCAGCAGCATGAACTCCACGGCGTCCTGCCAAGTCTGAATACCGCCAATGCCCGAGACCGGCAGCCCGATCTCCGGGTCTGAGGCAATCTGCTGCACCATGTTCAGGGCGATGGGCTTCACCGCCGGTCCGCAGTATCCGCCGTGTGAGCCCCGTCCTGCCACTTGAGGCTGGGGCGCCAGGGTCTGCAGATCCACTCCCATGATGGAGTTGATCGTATTGATGAGCGAAATGGCGTCGGCATTGGCCTTCCTGGCCGCCCGGCCCGGCATCCGGACATCAGTGACGTTGGGCGTCAGTTTGACGAAGACCGGAGTCTGCGCCACTTCCTTGGCCCACTCGGTAACCATGCATGTGTACTCAGGGACTTGCCCAACGGCAGAGCCCATCCCACGCTCACTCATTCCGTGAGGGCAACCAAAGTTCAACTCCAGGCCGTCGGCTCCCGCGTCCTCGACTCGCTTCACGATATCGTGCCAGGCCTCCCGGGTGGATTCCACCATCAGGCTGACAAGCACCGCGTGCGCCGGAAACTCGCGTTTGATCTGCCGGATCTCCGCCAGATTATCCTCCAGCGACCGATCCGTGATGAGCTCTATGTTGTTGAACCCGACCATCTTGCGGCCGTCGTAGTCAAGCGCTCCATAGCGCGAACTGACATTCACCGCGGCAGGGTCGTGCCCGAGCGTCTTCCACACCACGCCTCCCCAACCGGCTTCGAAGGCGCGACGTACCTGATAGCCCGAGTTCGTGGGCGGCGCCGAAGCCAACCAGAAGGGATTGGGGCTGGTGATGCCCGCGATCGATGCCGTGATGTCCGGTCTGCTCATAGATTCGTTGCGGTCGGGTTAACGGCTCTGGCCATTCAGGTAGTCATCAATGTGAGCCGCGGCCACCTTGCCGTCCTGCACGGCGTCAACAACCTCCGCCCCGCCACTGACGCAATCGCCTCCGGCAAAGACGCCGTCGGCCAAGGCACCAAACGCACCCATGATGGGGGTTTGGCCTAGGGCCATGATGGCCTGATCACACGGAATAACGCGCGGCGCTCCCGCATCAGAAAGGTCTCCGGGGTTCACGGGCTGGACGCGGACACCTTCGAGGGTTGAGGTGCCGCCTACCGCGGAACTGCCGACAAACGCGGCCGGCTTGACGTGCCATTCAAACGCGATGCCGTCCTGCCTGGCGAGTTCGTACTCGTAGGCGAAGGCCGAGATGTCCTCAGGGCCTCTTCGGTACGCGATGGTTACTGAGTCGGCCCCCAGGCGAACGGCCTGGGTGGCTACGTCGACCGCGGTATTGCCCGCCCCGATGACGACCACGTGCTTGCCGACCCGGCAATCGACCATGGGACCGAGATGGGCCGGGAAAATGAAACCGAGCGCCTCATCGACACCCGGGAGGTCAGCCCCTGGCAGCGGCAGAGACATCGTCGGACCAAGCCCCACGGCCACAAAGACGGCGTCATGGGACTTGTGCAGCTCGGCGAGTCGGTCGGCGTCAACGGTCTCGTTCAACCGAATCTCGACCCCAATGTCCCGGATCGGCTCGACCTCGCTGAGGGCAAACGCGGTCGTGACCTTATACGGCGATAGCCCAATCGTGTTGAGTCCACCCGCTATGCCCCTAGCCTCGTAGACGGTCACCGCGTGACCCAACCGGCGCAGTTGAAAGGCACAGCTCAGGCCTGCCGGTCCCCCACCGACAATCGCGACATGCTTCCCCGTCTCGGGGCCGGCCTCGAAGAATCGGACGTTCTTTTCCGCCGCCGCGTCGGTGGCAAACCGCTGCAAACGGCCGATCTGAACCGGATCCGCGAGCAGCGTCCGGTCAACACAGGCGCCTTCGCACAGCACCTCGGTGGGACAGGCCCGTGCACAGGATCCCCCGAAGATGTTCTCATCCAGAATGGTCTCCGCAGCCCCCAACGGATTGTCGTGCAGGATCTGGCGGATGAAGCTCGGGACGTCGATGCCGGTTGGACAGGCCCTCGTGCAGGGTGCGTCGTAGCAATACAGGCACCGCGCCGCTTCAGCTGCCGCTTCATCCCGCGAAAAGGCGGGATGGAGATCAGCGAAGGTGACTTCGAGTTCTTCGGCGGTAAGTCTGGTCTTAGGAATCATGCGTCTCAGGACATCCAATTGGCGGAGCCGGACGGATTCCACTTGGTGGTCACCTTCTTCATCCGCGTCCAAAAGTCGATGGCCGTCGGGCCGGTAATGTCTCCGCCACCAAATGCCGAGTCGTTCCAGCCGCCGAATGCGAAAGGCTCGCGCGGGACGGGAACGCCGATGTTGATGCCGATCATTCCCGCACTAGCGTGGTCCGCAAAATGCTGGGCGGTCCCGCCTGATGATGTGTAGATGGCAGCCGCGTTTCCGTAGGGGTTGGCGTTCTCGATTGCGATGGCCTCATCCAGCGTGTTGCAGCGAATGATGGTCAGCGTCGGACCGAATATCTCGGTACAAGAGGCCTCGTGGTCGGGCTGGGCGTGATCTATGATGGAAGCTCCGAGGTATCGCCCACGCGTTGGCGCGTCGTGAGAAACACGGTTGCGACCGTCCAGGATCAACTGCGCCCCGCCGGACTCTGCCCTTTCGAGGTATCCGGTGATGCGATCAAAGGCCACCTCCGAAATGATGGCTCCAATGTCGCGGCCGCCCTCCATTGCCCCCATCTCCTCTTTGATGCGGTCGATGATGTGCTGGCAATCGCCCACGGCTACGAGCACGCTGGCCGCCATGCAGCGCTGTCCGGCGCATCCCGTGACGGAAGCCGTGACGTTGGCTGCCGTCATATCCGGATCTGCGTCCGGCACAACGATTAGGTGATTCTTCGCACCACCCATCGCCCTGACCCGCTTGCCGTGCTTGGCTCCCCGCTCATACACCAACTTGGCGACCTTGGTCGAGCCGACAAATCCGATGGCTCCGATTCCGGGGTGGTCGCACATGCCTTCGACAATCTCACGATCTCCGTGCACTACAGAGAAAATGCCGGCGGGAAGTCCGGCCTCCTCTAGAAGACGCGCTAGTTCCATGGCGCTGAGCGGTGTCTGCTCGGACGGCTTGAGGACGAAGGCGTTGCCAAGAGCGATGGCCATCGGCACCATCCACAGCGGTACCATGAAGGGGAAATTGAACGGCGTAATTCCGGCCACCACGCCGAGCGGCTCCCGGCTTGTGCGACACTGCACGCCGCGACTCACCTCCATGACCAACCCGGGCGCGATTTGCGGTAGGCTGCATGCGAACTCGACACACTCAACGGCCCGAAGGACACTCCCACGAGACTCAGGGATTGTCTTCCCATTTTCCAGGGTCACGACCTCGCAGAGCCGGTCTTCATCGCGCTCAATAAGGGCCTTGAATCGATACAGGACCTGGACTCGATCTTTCATGGGCATCGCCGCCCAGTCCTTCTGTGCCGCTGTAGCCGCCTGGACAGCCGTGTCCAAGTCAGCTACGGTAGACATGGGGACTTCCGTAATGACCTCCCCCGTTCCCGGCGCCGTGACCGGCAGATGGCGCCTCGATACGCTTTCCCGCATCCGGCCACCGATGTAGTTGGAAAGGACGGACTGTTCGACCAGCGTGCTCATGCTTCAACCTCTGTGCGTTTCTTTGACTGCAGCCCCGCATAGGTACGGGGTAGCCATTGTCCGCGACCGGCTCGGCCGACCACTTGATAATTCTCTACGATAACTTCGCCCCGCGACAGCGTCGTTCGCGCAAATCCGGCCATTTCCCAACCCTCGAACGGACTCCAATCTGCGTTCGTCTCCATCGTGGCGGGATCCACTTTGATCTTGTGGTCCGGATGGATGATCGCGATGTCCGCGTCGGACCCCACCTGTAGGGCTCCCTTTCTGGGATACAGCCCCATGATGCGCGCGGGATTTGTGGACAGCTTCCGGCACATGGTCTCTATGTCGATGCGGCCTTCCAAAACCCCATGCGTGTAAAGCACAGGCATCAGGGTCTCGAGGCCGGGCATGCCCATCGGGATCTTGGTCCAATCGCCCTCCCACATGGCCTTCTGCTCTCGGGTAAACGTGCAGGTGTCTGTGGAGACCACCGAAACCTCGCCGTTCTGTAGCCCCTTCCAGAGACGCTCTACGTCCGCCGGCTTCTTGAGCTGCGGGCAGCAGGCAAACAGGTGACCGTCCTGGCGATCGAAGACGCTGTCATCCAGGACCAGGTACTGCGCGCAGGTCTCCGCGAGCACCGGAACGCCTCGGGCCTGCGCATCCTTGACTATGTCGCTGCCCTGGGCAGTCGACATGTGGACGATGTAGAGTTGCCCACCCGTCACTTCGCTCCACTTCACCGCGCGTTGGATGGCCTCGGCCTCGATGTAGTTGGGGCGGGTCATGGGGTGGAGTCGGGCCCCGTACTTTTCCATCAGTTCCGGCGTGTGGTGACGCTCGATCAATTCGTCCAACACTCGGGACGACTCCGCATGGACCAGCAGCATGGAGCCGAGGTCACGCATCTTTTCGAGGGTGCCGAACATGGCCCGATCGTCAGACTGCCAGCCCTCGGACTCATAGATCATGAACTCTTTGAAGGTGGTGAAGCCGCGCTCCACCATGCCTTCGATCTGATCCTTGTGCTCGTCCCAACGCGTGATGCAGATGTGGAACGTGTAGTCGATCAGCGCCTTGCCATCAGCCTTCTTGAGCCAGTTGTCCGCCGCGTCGCTGAGCGAGTCTCCTTCGTACGGAATGGCGAAGTCAATGAGGGTTGTGACACCGCCGCGGGCACCCGCCCGCGTTCCGGTGTAGTAGTCGTCCGAAGACGTGGTCCCACAGAAGGGAAGCGCCAGGTGTACGTGGACATCCAGCACGCCCGGGAGCACGTAGTGGCCGGCCGCATCGATCACTTTCGACCCGGTCAGACCGGAACCGATCGCGGCAATTTTTTCCCCTATGATTCCCAGGTCGGCCTCGATCACGCCGCCCGGGGTTACCAGCTTTCCGCCTGTGATTACGGTGTCATACATGCTCAATTGCGGGCTACTTCCAGCGCGGCGTCCAGCACGTCGATGGCGAAGTCAGCATCTTCTTCCGTGATGCACATGGGCGGTTTGATGCGGAGCACGTTCCCATAGAGCCCTCCTTTGCCGATGAGCATGCCGTGCTCCCGGCACTCCTCGAGCACCGTAGCCGTCTCGGCCTTGGCGGGCTCTTTGGTGCCTCGATCGGTCACCAATTCCACGCCGAGCATGAGTCCCATCCCGCGGACATCGCCAATCAGTTCGTGTCGGTCCATTAGTGCAGTGAGGCCAGCTTTGAGACGATTACCAACCACGCGGCAGTTCTCCTGCAGGCCTTCCTCATCGATCACGTCTATGACGGCCAGACCGGCGGCCATGCTGACCGGATTCCCTCCGTAGGTGTTGAAGTGGAGTCGGCTGGTGAACGCCTCGGCGATCTCCCTGGTAGTGGTCACCGCGGCCAGCGGCACGCCGTTTCCGATCCCCTTGGCCATCACGACTATATCAGGCTTGACGTTCGCGTGTTGGAAGCCCCAATAGTGATCGCCGGTTCGTCCAAATCCGGTCTGGACCTCGTCGGAGATGCAGAGACCACCGTGATCACGAATAATGTCGTAGGCCTCAGTGAAGTAGGACGCGGCACCGTGCGAGCTACCACCGACTCCCTGGATGGGCTCGGCAATGAAGGCCGCCACCTGACCCGGCGTCGAAAACCGGAGCAGCTCGCGCAGCTGCTCCGCGCTCTGCGTCGCGATCTCCTCTGGCGTTCCCGAGAACGCATTCCGATACGGGTCAGGGTTCATGGTGTGATGAACCCGGCTCCCCTGCGGGATGTTGGGTTTCCACGTGTGGTGACTGGTCAGGCCCATCGACATCGAGGACATGCCGTGGTAGCCGTTGCGGAGTGCGACCACGTCCGTGTTTCCAGTGAACACCCGCGCCATATTGATGGCCAGCTCGTTGGCTTCGGAGCCCGAGTTGACGAAGTACGTGACGTCCAACCCGTCCGGCAACTTGGAAGCAACCTTCTCGGCCAAGAGCGGCAGGTTCGGGTGCAAGTAGATGGTAGTGGCGTGCTGGAGGTGCCTCAGCTGTTCGGCGATTGCGCCGCTGACCTTCGGGTGACGATGGCCGCAGCTCACCGTCACGATGCCAGCAATCATGTCGAGATAGCGACCGCCCTTCTCGTCAAATAGCCACTGCATGTAGCCGTCCACCAGCATGATCGGCTCCTTGTAGAGCGCGAAGAGCGAGGGGTGGACATACTGCTTCCGGAGTGCCGCAACCTGTTCGCGCGTCGGGCCGTCATAGACCGGAGGCTGGTAGTCGCAGGGAGGCATCGCAAGGTCTGTGGACACGTTCATTACTCTCGGTCGAATCAAGTTTGGGATGGTGTGGGACTCGGATCCGAGCCCTCAGGGGGCGGATAGGCGCGAGTCAGAAGCAGGTAGGCCAGTGCCGAAATCGCAAGGCTGACGAACCAGGCGTAGGTATACAGTGCGCTGAAGAAGGCAGGAACGCTGATGGCGCCGCCTGTAGCCTGCGCAAGGAATCCAGGGACGTTCGGGAGGATGCCGATGCCGAGCGCGGCAAGTGCCCGCCAGTTGAATCCGCTTCCCCCGTACGAGTACCTGCCGTCGGTCCGGTAGAGCGATTCCACGGAGAGCCGGGCCCTCCGGATGATGTAGTAGTCCACCAGCATCACCCCGCCGATGGCGCCCAACAGCGAACTGTAGCCTATCAGCCAGGTGAAGATGTAGTTGCCCAGATCCGAGTAGAGCTTCCAGGGGAAAATAAGGATGCCGATGACGCCCGTAATCAGTCCTCCTCTGCGGAAGGTGATCTTCGACGGGACCAAGTTGGCGAAATCGTTCGCCGGCGAGACCACGTTGGCGGCAATGTTGGTCGAGAGCGTGGCGATGGTCAGCGCAAACAGCGCGAATCCGACAATTATCGGGCTCTCGAACCGACCGAGGAGCTCCACCGGGTCCCAAACGGCTTCTCCGAATACGATGACGGTGGCGCTGGTCACGGCAATCCCGATGAACGAGAAAAGCGTCATCGTAAACGGCAGTCCGATTAACTGTCCTGCCACCTGATCCCGCTGCGAATACGCGTAGCGTGTAAAGTCCGGGATGTTCAGGGACAGGGTGGCCCAGAAGCCCACCATGGCCGTCAGGCTCGGCCAAAAGACCGCCCAGAAACTGAACGCGTCCGCTGAATTTCCGCGGACGCTGGCGACGGTTTCGGCCGACAGAATTTGGCCCAGTCCCCCACCGGCGTTGATGCCCCACGCTAGCAGGCCTAGTCCAATGGCGAGCAGGAATGGTGCGGCCAGGGTCTCCAACCATTTGATGGTGTCGATCCCGGCCAGGATCACCGCGATGTTAATCGCCCAGAAGAAAATAAAACTAGCAAACTGGCCGACCGAGAGGCCAATAATCGGCATCATGTCGGCCGGACCTGCCGGTTCAAACCCAAAGATGACCGAATGCAGGGTGTAGATGGCCGAGCCGCCTATCCAGGTCTGGATCCCGAACCACCCGCAAGCCACCATCGCCCGCATCAGGGCCGGGATATTGGCGCCTGATGTGCCGAACGACGCCCTGAGTAACACAGGAAATGGAATACCATAGCGCGTGCCTGCGTGCGCATTCAGGATCATGGGCACGAGCACAATCAGGTTGCCCAGCATGATGGTGAACAGCGCCTGCGTCCACGTCATGCCCTGGCTTATCAGGCTAGCCGCGAGCGTGTACGTGGGGATGCACACGGCCATTCCCACCCACAACGCCGCAATATTCCAGGTACCCCACGACCTGTTATGCGCCAGTACGGGCGCCAAATCAGCGTTGTACAGCGATGGCGACGGCGCCAGCGGAGCGACAGCATCGATGTCGGAGCGATTCGGAATGCGGGCTTTACCTGACATAGCGCGCCCCTACCTCCGGGTGATGGCTTCGTAGGTCTCCGGACGCCGGTCGCGGTAGAATTGCCAGACGTTTCTGACGTCCCGGATCACGTCCAGATCCAGATCCGCCGTGATGATGGCCGTCTCGCTGCGAGGCCCCTCTGAGATAATCTGGCCCTTTGGGTTGGCAAAATACGAGTTGCCGTAGAACTCGCCGAAATTCCAGGGTGCCTCGGTGCCAGGGCGATTGATGGCCCCGACGTAGTACATGTTGGCGCACGCCGCGGCAGGCTGCTCGAGTTTCCAGAGATACTCTGACAAACCGGCTACGGTGGCCGACGGGTTGAATACAATTTCCGCTCCGTTCAGACCCAGCTCGCGCCAGCCTTCGGGGAAATGCCGGTCGTAGCAGATGTAGACGCCCACCTTGCCGACGGCCGTATCGAACACTGGGTAGCCCAAGTTGCCGGGACGGAAGTAGAATTTCTCCCAGAACCCGGGATGGCAATGCGGAATGTGGATCTTCCGAAACTTGCCCAAATAGCTGCCATCGGCGTCGATGACCGCGCAAGTGTTGTAGTAAACGCCCGTCAGGTCCTCCTCGTACATCGGGACCACGATTACCATGCTGTGCTTCTTGGCCAGCGCCTGCATCAGCTTCGTGGTGGGACCGTCCGGAATCCGCTCCGTCATGTCGTACCACTTGATATCCTGCTCGCAGCAGAAGTAGGGTCCGTAGAAGAGCTCCTGCATGCAGAGCACTTGTACTCCCTTTGCGGCGGCTTCCTCGATGAGCGCGACATGCTTGTCGATCATCGATTGTTTGATAATCGAGACCGGCTTAGTGGGGTCTTCTGAGAGCGTGGCCTGGATAAGGCCGGCACGGACTGGTCGAGCCAAAACGATTCTCCGATAAGTGCAGGTGACGGCAAAAACCACGGCGTTCCCGGCAAAACCGGGCGCGCTTTCGGGGACCCAGTCCCGGAACGTGGCTAATCAGTGAAGTTAGGATGATAGAGCGGAAACGCAAGGGTCATGATTGGCTAACCTTGGGCTTCTTCTCCCAGCAAATTCAGACAGCAGTGCCATGTCGAGTCGTCGCCGGTTTATTCGAACAAGCCTGACCGCGGGCGCCGCGCTCTGGCTTACTCCTGAGGCGGTGCTCGCCGACCCGTATCGGCTTGCAACCGGGCTTCGTTCGGGCGCCGGCCCGGTGCGCATTCGCGGCGAGGTCATGGCGGACGGGCGGCCGCTCGCCGGCGTAGCGGTGTCCGATGGGCTCGATGTCACCACGACCGGCTCGGATGGCGGTTATGAGCTCATTTCCACGGACCGTCAGCGGTTCGTGTTTGTCAGCGTGCCTTCTGGTCACCAGGTGCCGCAGACCGGGAACGGAATCGCCGCATTCTATGAGCCGATTCGCTTTGGCGAGGACCGCACCATGCGCGCCGACTTCAGGCTCCGCTCTGGCCAGGACGATTCGAACCACGCATTTCTGGCCGTTGGCGACACGCAAACCCAGACGGACTTTGAAATGGACCGATTCCACGCCGAGTCGGTCCCCGACCTAGCGCGGACCGTCTCAGGACTCGGCGAGCGGGCGGCCTTTGGCATCGCCGTCGGCGACATCATGTTCGATGACCTGTCTCTCTTTCCCAGGTATGAGGAGGGCGTTCGTCAGATTGGCGTCCCCTTCTTTCAGGCTGTCGGCAACCACGATCTTGATCGCGACGCCGGAACGGACCCCGATTCCATCAAGACCTTTGAGCGGCGCTTCGGCCCGCCTTACTACTCGTTTGATCGCGGCGACGTCCACTACGTAGTGCTGGACGATGTCTTCTGGCACGCCTCGGGGTACATCGGCCACCTGGACGCCGACCAGATTGCCTGGCTTGGGCGCGATCTTGCGCTTGTCGAGGACGGCCGCACGGTGGTGGTCTTCCTGCACATCCCCGGCTACTCTCGTCAGCACGAGCGCCGGGGCGAGCGCCAACCTTCACCCAGTGTGGCGCTCACCAATCGCGAACTGCTCTATCGCATGCTGGCGCCCTTCAACGCCCATCTGATTTCGGGACACACCCACGAAAACGAGCACGTTTTTGAGGGCGGGGTTCACGAGCACGTTTTAGGCACGACCTGTGGCGCATGGTGGACCGACCAGATTTGCCATGATGGGACGCCCAATGGATACGGCGTGTACGAAGTCTCAGGGTCCGAAGTGAAGTGGCGGTACAAATCGACTGATCTACCCTCTTCGGCCCAGATGCGGCTGTATGCAGCGGGCACTGACCCCGAGAACCCTAGGGAGTTGCTTGCCAACGTGTGGGACTGGGAGCCCGGATGGGACGTGGTCTGGATGGAAGACGGGGTCCAACGCGGCGCTCTGGAGTCGCGGCTTGGGATGGACCCGATTGCGGTTGCTCGATTTGAGGGGGCGGACGCGCCTAGTCACCGGACTTGGGTGCAGCCTCAGTTGACTGAGCACATGCTGCGGGCGGACGTCGGGGATGCTACCGGCTCGGTTGTGGTGCAGGCGACTGACCGGTTTGGGCGGGTTTATAGTTCGCAGCTGAGTTAGTGCGCCGTTCTGTTTGGCACTTAAGCATTGGCCTAAGTGGAATACCTTCTCCCAATTCTACTTCCGTGACCCTCAAAAGGGGTGCGAAAGTGGAATTACCGCCCGTGTTCCACTTCCGTGCGGTCGGGGAGCGTCCGCTTACGTCCACCTTCAGGCTGGGGCGATGTCCTCACGTCTGCTTGAGAGAACAAGCCCAAACAAGCTCCCTCAACTACGGCGCACTACACTAGGAGGGTTTCTGGGCTGGGACTAAGCCTCTTATCCGTGCATAAGAACTCTTTCAGCATGCCAAGAGGGCACCACCACGTAGACGAAGGTAGATAGGGAGTCAGGTCCGACAACGGC
>JBLFXH010000012.1:0-27828 GCA_047611125.1 Rhodothermales bacterium
AGGGGTACGACTCCCGGAATCCGAACTCGATGCCGGTCACGTGACTGCCGCCACTCACCCAGACAGGCACGCGGGCTGCCGTAGTCCGGAAGAAGCCGGCAGGGATCGTGATGTCCAGTATTCGGACACAGTATTCGCCGGTCTCGACATCCCAGAAGGTGAAGTTGCCGCTCTTGTCGGAATCGAGCGTGGCGACCTCTGTGTCATCAAACGTGCCGCAGGTGCGGTCATAACCGATGGTCAGGAGGTCAACCTCGAATCCGCCCAAGCCGGTCTCGTAGTGATTGAACAGGCCGTCCACATTGGTGTCCAGGAATACCATTCCCGAGATGGAGCCGGCAGGCTCAGGCGCTTGGTCCACGAAGATGGAGACACAATCCTGATCATCCTCGGCATCGGGGCCGCCAACAAGCTTACCGTACGCTTCGGCGCCGGAGCGCGAGTCACGGTCGCCCTGATCGGCGTCCCAGATCTCCGCGCAGTTGCGGATCTCACCGTCATCGTCCACGCGGGCCCTGAAAGAGACCGTCAGTGATTTGCCGGGTCGGATCTCGCTGACCGTCCAGGTGAAGGCGTGCTCGTCAAAGGTCACGCCACCGGGCTGGCCGGGGATGCTGGAATCGGTAGCCGATCCCTCCTGAAACCACAGGCGCTCAGATATATAGTCCTTGATCACCACGCCCGTGGCCGAGGCCGTCGGGATGCGCGTGCCCTGCTCGAACTCACGGTTGGTTACCGTGATCGAGTAGGTCACGAAGTCGCCGACACGCGGCGTGTCGTTGGAGACCACTTTGATCAGTTCCAGGTCGGGACGCTTGGGCGTAACCCAGACGGAAACACACGCCTGATCGTCCTCGGACTCATGTCCGTAGGCCAGCGGTCCGCCAGCCTGAACAGCGGTCCGGGAATCGCGATCGCTCGGAGCGGCGGCGTGAACCTCAGCGCAGTTTGAATACTCGCCTGCGTTCACCATCTCGGCCTTCATAACCAGCGTCAGCGACTTGCCGGCACGCAGTTCCTCGATGTGCCAGGAGGTGTTGTGCGCGTTGAAGGTGATGCGGTTTGCGCCTCCGATCGTGGCCGAGCCGTCTACGTAACTCTGCCCGGGCTGCAGATAGTCGGCAATTGTGATGTCCGTGGCGTCGGCCGTCGGAATCTGGCGCCCGTCAATGTGATCCCGGTTGGTGACCGTGATCGAGTAGGTGATGATGTCACCCTGAATCGGTCTGTCGTTGTCTACCACCTTGAGGACCTCAAGGTCGACGAGCAGAGCGCCTGCCCAGAGGCTGGCGCAGTCCTCATCGTCCTGACGCTTGGCACCTACCAGCGGTCCGCCGGACTCAGCGCCGGTGGTCGAGTCGCGGTCTGGCATGTCGGCATCCCAGACTTCGGCGCAATTGGTGTACTCACCTTCGGCTTCCACCTTGGCCCGGATCACGAGCGATGTGGCCTTGCCCGGATTCAGCTCCTCGATGTGCCAGGTGGTCGAGCTCTCGTCGAACGTGCCTAGTCCGGTATTGGCATCCACCAGCGACAGTCCGTGCGGCAGGTAGTCCTTGACCTGAATGCCGCGGGCGACATTGGTCGGGAACGTGCGGCCGTCCTTCGATTCGGTATTGTTCGCCAGCGTGATCGTGAAGGTCACGATGTCTCCCTCCAGCGGGTACTGGTTGTCCACCACCTTGGTGACCTCCAGGTCTATGGTCTTGCCCTGCGCGGGGCGGACGATGACCATAGACGTGTTGTTGGCCGGCGTCATGTCCGGCAGCGTCCCGCCGCTCTCGACGGTGGCCGTGTTGGTGAATGTCGTATTGCAGGAGACCCATCCGTACTGGCTGTAGGTGGCCGACTCGCCGGCGCCCAGGTCCAGCACCCAGTTGACGGTCTTGTAGTCGGCAACCTGCGCGTAGCCGCGGGAAACCGCTGGGCGGTTGATCTGGTCGAAGCAGCCGTTGGGATCCGCCATCACGTCGCGGATGACCACGCCGTAGACGGCCGGTCCGTAGTTGGTGACCGTAAAGTTGAACTCAATGCGCTGTCCGACCACGGGATCGGCGTGCGAAACGGTTTTGATGACCTCGATGTCCGTGCTTGGGACGGGGCTGACCCACACCTCGGCCTCCTGGCCGCTGTTGTTGGTGTCCGGGTTGGAGCCTGATGTCAAGACCCAAGCCTTGTTGGAGAAGGCGGTGTCGCAGGTAACCCGTACGGCCTGTGTGACCGTTAGCGTCTGACCGGCGGCCATGGTGCCAGTCCAGAGGAAGCCCTGCTCGGGCGTCCCGGTCCAGTTGCCGTGCGAGAACTGTGGCTGACCGATTACCTCGGCACAGTCGGCGCCGTCGTTGAAGAGATCCCTGACCTTGGCCAGGTTGGTGGCCTCGCCGTGGTTTTGAACCGTGACGGTGAAATCTATCCGCTCGCCGATGGCCGGCGATGCGTTAGAAACCGTCTTGGTAAGTTTCAGATCAGACCCAGCGTCGAAACCCGAAGCGGCCTGCGCCGACGGGATCCCTAGGAGGATCGCCGTGGCAGCAGGCAGCAGGGCCTTGCCGATCTGATGGAGGAGAGAGTGTGACATGGTCGTCCGGTGTGTGAGCAGGTGCTGGGGCTTAGGGCGAGGGAGTCCCGCCCGGGAAAGGCCAGGACCGCAGGGCATATGCCCTGCGGTCCTGCATCCCGCTTACTTGAGGAGGACCATGGTCCGCGTCTGGACGCCAAGGGCGCCAGAGATGCGGGCCATGTAGGTGCCGCTTGGGAGGTCGCCGGCTTCGAAGGTCACATCGTGCACGCCGGCTCCGATGACACCGTCCACGAGGACAGACACTTCACGTCCGAGGACGTCGTGGACTGAGAGGCGAATCTGACCGCTTTCGGGCATCTCGAAGCGAACCGTGGTCTGTGGATTGAACGGGTTCGGGTAGTTGCCCGCCAGTCCGAAGCCGCTGGGCAGATCGAGATCTGACTCGTTGGCCGTTCCGAGAGCACCGCCCACAGCGACGTTCAGACCATATCCGTCAATCGCAGCAGCAACCACCATCGGCGTGCCAGCATCGTTGGCCTGCATCAGGAAGGCGCCTGTTGCAGCGACTGCGAACATGGCTTCACCGTTTTCGGCCAGGGTCGTAGCGACGAGGAGGTCGGTGTTGGACACCAGGCCGTCTTCGTCCATGTCGCGGTAGAGATCCACCTGCGTTCCGGTCACCACAGCTACCGAGAGGTAGGAGGGAGGGGCCGTCAGGCAATCGATGGACTCGTAGTCACGGTTACCATCGACACCGATCGAAGCATGAACGGTGACCTGCAGGCTGTGCTTGTCAATCTCCACGATGCCTTCGGTGCCTTCACCGGCGCTGCCGTAGAGGGTGCCGTTGTTGAAGAAGGCCAGGCCCTCGACGTTGTCGACTGGCAGCTCGACCACCTTGTTGATCCAACCCGTGGTCGGGTCAATGATCACTAGGCGGCTGTGCATGCCGTCGTGGTTGTTGATGGCGAAGAGCTGCTTCGTCTCGGGATCGATAGCCAGGTCATCGATGTCGTCCAACTCCGGTCCGTAGTAGGAACCGGCTTCGGGCTGGATAACCAAGTAGTCGCGGCCGTAGCCGAACGCGTCCTTGACAGCGCTACCAGTGGCAGCGTCAATCTGGATGAGCAGATCACGCTCGCCGGTCCGGCGAACCGAGCCAAACAGCTTGTCGGAGTAGGGGTCGAAGGTCAGACCATCAACGTCCAGGAACGTCAGCCATCCGTCGTCGCCTTCACCGCCGCCGAAGTCACCAATCTTGGTGTACTTGCCGGAGTAGAGGTCCAGGGTGCCCAGTGAGCGGGCGTCCGAAGCGTAGAGCTGCTTGTTCCAGGGGTTGAAGGCAATCGCCTCGATCATCTCGGTGTGCGTGCCACCGATAACAACATCCTGGTAGGAGCCTTGGTTGAGGCGGGTCAGGACGTCAGCACTTCCGTAGCCAGCGCCGTCGTTGTCTGCAACCAGGTAGCAGAGCGCGTCGCCAGAGGGCGGTGGTGGCGGAGGAGTGTAGCCATTCTTGAAGCCGAAGTTGACAACCACCGCGCCATAGGCCGTGACCTCAACCTTCACCGGATCTGGAGAGGTGCGGGTGTAGCCGTAAGGGATGGCCGCGTTCAGGATGCGGACGCAGTAGGTACCAGCGTCAACGTCCCAGAAGCTGTAGGCGCCGTACTGGTCGGTATCATTCGTGGCGAGTTCGGTGTCGTCGTAGCCACCACATGCGTAGTCCGAGCCTAGGTTCGTGAGGTCAACCTCGAATCCAGCGATTCCTTGCTCGCCGTAGTCCAGGATGCCGTTGTAGTTGAGGTCGTGGAAGACCACACCAGTCACAGAGCCCTTGCCGGTTGGAGGCGTCACGCCACCGCCGACCCAGTAAGTCACACAGTCGTTATCGTCTTCGTTGCCGATGAGAGCGCCGCCAGCAATGTCGCCAGTCTGAGAGTCACGGTCCTTCTGGTCCGCGTCCCAAACCTCAGCGCAGTTCTCGAACTCGCCCTTCTGATCCACCCGAGCCTTGAGCTTCAGCGTCACCGACTGTCCGGCCGCGATCCACTCGATCATCCAGGTGTTGTTGACCGTGTCGAACGTGACACCGTTGGATCCGGCGTAGTCGCTGGAACCCTCGAGCACCCACAGGCCAGCGGGGAGGTAGTCCTTGACGAAGACGTTGGTGGCCTTCGCGGTCGGTACCTGCTGGTAGTTCTCGACATCGTTATTCCTTACGGTGATCGTGAAGTTCACGGTGTCGCCCACCTTCGGGTTGGCGTCGTCAATCGACTTGGAAAGCTCGAGGTCGATGAGCGGCTTGTCGGCCACCCAGAAGTCGACGCAGTCGTCGTCATCCTCGTCACCAACCAGAGCGCCACCGGCCTCTGCACCGGTCTTGGAGTCCTTGTCAGCCTGATCATCGTCCCAAACCTCGGCGCAGTTCTTGAACTCGCCCGCCTTCTCGGCACGCACCTTCAGCTTGAGGACAACCGAATCGCCAGGACCGATCCATTCGATCGACCATTTGATGTTGGTGTCATCGAAGGTGACGCCGTGTGAGGAGGCGTGATCGCTGGAACCCTCAACCAACCAGAAGCCCTGGGGCAGGTAGTCGGTGACCATCACATTGGTGGCCTTCACAACCGGACCGTACTGGTCGTTGTTGGTTACAACAATCGTGAACTCGGCGGTATCGCCAAGAGTCAGGTTGGTCTTGTCTATGGTCTTGGTGACCTCGAGGTCGATGTAGGCCGGCGTCGCCCAGAGAGAGGCGCAATCCTGATCGTCCTCGGCGTTAGCGCCGCCCACAAGCTCTCCGCCTGCTTCGGCACCCGTCTTGGAGTCGCGATCCAACTCGTAGTCGTCCCAGACTTCCGCGCAGTTGGTGAACTCGCCGTCCTTGTTGATGATCACCTCAAGAACCAGTGACAGGCTCTTGCCGGCGGCCAGCTGGTCAATGCGCCAGGTGGTGCTGCCTGCGTCGAAGTGCGTTCCAGCCGGTGCGTATGCCTGGTGCAGACCCAGACCAGCGGGGAGGTAGTCTTTGACTTGAATGCCGGTAGCGGTGGCCGTCTCGACCGTGCCGTACTCGTCGTTGTTCTTCAGGGTGATGGTGAAGCTCACCTTGTCACCGACGGTTGGGTAGGCGTTGTCCACCACCTTGGTCAGTTCGAGGTCAATCGTGCGTGGGCTGGCCCAGAGAGAGGCGCAGTCCTGATCGTCTTCGGCATGGGGGCCGCCTACGAGTTCGCCGTATGCCTCAGCGCCCGTCTTGGAGTCGCGATCGAATTCGTTGTCGTCCCAGACCTCAGCGCAATTGGTGAACTCGCCGTCCTTGGAAACGAGCGCGCTGATGACCAGCGAGACACTCTTGCCGGCTTTGAGCTGGTCGACATGCCAGGTGAGGCTGCTCTCGTCAAAGGAAACACCGTATCCGAGCGGAGAAGCCTCGTGAAAGGTCAGTCCGTGTGGGAGGTAGTCCTTGACTTGAATGCCGGTAGCGGTGGCCGTCTTGACCGTGCCGTACTCGTCATTGTTGGTCAGGGTCAGCGTGAAGTTGACCTTGTCACCGACAGTCGGGTAGGCGTTGTCCACCACCTTGGTCAGTTCGAGGTCGATGGTCGGCTTCTGTGCCCAGAGGCTGGCGCAGTCCTGGTCGTCTTCTGCATGGGCGCCGCCGACAAGCTGGCCGTACGCTTCAGCGCCGGTCTTGCTGTCGCGATCCTTCTGGTATGCGTCCCAGACTTCGGCGCAGTTGGTCAACTCTCCATCCTTGACGACCAGGGCCGTCAGTACTAGCGAGATGCTCTTGCCTGCTTCCAGGCGGTCAATCGTCCACTTGGTATTGCCCGCGTCGAAGGTGCTGCCGTAGCCGCTTGAACCTTCGTGTAGCTGCAGTCCGAGGGGCAGGTAGTCGGCTACCTGAATCCCGGTCGCGGTTGCTGTCGGCACCGTCTGGCCGTAGTTGTCAATGTTGTTGTTGGTGAGCGTCAGTGTGAACGTCACCTTGTCGCCTACGGTAGGATTCTCGTTGTCCACCACCTTGGTGAGCTGGAGATCAATACGTGGCTTCAGGAAACCGAACTTGATGTCGGTCACATCCTGACCTGCCTCTACTTTGACCTTGACTGGATTGCCCGTCGTCCGCTGAAAGCCGTGGGGAATCGTGATGTCGTCAATCTCGACGCAGTAGGTGCCCGGGATGACATCCCAGAACGTGTAGTTGCCGTAGGCATCGGAATCGATAAAAGCGATCTCGGTATCGTCGTACGTACCACAGGTGTGGTCGTGGCCGATCGTGTTGAGGTCAATCTCAAACGCTTCCAGACCGCCTTCATAGCTGTCAAAGAGGCCATTGCCGTCCAGGTCGTCAAAGACCATCCCGGAAATGGATCCGGAGGCCACGCCCCAGAATTCCGCGCAGTCCTCGTCATCCTCACCGTTGTATAGACCGGCGAGAGGAGCGTAGGCCTCAGCCCCGGTCTTCGAATCGATGTCTTCCTGATCGGCATCCCAGATCTCTGCACAGTTCTTGAACTCGCCAATCTCGTTGACGCGAGCCTTGAACTGGAGGTCAACCGACTGACCGGGGTTCAGCCATTCAATCTTCCACGTGAGCGTGTTATGATCAAAGGTGATGCCGTGCTGGCCACCGGTAGTGGCCGAGTAGGCAAGGGCGGTCAACCCGTAGGGCAGGTAATCCTTTACATAGATGTTCGTTGCCTTCGCGGCCGATCCGTAGAAAGGCTTGTTGGCAACGGTGATCGTGTAGATCACATCCTCGCCCTTGGCAGCGTACTGCTTGTCAACGGTCTTGGTTAGCTCAAGGTCAACCTTGGGCGAATAGGATTGTGCGGCGGCCGGCAGGGCAACTGCAAGGAGCAGGAGCGCGAAGAGCGCCCACGCAGTGAAGTCTGCGATCGAGGCGCGAGAGCGCGAGCGAATGCGATTGTGTGTAGTCATGACGTAGCTTTCTTCCAACATGGTTGGATCCGATCTTGTGTATGGTTCAGCGGACGCCGGGGGATGTGATTGCAGACCGAAGTCTGCCATCGAGTCGGTAGAGCGCAACCTCCGTTGATCCGGCTCGGGTCTTGGCCAGGGGTTCCTGACTGCGACCAGAGGTTATAACGAGGGTGAGATGGGGATTTGCGGTCTCTAAGCGGGCCGAAATGTTGCATCCCGAGGGCCTGAAACGGATCGGACAGAGCGACTGCAAATGTCCGGTCAGCGATGCTTCGGCCGCGACGCCGGAATCACAGAATTCGGACGTGATAGCCGTTTCTGGGCTGTTTCGGAGTCCGGATCAGGCCTTTCAGACAAATCGTAACACAGGTGCGATAATCCTGATTTTTTCTGCGTAATGCCTCGGCTGGGGCTCGCCAACCCGCCCGTTTGCACTCCGACTCGCGCCTTGCCTATTCGGTGTCGAGTTCAAGGACCACACGGCCCTTGGCGCCGCGAGACTCGATCCGTAGGTGGGCCTCTGCGACCTCCTCAAGAGGAAGACGGTCCGATATCGAAAAGCCAGACCATCCGGACACCAGCGCCTCGTTCAGATCGCGCGCCGCCGCCTGCTTCTCAGAGGACTGGAAGTCGTCGCTTCCCAGCAGGAATAGCCGCGCGTTCTTGAAGAGGAGGGGCCAGAACGGGATCGAAGGCTCGGGTGCTCCCGTAGCGTAAGCGGCGATCGAGCCTCGCAGGCCCAGGACCTGCTCATCGATCCTGATGTTGGCGTCGAACGCCACCTCTACGATGTGATCGACTCCATCTGGAGCGTGGGACCGGATTTCATCAACCACGGCCAGAGTCTCTCGCCCATCCGTTCGGATAATCGCGTCCGCACCGGCGTGCGATGCCGTTTGTCCCTGCTGTTCCGAGCGAACCGTCGCGAGCACGCGTGCGCCCGCGTGTCCGGCGAGCGCAACGGCGCATTGACCCACTGCCCCGGCGCCACCCTGGATCAACACCGTTCGGCCGCTCACGCGACCGCCTGAGTGCACCGCGCGGTGTGCCGTCAGCCCGGGGATCCCCAGGCAAGCGCCCTGTTCCATTGAGACGGATTCAGGCAGCGGAATGGCTTGCTCGGCAGGCACAACGACCCACGCTGCGGCGGTGCCGAACGCGCGATAGCTCTGGGCGCCGAAACACCAAACCCGTTCTCCAATCCGATCGGATGAAACGCCCTGTCCCACCTGGTCAACCACGCCGGCGCCGTCGCTGTGCGGGATGACTCGGGGGTAAGGCATCCCCACGCCGAACGAATCCTGTCGCTTCTTTACATCCCCGGGGTTGATGCCGGATGCCAGTACCCGGATGCGGATCTCTCCTTCCCCCGCGTTCGGGGTGGGCAGCTCGCCAATATTTAGGACGTCGGGGGCAGGGCCCTGCCGCTCGTACCAAGCTGCCTTCATGCCATCGTTGGGTCGGGGTTGTCTGACTGCCTGGCTATCTGGTCCAGTCCCTCCGGAAAGTAGGGAAGGTGGACGAAGCTCCATAAAAAAGGGCAGGCCGAGCTTTCGCCCGGCCTGCCCAGAGGTCACCGTTCAAGGCATCGAATGCCAGGCCGTCAGCATCCTACAGGCCGCGGGTACGATAGTCGCCGTTTGCCATCCAGCCTTCGCCGAAGCCAAACTCACCGATTTCGGTGTAGTAGCCCGTCTGCAGGTTGATGGTGCCCAGCGAATTCGCATCGGCTGCGTAGAGGACGCTAGTCCAAGGATTGAAGGCCATCGACTCAACCATCAGCGTTCCGGTGCGACCTATGATGGTTTATACGCGGCCCTCAGAAGTGAGTTTGGACAGCCCGTCCCTGGAGTTCCACGGCGTGTTCTCTTTACCGGGTCGATGATGTAGCAGATGGCGTCGGTAGCAGGCGGCGTACCCACCCAGACACTGACCTCGGCTTCATCATCGACCCGGTACGGGCCTTCCGGAATATCCGTGAACCAGTATCCACCGTTGGCTGTCGTAACGGTCGCTGCCTCGATCACATCGTCGGTCGTGCCGAAGATGCCATCTGGTCCAGGACTGATCAGGTTAACGATCACATTTGCGAGACCGGGCTCACCCGCATCATTGACCCCGTTGCCGTTCTCGTCGCCCTTGGTCGGGTTCTCGTCCGAAACCGTCTTGGTCAACTCAAGGTCAATCTGGGAAGCGTCGGCACAGGATTCATCATGCCCGGCTGGCACCCAGTTGAAGTTTTCTGGGGTTGAATCGTGATCGTCCTGATCGGCGTGGACGATGGACGCACAATTTCTCAACGCCAGCTTGCTGGAGTTGAACTTGACAACGATTCCGAACTCCATACGCCCGCCAACCTCAATGTGCTCGATGGTCCACGTCTTGTCCCCGGAATCCCAAGACGCGCCGGAGGGCGTGTCCACCGATACCACCTCAGCATATAAAGGAAGGTGACCCTTCACATCGACAACCCTGCCAGACGGCAAGAGGCACTTCGTATCGGCTGAATCAGGCCCCAATGGCCGGATTCAGTCTCCGCCCAGTCGCAGCGTGATACCCACAAACGCCAAGCGGCCGTCTGCTCCGAGAGGAGCAGACGGCCGCTTGGCCGATGTTGAAAGAGGTCAGCCCGAGGGCGTGAACCCTATTTGATCAGCGTCACCGTCATGGTCCGCTGCTCGCTGCCGGCAGACATCCGGACTAGGTAGGTCCCGCTCGGTACCTGTCCCGCGTCGAACGCCACCTGGTGGTGACCGGCGGTGACCAGCCCATCGACCAGTACCGAGACCTCACGACCGAGCAGGTCGTAGATCGCAAGGCGGACCTCAGCGGACTCGGCCAGCTCGAAGGGAATCGAGGTGCGCGGGTTGAACGGGTTGGGGTAGGCTGCGTTCAGGCTGAAGCCAACCGGGAGGTCCTTTACCTCGTCCTCGGTGGCCGTTGCCGTCCCGGAGGACGCTGCCAGACCGTGACCGACGAAGATGCCCGAACCGCTGGTGCCAATGATCAGCGATTGGCTTTCCTCGTGAACTGCGAAGGCCAGGACAGGAAGGTCGCCGAAGCCAGCGTCCACCCACTTGCCGGTCGTGGCGTTGTAGGCTAGAACGCCGCGGCCCCAGGTGCCGGCGAAGATCGTGTCGCCCATGAAGGCAATCGTGCGGACGTCGTAGTCCTCACTGCCTTCGCCGAAGAGCTCCAGCTTCCCATTGATCCGTGCATACACACCCTGCGGCGTGGCTGCGAACATTTGGCCGTCATAGGGGCCATACTTCGGACCGAAGTGGAGATCCCACGCGCCAGTCGGGAGCCCGTAGTGGCCTTGAATCTGCGTGAAGGTCTCCGCACGATCATAGGACTCCCAGACGCCGCGACCAACCGTGCCGACTACGACGTGGTGAGAGTTGTTGGGATCGACCTGGATGGCCCAAGCCGGATCGCCGAACGAGTTCAGCTGCGTCCAGGTGTAGCCGCCATCCATGGAGCGGTAGACAGAACCCCAATCGAGGTTTACACCAGCGTACATGATGTCCTCGTCCTGAGAATCAATAGCCAGCGAGAGGACCTGGCGGTTGCCGAGATCCAAGAACTGCCAGTTCCGCGCGTTGTCATCCGAGCGCCACACACCGCCCTTACCGTCAGCCCAGATGCCGACGAACAGAGTGCCCGCCGAATTCCGCTCGATGGCGTAGGTGTAGAGGTTCTCGAACCCGCGGTTCATCCGGGTCCAGCACTGTCCACCGTCATTCGAGTAAAGCACCCCGTATCCGTAGGTTGCGGCGAAGATCTCACCGGTCTCCGTCTTGACGAGGTCCTGAATGACCGCATTCACCACCAGGGCCGCCACGTGACGCCACTGGTCCAGTTCGCCATCCATGTTGCTGTCGATGAAGGCATAGACGCCCGAGCCCGGCGTACCGGCGAAGATCTCACCGGTCGGTGCCGAGGTCACGGCCGAGACCGTGTAGACCGGCAGGTTGACCGCGTTGATCCAGAGGTCCTTTGACGCATCATAGTAGTAGGCGCCCATTTCGCGGGTACCTGCTAGCAGTTTGCCGTCGGCACCGGTAGCGATGGTCTCGATGGCCTTATCGTCCAATCCGTATCCGAACTTCTTCCAGAGGCCGCTTTCCAGACGGTAGATGCCATCGGTGTTGGTTCCGGCGTAGATCGCGCCGTCCACAGCATAGAGCGCGTTAATCACGCCAACCGGCAGACCTGCTCCCATCGGCTTCCACCATCCGTTGGAGAGGACGTAGACGCCCAGTCCTGGCGCCGCAGCAAAGACGAGTCCGGTGGCGTCGTCCACCGCAACTGTTGTCACCTTTTTGGTGCCAAAGGGGTTGGAGTTGGTACCGGCCTGGCTCCAGTTCATGCCGTCCCAGACCTCGACGCTGCCCCTGGAGGCGGCATAGATCTGGACGCGCCGATCATAGAGGTCGATGTCTTGGAAGGTGGCGTCGGCAGGGCCAACGTTATTCCAGCTCTCGCCCTGCGTATCGGTGACAAAGACGCCAGCTCCTGCGGTGGCCACGTAGACCACGCCAGTCTTGGAGATCACAATGTCCCGGATCGGAACACGGTTATCGGTCTGGAGGAACGGCGGCCAGCTTCCACCGAGATCGTTCGAGATGTGCACGCCACCTGTCTCGGTTCCTGCGTATAGCAGGTCGTGGACCGGGTCATAGACCAGCGCCGTAATCGTGCCCATATCAGTACAATCCGACGGGGTGTAGGCAGTCGTTGTCCGGGCAGTAACCAGCGCGTTGTCCTGATCATCCTCGGTAGCGTCTCCGTTGTCCGGGGTAGAGTCGATGTCAACTTCGTTGGCCGCACTGACCTGAGCGATGTTCTCGATGGTGTGCGAGATTGCCACAGCGGCCTTGATGTCCAGCACTGCCGTCTTGCCGGCGGCCAACTGGCCAATGGTCCAGAAGCCGGTCATGAAGTCATAGGCTCCCTGAGTGGTCCAGGCACCTTCGAACTCGAGGCCGTAAGGGATGATGTCCCGGACCAGTACACCGGTAGCGGCGCTCGGTCCAGCATTCACCACGGTGATCGTAAAGGTGACGGTGTCTCCGAGTTTGGGCGAAGACGTATCAACTTCCTTGGTCAGCTCGAGGTCGATCTGCTTCTGGCCGTAGTCGGTGAAGCCGAAGTCGTTGCCGCGATCGTGCTGGCCATAGGTGAAGAACGTGGCCGAGTGAAGATCGGTGGTGGTGAGTTGGGCGTGATCCGGCAGCGTCGAGACGTTGACCGAGATCAGAAACTGACCCTTTGCCGAGATCACGAAGAGGTACTCGCCGCGGTAGTCGGTAGTCTCACTGCCCACGAGCGTGTCGGTAGCGTCGATCTTCCCGTTGCCGTTAACATCGCGGTAGAGATTGACCGTGGCGCCGTGGAAGCGAACATCACCGGAATCGAACCGCGCGTCGTAGTTGGTGTCCTCGAAGACCGTCCCCGAGATCTTATTGACCGCGTCGGTTAGGCAGGCGATGGACTCGTAGTCGGAGCTACCGTTGGTCCCAAGCTCGGCGCGAACAGTGGTCTTGCCGGTGGCCTGGTTGATGATCACAACCTTCTGATCTGAGTCACCACGGACGCCCAACAGCGTTCCGTCGGCGGAGAAGCCGAGCCCCTCGATGTTCTCCACGTCGAGGTCCGTAATGTCAGTGATGGCACCGTTCGCCTTGTCAATGGCCACTAGCCGGCTCATCGTACCGTCCTTGTTGACGATGCCGAAGAGACGGCCGTCTTTCGGATCAATCGCGATGTCATCGACATCGTCCAGAACGCCGTGACTGCTATTGAAGCTCTCGATGACGATGTAGGTCGCTCCGTATCCGAACGCATTCTGGACCGCCGCACCCGTGGTGGGGTCGATCTGAATGAGCAGGTCCTCGGCCTCGCGACGTACGGAAGCGTAGAGGACGCCGGAGTACGGCTCGAAGGCCAGACCGTCAATGTCGCCGAAGTACTGGCTGCCCAGTGCCCCATTGCCCGAACCGACTCCGCCAATAAAGGAGAAGGCGCCGGTGGTCAGGTTGAGGCTCCCAAACTTGGAGCTATCCACCCCGAAGAGGACACCAGAGCCAGGCTGGAACGAGATGGCCTCCACATAGGTGGAGCCGGTCTGCCCGATGAACACCTCCTGAGCGCCATCAAGGCGACTCAGGCTGTCGAGGCCTTCGTTTGTGTTGTCTGCTACAACGTAGCAAACGGCCGCCCCGTCGAAAGCCACGGCCTTCTCTACGGGTGCCACAAAGGCCAGTAGACTGGCGAGCAGCAGTGCACGGAATGCGTAAAGTGCGATTCGGCGCTGAATCATGTTGTCAGGTGGCGGGGTGCGTTGGTGTTGGCCAGCGGCCCGCGCAGTAAGTGTGTACATCGTCTCCTGGGGGTTCTCCAACAACCATGCCAGTCGCAAACGAATACATGCGCAAATAGCGTATCAAAAAACGTATCAAATATATACAGCAGCCCCTCCCTGCGATGTCTCGCAAGGAGGGGCTGCCACACAGGAGTCGCGTCCTTTCTCAGACGCAGGTCAAGTCTTCACGGTGCTTCGGATGGGCGGGGCCGGTCAGTGTCCCACAGGTACCGAAGCGAGGCGCTGCGATACGCCGGTCAGTCTGTCCAGAATGTTGTCAATAGCCATGCCAACGGGCGAATAGGGCTGAAAAGCGGCCGATATGTGTCACATGGAGACAAACGCCGTCCGATTAGGTCTCAAATCGAAACCCATCGACGTTGACAAGGCCTTCCATCGGCGGGTAACTTGCCTTACCCCTCACATGTCATATTCGGCCACACTCATTGCCCACCCGTACGACGCATGATTCGCGTCCTGTTTATCATTCTCGCCGTCGTATCGATGGTGTTGGCCTTCGTGTTGAGTATCTCCTGGCTCTATCTGGTCTCCGCCGGGATGCTCATAGGAGCTGCAGTGATCCTCACACTCGATACCAGAAAGAGACTTCGGAGGACGGCCGTCGCCGGCTCACGCCCTGTCACGGTTTCTGAGCCCAAGGATGACTTGAAGTCCTTTGGGATCATGGAAATAAGGCCGGTGCAGAAGGCCCATCCCAGTGCCAGCAAGGAGGAGAACGGGTGGCCGGCCCAGAGAATGCCGCCCACCGGCCCGCTCGCCAGGGAGTCTGTCCGGGTGGACAGAGCTTCGCAGAGTTCAGAACTCGGTCCAGGAACTCGCGTTTCGCATTCGGAACCCGATGAGAAGAACACTGAAACCGAGGCGATGAACGTGAATCAGGATTCCGCCGTACTCGGTGAAGCACGCCCCCACATCTCTGGGGTAGGCGTTGTTCGCAAGCGCGCTAGAACGCCAAAAATTATGGTTGAAGGTGTTTCCGAGACCCTACGAGGTGACGTCGTCCTCTCCGTTCTCAGAGGTCTCAGGTCGGCCCTTTCGGCCACGACAGTCACCTTGCTCCGTCAAGAAAAAGCACCTCTGGGCTACTCGGTAGAGGCGATGGTATCGCAGAATTCGTTCGCCAGGAGTGGGGGACACTTCACGGTGGCAAAGCTTCTGGTTACGGCCGGAGCCACGCTTGAGCCGATCATCACCAGGTGCAACGGCCCCAAGGGATTCAACGCGCGGCGCCTGGGATACTATCACGAGCCCATTGCCATCAACAAGGTGGCGTTCATCACCCTGACCACGGGAGAGCATCCCTACCTCCTGGTGTGCGACAGCATGAGCCCGGAGGCCTTTGAAGACGAGGACGCCGACAGGCTGATGCGGGACTTTGGCCGCCTGGTCAAGTCACTGGTGAGTGATGCCACGGACTCGGAGCCGACGCGGTCGCCGGCAGGCGCGCTGCGGCCGCGTCGCGAGATCATCGCGGAAGAAATGTCGAATGCGCGCGGATTGGCGGAGCCCCTGGCGCTTGCCCTGGTTCATCTAGAGAGCGAGTTGAGCGACTCGGACAAAACTGCTGCGGAGCGTGTTCTGGCCCAACGACTCGCCAGTTCCTCACTGGAAGCGCGTGTGGAGCGGTTTGGAGATCTCACCTTCGGAGTGATGCACAGGAAGTCTGCCGATGATGCGGCGAGATGGGCATCCGTCCTGCTTCAGCGTTTCCGTGAGGACCCCAGCGGACTCGTCGGGGGACTGAGCGTAGGAGTGGCCATCATGTCGGATCGGCACAAGGGCGCGGATTTACTTCGCGCCGATGCGACTTCCGCGCTGAGGGAGTCCTATGAGACGGGCGAATGCATCATCCTTGAATAGGGTGAGCGCTGCCTCTCGAGCTCCGCTCTTTGTTTCGATCGTGCTCGACGGGGTCGGAATAGGGCATCAGCCAGACGCGTCAGACTACGGCGACGAAGGGTCCAACACGCTGGGTCATGTCTGCGAAACGGCTTTGCCAAGATTGCCCAACCTGACCGCTGCCGGTCTCGGCCATATCGCCCATCTGGAGGGCGTACCCCCGACCGTGGACCCGCAGGCATCTTGGGGGCGGATGCAGGAACGCTCGGCAGGGAAGGATTCAACCACCGGACACTGGGAGCTGGCGGGTTTGACGCTGGAGGAGCCATTCCCTACCTACCCTAGGGGTTTCCCTGAAAGCCTGCTGGCCGCATTCGGGAAGGAAACTGGCGTGGCGGGGACGCTGGGGAACGAAGTCGCCTCCGGTACGGAGATCATCGCGAGACTTGGCGCAGCTCACGTTGACTCAGGCCATCCGATTATCTATACCTCAGCGGATTCGGTCTTTCAGGTGGCCTGCCACACGGATGTGGTGCCACTTGAGACCCTTTACGCATGGTGTGAACTGGCACGGCATGTGGTGTGTACCGGTCCCCACGCCGTGGGGCGCGTCATCGCCCGCCCCTTCACCGGGCCGAAAGGAAACTTCCGGCGACTCTCGGAGAAGAGAAAGGACTTTGCGATGCCCCCCGAATCCCCGACCCTCCAGGAGCGGCTTCAGGATCAGGGCGTTCGCACGGTGTCGGTCGGAAAGGTCGCGGACCTGTTCGCCGGTGTGGGCTTCGACGAAAGCCTGAAGACGGGTCGCAATGACGTCGGGATTCAGACGCTTCTGGACAGACTGCAAGCGTGGGATGGAACGCCTACCTACATCTGGGTCAACCTCATAGATTTCGATCAGGAGTTCGGCCATCGCAACGATCCTTTGGGATTTGCGAAGAGCCTCGAGGAATTTGATGAGGCGCTTCCGGTGATTCGTGCGGCGATGCCGAATTCAGGTGCCCTCGCGCTCACCGCAGATCATGGCAACGACCCAACCTATCCGGGCACTGATCACACGCGGGAGTACGTTCCTATCCTGCTTTTCCAGCCCGGCGAATCCGCGGATCTGGGCCTTCGGTCCTCATTTCGCGATCACGCGGCCACGGTTCTGTCGTGGTTCAACGTCCCGGGTCCGTATCCGGGAGTCGCGCTGCCAAACGGTTCTGCTACCCATCACGGTAGTTCCGATATTGCTGACTGAGACTTATTAATCTCGGAAACCACTGAACACGCATGACGCTGGGAAAAGTCATTGGTACCGTCTGGGCCACCCGCAAGGACGAGCAACTGGTGGGGCTGACCCTCCAGATTGTTCGCGAGCTGAATTTGGACGGCACATTGAAGGACAAATTCCTTGTAGCAGTCGACAGCGTCGGCGCAGGCGTCGGGGAGACGGTGCTGTTCGCGCAGGGTTCGAGTGCCCGCCAGACCGTTGTGACCAAGAACCGGCCTGTTGACGCGGTGATCACGGCCATAGTAGACAAGATGGATATTTCCGCGATGGACGGCCCCGCGTGAACCTTGGCCTTGTGATAGGAAACGTCTGGGCGACGCGCAAAGTCGAGACCCTGAAGGGGCGCCGCCTCTTGATTGTCCAGCCGTTGACCTTCGACCGCCAGAACGCCGGAGATCCTCTCATTGCGCTGGATACCATGGACGCGGGACCCGGCGATCACGTGATCTACGTCTCGTCCGCCGAGGCTACGATTCCCTTCCGGCCCGCACTGACGCCAACGGACGCGACGATTGTGGGCGTCGTCGACAGCGTGGACCTGGAGTCGGGCAGCTGGCAGGCGGAGAGTCTGGCGTAGGTTAGTCCGGAATGAGCGGCACAAAACTGAAGGTCTCCAGCTCCTGGGCCTCGAATGTGTTCTGGCCTGTGCGCTCGATTCGCTGCATGGTCTGACCTCCCGAGCCGCCCACGGGAATGACTAGTCGGCCGCCGGGTTGCCCGTCAGCAGGCACCCTGAGTTGGTCCAGTAGCGGGCGCGGGATGTCGATTGCCCCCGCGGTTACAACAATGCCGTCAAAGGGCCCCATTGCCTCCCAGCCCTTGGTGCCGTCGCCTAGTAGACAATTCGCCCGGTACCCCAGCTCTTTCAGTAAGGGGCGGGTCCGCTCGAAGAGCGGCCTCAGGCGCTCGACCGTAAAAAGGCTGACACCGATCGTCGAAAGAACAGCCGCCTGATAGCCGCTGCCCGTGCCGATCTCCAGAATCCGCTCGCCTGAGACCGGGGCCAGGGTCTGAGTTTGGTACGCGACCGTAAACGGCTGGGAGATGGTCTGCGACAATCCAATCGGCAGCGCCTCGTCCTCGTATGCCCGCTGTTCCAGGGCCTGATCCATAAAGAGGTGTCGCGGAACCCGGTTGATTGCCGCAAGGACACGCTCGTCAGTGATACCCTTCTCCCGAAGCAGGTCAACGAGGTCTTGACGCTGGCGACGAAAGCGGCGACGGGGATCCAGATCAGCCATCAGTCTTTTCCTCGGCGGGGGTTAGCTGCGGCGAGAGGGCCTCCAGGAGTTTGTGGCGCAGGTCACCAGAGGAAACGCCGCGGTCAAGACGACCCTCGATGGAATAGGAGATCAGGCCCGTCTCCTCGGAGACGACCACCACCACAGCGTCCGTCTGCTCGGTCAGTCCGATAGCGGCCCGGTGACGCAGGCCGAGGTCTGAGGCAATGTTCATGTTGGCAGAGACGGGCAGGATGCACCGCGCCGCTTCAATTCTGCCGTTCCGGACAATCACGGCACCATCGTGGAGCGGGTTCTGCGAGTAGAAAATCGTCAGGAGCAGGTCCCGCGTGATATAGGCGTGCAGCTGGGCGCCCGTCTCGATATATCCCCGAAGTCCCGCGGTCCGTTCGAAGGCGATGAGGGCACCGATCTTGCGCTCACTCATCTCATTGACCGCGGCCACGATGGAAGAGATGCGTTCCTCTTGGGCAGGCGAAGACATAAACCTTCTAACCAACGGGTTTTGGCCGACCAAAAGGAGCAGCCGTCGGATTTCCGGCTGGAACAGCACGATCACGGCCAGGACGAACACATCGCTGATTGAGCCGAACAGGGCTTGCAGCATCGTCATATCGGCGGCAGTCACCAATACCTGGATCAGGTATAGCGCCAGAATGCCGACGAAAATCTGCACCGCAATGGTGCCCCGCATCCACTGGTAGAGCTTGTACAGAATCCACGCAACCAGGCCGACCTCGACTAGGTCGACTACGCGGATGGGTATGACCCAGTCAAATAAGGTCAATGGTGGCTCTGTTCAGGACGAGGCGGAGGATGTAGCATGATACGCATTGACTGCCTCGGGCTACACTATGGATCTTCCGGCCGAGGGCAACAGGCCACGAATCATTTCCGAGGTCTGCCGGACATCGTGGGTCCGGACAATTGAAGCGCCACGCATGACCGCCACCGCCGTCGCACCCAGTGATCCAAACAGTCGGTCGGCGACGGGTGCAGGACGGTCTGCAGAGCCCAGGGCCACGCCGATACTCGACTTTCTCGAGATCCCCACCAGCACAGGGTATCCAGCCGAGGTCAACCGGTCCACTCCGTCGATGAGGCGGAAATTGTCTTCTACCGATTTCCCGAAACCGAAACCCGGATCCAGAAGAATGGAATTAACACCCTTCTCCCGAGCCTGACGGGCGGCGTCTACGAGTGATGCGGTCACCTCCGCGACCACGTCCTTGTAGCTGGCCTCGGCCGGCATGCTACCGACGAAACCGCGGGAGTGCATCAGCGCCAGGCCGGCCCCTGCCTTTGCCACGTGGTCGGCAATCTCTGGGCTATGTCTGAGTGCTGTGATATCGTTGATGAGGTGGGCGCCCTCCGCTATTACCGCCTCGGCTACACTTGCACGGAAGGTGTCGACCGAGATAATCACCTCGGGCAGCTGTCTGACGATGGCCTTGACGACGGGAAGGACCCGTTCGAGTTCCACTTCGGCCAGCACGGGCTCCGCACCGGCGCCGTAGGTCTGCCCAGCCGGTCGGGACGATGCGCCACCGACATCAATAAACAGTGCGCCCTCTTCCGCCATCTGGCGTGCCCGGGCAACCGCGAGACCCGGGTCCAAGAATTTTCCGCCGTCGGAAAAGGAGTCCGGGGTGACGTTGAGAATGCCCATAACGTGCACCGTCCCCGGCGAACAAGCCACCGATAGACCGGGAAGACGCAATACGAGGGGATCTGAACGCACCGGGCGGGGGTGAATCTTTTTGGGCACCAGCGATTAGGGAGAGATAGACACCGGGTTACCAGGATCGGTTTCGCCTCTCCCCCAAAGAATTGCGCCATCTCGGCGCGGTCCTGCATGCCTGTTACCGACGTCCTCGGCGCCTTGCCGCTCTTACGCTCCCTCGACCGGTTTCAGGAAGACCCGGTGGGGACCCAGGAAGCGTTGTTGAGGTCTTTGCTGAGCAAGGCGGCAGGGACCGAGTGGGGCCTGCGTCTTGGATTTCGGGATCTGCTTTCGAAGGCCGACGTGGTCTCAGCCTACCAGGAGCGGGTGCCGCTCACCGACTACGAGGCGTACCGGGACGATGTGGCTCGGATGCGCTTGGGAGCCCCTGATGTTCTTTGGCCGGGGGTGACGCAGCACTTCGCGGTATCCAGTGGTACCGCCTCGGCCGGCAAGATCATTCCGCTGAGTTTGGAGATGCTGGATTCGAACAGGCGGTTCACTTTGTCAACGGCGCTGAATTACGCCCGCTCGTCCGGGAGTCTCAAGTTCATGACCGGGCGTCTCCTTTCGGTCCCGGGCCGCATCGACGAAGAGCCTGGCCAGTCAGGTACGTGGGTGGGCGAGATGAGTGGCCTCATGTATCTCTTTGGTCCATGGTGGGTCAAGCGCTTCCTGCAGGCAGTGGACGAGGATGTGCTGTTCATGCCCCGCTGGGAAGACAAACTGCAGGCGATGGTCACCCGAACCATGGGGATGAACGTGACCTGTATGGCCATGGTGCCGTCGTGGGCGGTTGTATTCTTTCCCATGCTGATCGACGAGTTCAATCGGCAGCGGGGGGCCTCAGCCACCACAGTGCGCGAAGTTTGGCCGAATCTGAAGGTGTTTTTCTCCGGTGCCGTGGCGCTGTCGTCTTACCGGGCACTCATGAAGGAGCAGATAGGTGGGGAGGATATGGACTTCATCGAGTCCTACGGCGCCTCCGAAGGCGTCTTCTCCTTTCAGACCCGGTCAGGCGAGACCGACATGCTGCTCCACCTGGATAACGGCGTGTTCTTCGAGTTCACCCGGATGGACGAGGAACCCGAGACGGCCCGTCGTTACACCATTCGGGATGTGGAGGTGGATGTGCGCTACCGACTGCACGTCACTTCCTGCAGTGGGTTGTGGGCCTACGGAGTTGGTGATGTTGTCCGCTTTACCAGTCTCGAGCCTCACCGAATTGTGGTTGCCGGCAGAACCAGCGAGATGCTAGACGCTTATGGAGAGGCCATTTTCGGGGGCGAGGCGCGGGCGGCCCTGGAACACGCTTGTGCGACAAGCGGCGATCGATTTCGGGACTATCACATTGCCGCACTGCCGCCGAAAGGGCGGACTCCGCCGCGCCATCAGTGGCTGATAGAATTTGATCATCCGCCAGACGACATCTCAGCACTAGCCGGCACAATTGATACGTACTTACAAGACGTGAATCGCCACTACGTTATTCGACGGGAATGCGGTGCTTTCGGGATGCCTCAGATCGTTCCACTTGCCCCGGGTACGTTCCTGAAATGGCTAAAATTTTCCCGTGGTCGTGTTAGCGCACAGACCAAAGTTCCCCGCATGAGCGAGGAGCGAACCATAGCAGACGGCGTGATCAAAACGCTTGAAACATTCAATGACTCATCGTCATAAGTACTGAGTAATAAGGGCTTTCCGAACAATTACATCCACTGTGATCAATTGCCTTGTAACGCGGAACCGGACGGGAACAAGACCCGCCGAAACGAGTGAAGAGCCGCCGCGAAAGGCATACCCCGGAGCCCACCCGGTGATCGCAGCCCACAAGTCTTAACCAGGAAGAAGGTATATGTACGTCCCGCGCCAGCAACGGATGCTCGACCAGTATCTCCAGGAGATAGGTCAAATCCAATTGCTGACCCCGCAGGAGGAAGTGGATCTGGCTCGCCGGATCAAGCAGGGAGATCAGGATGCATTGCATCGTTTGACCCGGGCAAACCTTCGTTTTGTGGTGTCTGTTGCAAAAAAGTATCAAGGCCAAGGCCTGACACTCGCTGACCTCATCAATGAGGGCAACTACGGACTCATCAAAGCCGCGCAGCGGTTTGATGAGACTCGCGGGTTCAAGTTTATCTCCTACGCTGTCTGGTGGATTCGCCAGGCTATTCTGCAGGCTCTGGCCGAGCAGAGTCGCGTAGTACGGCTTCCGCTGAACCGGATTGGAACGATTTCCAAGATCCGGAAGACCAGCGCCCGTCTGTCCCAGACCCACGAACGCCAGCCCAACATCGAAGAGCTCGCCCAAGAGCTTGAGGTGGATGTCGAAAAGGTGCGCGAGGCTATGCAGCACACCGGTCGTCATCTCTCGATGGACGCCCCGTTCAACGAGGACGACGACAACAGCCTCCTGGACGTGCTGCCGAACGACGAGGACACCTCGCCGGACGACACCCTGATGGATGAGTCGCTCAAGATTGACATTGAGCGTGCCCTTTCGCTGCTGCACCCCCGCGAGGCAGAGATCACGCGCCTGTACTTCGGTATCGGCCGCGAGCATCCTCTGACGCTCGAGGAGATTGGCCAGCGCTTTGGTTTGACCCGCGAACGTGTACGCCAGATCAAGGAGAAGGCGCTTCGGAAGCTTCGTCAGAAGCATCGGCGCGAGGAACTCCAAATGCACATCGGGTAAATCCACCCGGTCTCTTCCGCAGCTCGGCGTTGTCCTTCGGACTCGGCTCGCTGCGGCGTACAGGAGTACGCCTCACTCCCCTCGCCTCTGACGCCTTGATCTGCGAAAGATCTCGGGCGGATTTACACACCTGCGGTATAGCTGGGCGCTTAGGCGGACTGCGTCCGCCTCGCTCAGAGAGACCGGCTGGCGGGTGTGGGCGCTCTATATTTGGGTGATGGATCTCAAGGAACAGTGGGCCATGCAACTCCGCGGCTACCAGCTGGCGGAGGAATACCGGGTCAGGGACTTGCGCAACCTGGGGCGCGAGGACTGGCTGGGGCAGATGCACCGGGTGCATGGGGTGCGTGAACCCAATGTTTGGCTGTTTCAGGCCGCATTGAGGGTGCAACGTGCGCTGTGGGACGAAGGCCTCGAGTTCTGCTTCATTGGGGGCATCGCGCTGCAGCGATGGGGCGAGGTCCGGCAGACGGACGACATCGATCTGACCCTGTGGTGTCCGCTCGGGGAAGAGCAGAGGGTGGTCGAAGCGCTTGGTAAGACCATTACATCCAGAGAACAGGACGTCTGGCGTCTGGCGAAAACCGCCCGGATGTACCTGGGACGCTCAGAGTCGGGACAGGGGGTGGACGCCTCGCTGGCGTTCATGCCGTACGAACGGGGAATGCTTGATCGCGCCGTGGAGGTCGACTTCGGTATCGAGGAGCCACTGCATTGCTGCTCAGCCGAGGATCTGGCCATCACCAAGACTGTGGCCGGGCGAGGGCAGGACTGGGTGGATCTCAAGCGGATCACGCAGCGAAGTGGACGCGCGATGGACTGGGACTTGGTCTGGCGCGAACTGGAACCGCTGCTCGAGATGACCGAGCAACCGGAGTCCATGGAGCGGCTGCGGGGAATCGTCGAGGCTGAGCGGTAGGCCGGAGACTCGGATCGCGGTCGGGTCGCTTTGCTCCCGAGCCAGAGCGTTAGTAGACGAAGTGGCGTTCTTTTAGGGAGCGCATTACGGGTTCTAGGACTAGGCGGCGGAGGCGGTAGCGGACTCCGGGTTCGATGGCGGCGCCTTTTACGGGGTCTAGGGCTTCGATTAGGCCGGCGGAGAGGAGGGTCTCGAAGGCCATTAAGGCGGTTTCCTGGGAGGTGCGGAAGAGGCGTGCGTGCTCTTCTACCGTCAGGACGTTGTGGATCATGAAGGAGCGCATGGTGAATGCGATGTCGTTCCCGAACTGCTCCAGGTAGCCGAAGGACAGAGGCTGGATGGAATCGAGAACCAGTAGGTCTCCGCTCTCGCTGAATGTGCCCGCCCGAACCCACTCGAATAGTGCCCGGGTTGGTGATTGGCCCGCGATCTTGAATAGGGCGTCGAAAAATTCGCCCGACAGAATGCGCTGGGCATCTTGTTTGGTCTTGGCGCGCTTTAGCCGCTGCTTGATGATGGGAGACGGTTCCGTGGGCTCGGCGAACGCCAGCGAGATGCCACTACGACGATGACGCTTTAATATCAATTCCTGGATGGTCTCGGCCGACCATGTTGCCAGCTTCATCGATATCGCCAGGCGCGCGGAGTCAGGGGCGGTCTTTTCAGCGAACTGCCATGCGAGCGTGCTCGCAGCCGCGCACCAGACCACCGAGTCATCGGTTCTGATCCAGAAGAGCAGGAGTCGGTTGAGGAGGGTTGCGCCACCCGGAGACCGGAAGAGCACCATCTCCAGGTTGTCCACCAGAACCACTGTACTTCTCTCTGCAGTCCGGTGCTGAATCAGGGCCTCAAGCGCAACAAATCCTCCCTCGAATTCCTCCTCCGGGTACAGGGCTCCAGCAAAGACAGCGGCGAGTTCTGATTCGGTCTGGACGCGGGATTCCAGCGAAACCCGGACCGTCTTCAGCTCATCCTTGAAAGCCAGGTCAAACAGGCGCAAGAACGAAGTCCGCCCTGCTCCAAGTGGTGCGTGTGCGACAACCACGCCAGACCCTCGACCATCCCTCCAGCGGTCAATGACCTGATGCAATGACCGGAGATCGTCGGCGCGATTCTCGGCCAAGCCCGGGTCGATCACGGGCTCCGCGGAAAAGAGCCTCCGGTAGACCAACGGGAGCTTGGCGTAGAGGGCACGAGCGCTAGCGACGGTGTCTAGGGCGCGATGGCGCTCTGCCTCTGTCGACCACTTTACGCCAACAGCGCTCTGGCCGATCCGAACCAGATCTGCTGTACGACGACGAACCAGCCGGAATACGGCGCCAGTCGACTTCGCTGTTATCGCCGTCCAATCGGTGAAGCCGCCCCACGCCTTCTCGGCTCGCCGGGACACCAGCGTTTGCACACCGAGCAGACGCTTCGCAAGGAAGTCGTCCGATTGAACGGTCCGGAACGCGCTGTTCCAATCGTCCGTCAGGATCCGGTGGAGTTGGCTGACGAACTGGGCCCAGTCCGTGTCTACCGACTGATACCGGTCATCCAGAGAGTCGCGGGCCCGGCCCAGCCCGGAAGAAATCAGGACCGCGAGATCGGCGTCTGCTTCGGCAGCCGGCCTACCGGCCATATCGACCTGCGATTCCTCTGACGTGAGGTGCTGAATGGCCGTATGAAAGGTGTTAGAAACCACGTCCTTAACCTGCTCGGTCTCGCTCCAGACCCTGGCGATGGTCTTGCGCAGCGGCTCTGCGGCGGGTCGGAGTCGGTCTTGAATCGGACGCTCGAAGGCTTGGCGTACTACCTGCATGAGATCCAATCGGAAAGCCTTCGGGTTTTCCCCGAAAATGCTCCGCAACTGTAGATCCTGAGGGAGCGCGGCCACCTTCTTCATCAGGCTCCGCCACGTCGACTCTCCTGGGTCGGTAAGCGCACGATCGGCCGCGGACAGCCCGGAAAGATCTCGGTAGAGCTTGTCAATGCTCGAACTGTGCTCCAATAAATACTGCAGGTCAGTCGCCAGCTTCGCGGTCTGCTTCTTACCCGCTTTTGCAGCCGACTCAACCAGCGAGAGCGCCTCCAGCTCAATCTCGCCGATCTGCTTTTTGATCAAATCGTAGGTGTGCTCGAGCGGGAAGAAGGTCTGATGGGCAATCTCGAGCAGCAGGCCTTCCTCGACCGTGCGCATGTCACGCCAAAGATCCAGGAGCCCGTCGCTGAGTCTAACCCGGTCCCGTGTCAGCTGGACCGAGAGTTCACGGTCGTGTTGCGCAACTGAGGGCACCCCTACCCCACGGTACAGGAACGTGCCCGCCGTGCGGAGATCCAGCCGAATTAGACCGAACGCTTCTCCCATATCCGGGGCCTCTGGCGCGGCAACGGCGGCGGTTCTGAACTGCAGGTGGTCGACGAACACCGGCTCCGGAAAATGAGGGTCCTCCGGCCTCAGAGACGCTGGCCATTTCAGGAGCAGCGCCGCTGGAACATGGTGCTTGGGGTGATCCTCGTCGGTGATAAGACGAAGTCCCTCTTTGGTCCACTCCCAAACGCTCTGTTCCAGCCTCCGAAGCCGGTCTTCGAGCGCTGCCACAACGGGCGCCTGAGCCCGGGAAAGTGCGGGGAGAACATCACGAGAGATCCGGGCACGGGCAATCTGTGAGGCAGGAACGTCCCGACTCGCATAGGGCAGCGGAGTCGCCGCGCGTCCCAGCATCCCAGAAAACGCATTGGCCAGCTTTCGCCTCCCTACCCTGAACGACCGTCCCTGTCGATGCAGTGACTTCCGTCCGCGCTGCGCCACGGAATCGGTCCTTCCCGAGTCGAGAACGGCGGCGTCCAGCGGTACCTTTATCGACTCCGGCAGCTCATCCGCTCGGGCCAGTAACGCTTCAACAGCACTCGCGTATCTGGCCGCGACGGCCACCAGCGGATCATGCTTCTCCAGGTAGTCCAGCAGCGGCTCGATGCACTCGGCGTGTGCCTGACGAACGTAGGCTTCGACGGCGCCCCATTCGGCCTGAGGCTCTTCCTCGGCGAGCGAAGCAAGTCTCTCGCGAAGCACGTCAACCTCGGCGGCATGGCGGGCTTCCAAGTCGTTCAGTTTCTTGGCAAACGGGCGAAGGACTTTGGCCTCTACCCCAATGCTCCACCCTTCGACAAGCTTCTCAATGTCAGCGCACAGTGCATCGCACTGGCCCTCGAGAGATTGGGCCGCTGCCGCCACCGATTCCGGCACCTCGGTCCTGATTGCAGACGGATCGCTCATGAGTTCGGCTCGGTATCGGGGATGCCAAGGGACTCTCGCGAGTCACGGCCCCCGCTGTGCTCCGCCATGTCATGAGGTGGTTCCAACCCGTACACCGGATAGAGAAGCCCTGCCTGCAAGAATCCGAGCTTAGCTGTCTCTGTGATGTCCGTGGCCAGCGCCGACTCGTAGAGGTGGTCAAGCACGTATGCCTTGACCGATATTTTCATGAGGAAGGTCTCCCGGAACTCGTCCCGGATGTGCACAACTATCGGCTTGTCGAGATACACATAGCGCGAATTGGCGGCGGCCTCGTAGGCAATCTTCTTTGCCTTGGCCGGGTCTACCCAACCGGGCAGGAATAGCGTAGTCACCACCTGGCAGTCCAGAACACCGGCGTTCGCGTTTGCCACCTGACTATCCACGACCTGGGAATTCGGTACCGAAACCAGATTGTCATCAAGCGTCACAATGCGGGTTGATCGTAGGCCGATGGACTTCACCTCGCCGTAGGAGTCGCCAACCCGCACCTTGTCGCCCACCTGGAATGGCGCATCAAAAATGATAATGATGCCTCCCAACAGATTCTTGATCAGGTCCTGCGCGGCCAGACCAATGCCGACACCCAGCGCCGCCGAAGCGGCCAGCAGCCCGTTCCGGTCTACGGCGAAAATACTCGTGACAATGAACCAGATGACGATGGCCCACGTCACCATTCGCACTATGGGAATCAGGCGCTTGAAGAACAGGCGCCGGGTAGCGCTCCGATCTGCAATGGCCTCAAGGAGCCAGAGCAGACCCTGCAGAATGTAGAAGGCCGCCAGAATGACCAGAAGGGCAAAGAACACCCGGGTGCCGACATTCTTCAGGCCCTCCTGAAGTTGTTCTACCGGCTTGGCGCTCACGCTGCCAGCCGAGGCAGCGCGCACGGTGTCGATTCGGACGACAACCGTGTCGGCGAGTCGGCCTTGGAGTTGTTGCAGGACCAGGGCCGTCACGGCCCGCGCCAAGCTGTCCGCAGAAATCGTGGTAGGACCG
>JBLFXH010000013.1:0-25771 GCA_047611125.1 Rhodothermales bacterium
CTTCAAACCGGCCATCGACACGCGGTTCGACGAGGATGCCGTGGTCTCGCACGACGCATCGGTGATTCCCTCGACTCCCGTGTCGTTCGCGTCCCAGATTCTTCTGCTCACCAGTGATGCCACCGTCATCGGGATCGACGAGGGCCAGTTCTTTGACGAAACCCTCGTCGAGGTCTGTACCCAGCTTGCTCGTGATGGACGCCGGGTGATCGTGGCCGGCCTGGACCAGGACTACCTCGCCCGCCCATTCGAGCCTATGCCTCAGTTGATGGCAGTGGCCGAGTATGTCACCAAGCTGCACGCAATCTGTGTGGTATGCGGCGCGCCCGCGAACCACTCGCAGCGCCTTACTCCAGGGGACGCTCGCTTACTCCTCGGGGCGACCGAGTCCTACGAGCCGCGCTGCAGGCGCTGCTTCAAGATGCATGCGGAAATAGACGTCCCGCACGAAGCCGTTGCCAACGAACGGACTCAGACCCCGGACTCCGGGATGTAATGAGCTACTCGCCCGCCGAGACAGCGCGTCTTTTCCCGGCCCGATAGAGGGCCTCGTCAAGACCATACAGCGTGAGCACGATCGTGCCCAGTATGCCCAGTGACAGAAGCGGCTCCCAGATGACGAACCCGCCGATCGTCCCCAGCACGCCACCTAGATACTTGATGTAGTTGAGCTGTTCGTTGGTGGTCTTCTTGAGCAAATCCTCCAGTTGCCGCTCGTCGTAGCGGGCAATGTTGCTCATGATCATCGAGTAGACGTCCAGCTTTTCGACGAACGCGAGAACGATGCGCGTGGACCACATCTCAATGTCTTCCGACTTGGCCTCAATGCGACCTGGGATTTCGTCGAGCAAATTATCCATGCCGTCCAGAACGACATCGAGGTTGCCGGGGATTGCGTGCACTGCCTTGTCCAACCGGCGCTTGAAGTCCTCCTCGTTGAGGTATCGGTAGGCCTTGAGGGCCATACCGCCCATGCCCTCTCCTAGCGCCTTCTCCAGCTTCTCGGCCGTGAATTCCACAATGCGCTTGCGGACCTCGTCGGAGGTGAGCACCGTCTCGACGTAATCGGCCGTGATGGCCTTCAGGTCCGTTCTGAAATCGGGATCCTCCAGGACGCCGCGCGTGACCGACATGGCCATCTCGCGGTAGCGGGGAATGATCTGGGCCTCCTCGATCTTTTGCTTGATGATCTCCTCGTTGATGAGTTCATCAGAGACGGCCCTGGCCAATCGGTAGACAACCCGCTCACGCTGGGATGGAATGAGCCCCTGACCGAAAATGGGCCTCTTTTCTCGCGGATTGAAGAGCATGGTGATGGCCAGCCAATTCGTGAAGAAGCCGATCAAGCCACTCACGGACAGCACCAGAATCAGGCCTTCCAGATTCAGGATGTAGCCGAATAGAGAGAGGACTATTCCGTCGAAATCCCAGACGAAGGAGAGCGCCATGGTGGCCGCCAGGACCCACGGAATGACCCGCAGCATCAGGATCAGATTGCCGTAGTCCCCCTCGTGTCGAGGCGGAGCCGGCGTAGACTCGGCCTTAGAGTCCGGAATAGGCAGGTGGCGCCGCATGTACTTCGCCACCAGATCCCGGAAGTCACGGGCCGTCGCTCGCGTGACGGCCTTCGCCTCCTCAACGTTCTCTACAGGGTGAGGCTGTTCGATATCTTCCATCCTAAAACCCCAATCGGGCTGCGTCGGCCTGCATGCCCTCTATGACCAATCTGATGTGTGCATCGAGTTCAACACCCAACTCCTCCACCCCTTGGCGAATGTCCTCCCGGCTAACGGCGGCCGCAAAGGCCTTGTCCTTGAGCTTCTTTTTGACAGACTTGGGTGTGAGCCCTACGAGGTTCGTCGGTCTGACGTAGCCACAGGCCGTGATAAAGCCGGCCAATTCATCGCACGCGAAGAGCGCCTTCGCCAATTGGGTCTCACGCGGCGTCCCGCTGTAGGGTGCGTGTCCGAGAATCGCGTCCGTTACCAACGCCGGGTATCCGCGCTCTTTTAGCAGTGCGACGCCGACAAACGGATGCTCCTCGGGCGTCGGGTGCTTCTCGTAGTCCATGTCATGGAGGAGGCCCGTGATCCGCCAGAGTTCCTCATCCTCCCCTAGGTGCCGGGCATAGGCCGCCATGGCAGCCTCAACAGCGTACGCGTGGCGACGCAGACTGACGGTTTCGGTCCATTCGTGGAAGAGCGAGAGAGATTCCTGATAGTCGGGCATGGACACGTATTCGAACGTTTGTCAGAATAGATCCACTAGACGCATTTCCTTCAGGTATTTCCCGGGATTGACCTGGAAATCGTCGATGAGCGCCTGCAGGCTGGTCAGTAGTGAGTCTGTGCGATGATACATGGTCTCATCGTTCAGCAGCAGTCCTAGCGTTCCCTCTCCGCGGTTCAGCTTGCCAAGGAGTTCGTCGATGGCGGCTGTCGTCCCGTCGAGACCCTCAAGCGTAGACTCAAGCTGAGCCATGGTCGCGTTGAGGCCCGAAACCGCGGCTGCAAGGGAATCGGCGTTGCCCTCCATGAAGCTATTGAAGCCGCCTGCGGCGCCATTCACGTTCTCGATGGTCGAGGCGATGTTGTCGCGCTGCGTCCGCAGCAGATTCTCCATGGTCGTCATCGACCGGCGGGCCGAGAGCAGGGTGCCCTGCAAATCCGATTCACTGCCGAGAAGGGCGCGGGAATCCCCAAGTACGGCATTCACATTTCCTACCACCTCATCCACCTGGTCGAGCAGCAGCGGAGCGCGATCGGTCAACTCACCCATGATGTCGGTGGTGGGCTGACCTTCGACAAAACCACCCTCCGCTATGCGCGGATTTTCTGCCGGCCCCAAGGCAATATCCAGCCTGACCACGCCAAGCGCGTCGAAACCCGACACCAGGGTCCGCGACCCTTCGGGAATGGGAAGGCCACTGTCCACGTGGAAGCCCACGCTGACTCCGTTTGTCTGGGGGTTGATCCGGACATCGTCCACTGAGCCAACCACCACACCGTTCACCCGCACCACGTTGCCTGGAATCAGGCCGGCTGCATTGGTCAGCTCGGTCTCCAGTTGATAGGTGCCGCGGAAGAGCGGGAGGTCCTCGAAGTACCGGACCCCCAGGATGAAAATGACCGTCGCAATGACGATCGTGGCACCGACTTTAATTTCGTTGGAGTACTTCACTTAGATGATGGGCTGCTAGGATCGTGGACCGATCTGGTATTCGTTGGCCTTCACGAAGTTACAGAGCGTCTTGTCCGTGGAGGCATGCAATTCGTCTATCGTACCCACCCAGTGCATCCGCCCGTTATGGATGAAGGCGGCCCGGTCTGCAATCGCCAGTACCGAATGCATGTCGTGAGTGATGACGATGCTGGTCACATTGAGCTGTTCGGCCAGGCTCTTGATCAGATCGTCGATAGTGTTTGAGGTCTCTGGGTCGAGACCGGAGGTTGGCTCATCATAGAGGATGTACCTGGGACGAAGGGCAACCGCTCGGGCCAATGCGACCCGCTTCTGCATGCCGCCCGAAAGCTCTGACGGCATCTTCTTTCCGACGTCCGGCAATTCCACCATGGTCAGGCAGCGCTGGACCTCTTCGGCAATCTCCGCATCCGATTTTGTAGTGAAGGTCCTTAGCGGGAAGGCCACATTCTCGAAGGAACTCATCGAGTCGAAGAGCGCCCCACCCTGGAAGAGGACCCCGAACTGCTGCCGGATCTTTCGCAGCTCTGCATAGGGTATCTGGTCAATGTCAACGCCATCAACCAGGACCCGTCCCTCGTCCGGAATCAGCAGGCCAATGATGTGCTTCATCAGCACGGATTTCCCCGAACCCGAGCGACCGATTACGGCCGTGGTTTCGCCCTCACGGATCTCCAGCGATACGTTGTGGAGGACCTGCTTCTCTCCGAAGCTCTTTGAGATGTTCTCTACGTTGATCATCGCCTTACAATAGCGCTACGGCCAGGAAGAGGTCTGCAACCAGGAGGTACACGCAGCTGGTGACGGCGGCTTCGGTTGTTGCCCGCCCGACTCCCTCAGCTCCGCCCTTGGTGAAGTAGCCCTTGTAGCAGGAAATGGAGGTGATGGTGAAACCGAATACGAGCGATTTGATGACGCCAAACACGGGATCAAAAGGCTGAAAGAACTCCCGCGCACCGGCCACAAACTCACCCAGTGGGACGAAGCCCCCGAAGACACCAACAGCCATGCCGCCGGTAATGCCGACGAAACTCGCCGCGACGTAAAGCACGGGAAACATGACCACGCCAGCCAGGACGCGTGGCACAATCAGATAGCCGACTGAGTTCAGCCCCATGGCCTCCAACGCGTCAATCTGCTCTGTCACGCGCATAGTGCCAAGCTCGGCAGCAATGCGAGCCCCAACCCGGCCCGCCAAGATAAAGCCGGTCACCACTGCACCCAGCTCCAGGATCATGGATGGCACCACGATGGAGCCGATGATACTGGTAGGAATGAGCGGGGAAAGCAGCTGGTAGGCCGTCTGGACCGTAGTGACGGCCCCTGAGAACGCGGCCGCAAGGCAAACGATGGGCATGGACTCGAGGCCCACGTGAATCATCTGGTCGAAGATGTTCTTCCGGTACGACCTCATGTCCCCCAGCGTCGCGAACGCCTTCCACAGCAGGAGTGCGTAGCGACCCACAGAGCCGGCTGGCTCTAGAAGCAGGGTTCGTACCAAGGGCATGGGAGGAGGGCCAGATAGCAGATAATGCGAACGTACGCGTCCTCGCGAAACTTGTTGTAGAAGCACGAGAGAAGTTGCGATCTGTGACATTCACGTGACACACCTCTCTTCTATGTTGAGCACATGCCAAAGATAAAAACATGTTTTGTCTGCCAGGAATGCGGACACGAAGCGCCACGATGGACGGGCCAGTGCACGATGTGCGGGACCTGGAATACGATGGTCGAAGAGATCGGCGTCAAGAAGCAGCGAGCCCGGCTAAGTGCTGTAAAGCCCGTGCGTCTTGGCGATGTCCGCTCCGAGGACCAGGAACGGCTGAGTACCGGAGTCCGCGAATTTGATCGGGTGATGGGAGGCGGAATCGTTCCCGGTTCGGTCACGCTTGTGGCGGGTGATCCCGGCATCGGAAAGAGCACGCTGCTGACCGAAATCGCCGCGCTGTTGGCCGACCGCAAGGTGCTCTATGTGTGTGGTGAGGAATCGCCCGCTCAGGTGCGGCTGCGCGCCGACAGACTGGACGTGAAGGCCGACTCCGTTCACCTGCTTCCGGAAACGAACGTGGAGGGCGCCATCCAGACGGCTGCCGATCTCGATCCGGCCATCATGATCGTGGACTCGATCCAGACCCTGCACCTGCCTTCTCTTTCGAGTGCCCCGGGCTCTGTCGGTCAAGTGCGCGAGTGCGCGGCCCGCATCATCAGGCAGGCCAAGGACACCGGAATGGCGGTCTTTCTGGTCGGGCATGTGACCAAGGAGGGGACGATTGCCGGGCCCCGAGTGCTCGAGCACATGGTGGATACGGTCCTCCAATTGGAAGGTGATCGCCATCATGCATTCCGGATCCTGCGTGCGGCCAAGAACCGCTTCGGGTCGACGAACGAGATTGGAGTCTTCGAAATGCACGGGAACGGCCTTCGCCCCGTGGACAATCCAAGCCGCATATTTCTACCCGAGAGCGGCAAGGCGGCATCCGGGACCGCGGTCGTGAGCACACTCGAGGGGACGCGCCCGGTGCTAGCCGAGCTGCAGGCGCTCGTGACGCCGACCTCCTACTCCACGCCCCAACGATCAGCTACGGGGTTTGAGGCTCGCCGTCTTCAGATGCTGTTGGCCGTTCTGGAGAAGCGCGAGGGCATGAAGCTGTCCACACACGACGTCTTTGTCAATGTCACCGGCGGACTGCGTCTGGTTGAGCCGTCGGTAGATCTTGGAATCACGATGGCCGTGGCGAGCTCGCTATTTGACCGGGCGCTTCCTCAGCGGACACTCTTTGTTGGCGAGGTGGGACTGGGTGGCGAGGTCCGGGGCGTCTCGCAACTCGCCAAGCGTCTGAAAGAAGCGGAGAAACTCGGCTTCAAGGCAGCGGTGATACCGTCAGCCAATGCCGGGGAGGCACAGTCCAAGGAGTTGGAGCTGATTCAGGTCTCGCGATTGAACGAGGCGGTGGACCGAGTGCTTTAGTCCGCGCGGCTAGCCGGCGCGCCGGTGCTCTACACTCCCGTCAGCCAAGCCAATCAACACATCGGTGGTCAGGCCCAGAAACAGCCCGTGATCCACTACGCCCGGCATCAGTGAAATAGTCCGGGCCAGCTTCTCCGGGTCATCAATTCCGTCGAACCAAGCGTCGACCACCCACATGCCTTGATCGGACACCACGGGTCCGTCCTTCCTCTCCCCCATCCGGATCTTGCAGGAGGCGCCCAGGTCCGTCAGTCGGCGAAGAATTGGGGTCACGCCCATAGGTACGACTTCCACCGGCACCGGCCACTTGGTGCCGAGTCGGGCAACCAGCTTGCTCTCGTCCACCAGCACCACAAAGCGCCGGGCTGCGGCGGCCACGACCTTCTCGCGCGTGTGGGCGGCACCACGACCCTTGATCAGATTGAACGATGGATCCACTTCGTCGGCCCCATCGAATGCCAGATCGAGCGCGGGTTCAGAATCGAGGGTTGTGAGCGGGATTCCGCACCCGCGGGCCAGTTGCTCGGAAAAGAACGACGTCGGGACGCCTCGGACCTGCAGGTTCTCCCGCGCAATGCGCTCGCCCAGCGCCTTGATGGCCATGGCGGCGGTTGAGCCCGTGCCCAATCCTACCACGGTTCCGTTCTCAACCCAACCAGCCACTTCTTGGCCGACTCGCTTCTTGGCTTCCGCAGACATGTTCGGGCCCCATTACTCGTAGCGTAGTGCGTCGATGGGACGAAGTCTTGCTGCCTTCAGGGCCGGATAGCCGCCAAAGACCATCGAGATGATCGTCGTCATCACCACGGCAAAGATGGCCCAGTTAACGGGAAAGGCCGCGGAGATCTCAAAGTAGACCGCGGTAAGGTTACCGACCAGTGCTCCGAGCAGGATCCCGAGAAGGCCGCCGATCTGACAAAGAACGAAAGCCTCGATCAGGAACTGCCGCATGATGTCCTTTCGCCGGGCACCCACGGACTTGCGGATGCCAATCTCCCGCGTACGCTCCGTCACAGAGACGAGCATGATGTTCATGATCCCGATTCCAGCCGCCAGGAGCGCGATAAATCCGATACCGGCTCCGGCCGTGGTCAACGTGGCAGTAAACGTATCGAAAATACGGCCAATGCTGTCGTTCGTGGAGGTCTCGAAGTTGTTGTCATCTCCCGGTCCCACGCGGCGTATGACTCGCATCCGGCCGGTGGCCTCCTCCATTGCTGCCGCCATCATCGTGGCCTGCGGCACCCGCACGGAGATGTTCGCAATGTTTCGATTCGGATTGCCGTAGAGCGAGAAACCGCGCGTCACCGGTATGAATATGCGGTTGTTCTGACTCACTCCCAGGAAGCTTCCCTGGTTCTCCAGCACTCCGATGACCTCGAAGCGGTGACCCCTGAAGCGGATCGACTTTCCAAGAGGCGTTTCGTTGGGGAACAGCAGATCCGCCGCGTCCTCTAGCAGAACAGCCACGGGGCGCGCGTACTGGATGTCCTGCGGCGTGACGTACCGACCTGACTTCAGATCGTAGGAATAATTCGCCAGCAGATTCTCATCCGCCCCTATCAGAACCATATTCGGTTCGGTCTCGCGGTCTCCGTATCGAACGGCTCCAACGCTGAAGTCTTCGATGACACCAACGGCCACCGGAATTCGCATCGCCTTGCGCAGCCGCTCTACCTGATCGAAGGTGATGGGCGGCCTATTTCGGGACCCCCGATCGTTGTTGATCTGGATTACAGGGTACTGCGAGATGGTGAAGGTCGAGGCACCCAGGAAATTGAGTTTCTCGTTGAAGTACACGTCGATCACTTTAACGGAAGTGACCGAGACGATGATGGCGAAAACGCCAATCACCATGCCGAGCAACGTCAGTGACGATCGTGTCTTGTTTCCCCGGAGTGCTTCCAGGGCCATGCGAATTGCTTCCAGAAAGGCCATGTCTTACTCGTAACGAAGGGCGTCGATGGGTTCGGCATTTGCGGCAGACCAGGCTGGTGCCAGACCGAAGACGATTCCGACCGCCATGCAGATGCCAAAGGCGAGCATGACAACTCCCGCTCCCAACTCTGCGGGGAGGATGGTTCGGACTAACAGGAAGACGGGAATTGAGAGGAGCACTCCGACCACGCCACCCAGGAGGCTCACGGCCACGGCCTCAATCAGGAACTGGAGAAGGATGGTCCGCCGCTTGGCACCGACCGCCTTCCGAATTCCAATCTCGCGGGTACGCTCCTTCACCGAGACGAACATGATGTTCATGACACCGATGCCGCCTACCAATAGAGATAGTCCCGTTAGAAATATGCCTATGCCGTAGATGGCTGCCTTGACAGGTTCAACAGCGGCGCGAATTGAGCCGGACTCGTTAATCTCAAAGTTATTGGACTCGGCTGCGTCCAGCTTTCTCGCGACACGGACTATGCCAGTCAGTTCATCTTTGGCATCCTCCACGGAGTAGGTTTCGTCGACCTTCACCTGCACGGACACGTCCCGATTCCGCGTACCATATTCGGCCTTGAATGCTCCAAATGGGATGCGGACCTGCCAGTCAAAACCGGACGCCCCCTGAGACCCACTGCCCTCTCGCAGACCAATGCCTACAACGCGATACTTGGTGCCTCCCAGCCTCATCTCCTTGCCGATCGGGTCCTCGACGGGGAACAGCTGCAAGGCAATCTCTGCGCCTATAACCGCCACTCGCCTTGCGGCGCGATCATCCAGTTCGGAGAAAAAGGAGCCGTCCTGAAGCTCGACCTCGTGGACATTGGGATACGATGCCGAAACACCGTTCACTACCACTCCGCGCGGCAGTACACGCCCTTGATACTTGGCGCCGCGGAAGGTTTTTACTACGGTCGTGATGCCCGCCGCCGAATTGGAGCGCTTCGCCACGACATCGCCGACTTCCTCTGTCATCCGCGGCCGATTGATGAACTCCCACCATTTGGTGTTAGGCCCCTGAATCCAGGGCATACGTTCGATATAGACGACGTCGGTGCCGAGTTCGGCCATATTCTCGTCGAACTGACCTTCGATGCCGGATACGACCGTGGCCATAGCGGTCACGGAGACAATGCCGATGATGATGCCGAGCGTTGTCAACAACGTTCGGAGCTTGTTGACACGGATGGCACGGAGGGCTATTCGCAGGCCCTCGACCACTTCAAATAGGAATCCAGACACGGAGGGAGGAGTTGGATCTGTGGGCGAAAATATTTGGTCTGTACGCAGTGTTTCCGCCACTGTTGCGGTGGGCTTTGGAACCTGCCCTTTGTCGAGGCATCCCAACCGGAAACACACAGTTCCTCATGGGCAAACTCCACATCATGCGCGAATTCTGGTCCTTCCTGAGGGTCCGGAAGAAATACTGGCTGGCCCCTATCGCGGTCGTATTGGTGCTCTTGAGCGTGATCATCGTGGCCGCCCAGGGATCGGCGTTGGCCCCGTTCATCTACGCGCTCTTCTAGGACCGTCTACAGCGATGTCTCGAAGCGAATCCGGAAGTCCTCGTAGGTCCGGTTGAAATCCGCCTCGGTGATCCTGAAGCCGCGTTTTAGGCCCAGGACGGCCATGCCCGGATGCTTGTTCGGAAACGTGTCGTAGGCGAAACGCCGATAGCCCGAGGCGCGCGCGTACGCGATCATCTGATCCATCAGTGCCACGGCAATGCCTTGGTTACGCCAGGCAGGCAGCACCCCGCCTTTCGCGGAATAATAGACCATGCGGTTCTGGCGATAGCCCAGCTTGAAGCCCACGGGCTGACCCTCGATCTCGGCCAACAGCATCAGAAGGTCTCCGCGATCAAAGCTGTTGATGATCCGCTTCTCGCCGAATATCTCCCGGTTCATGCGGTCGATGATGGCCAGATCATCGATGCCCAGCCGGCGGATGTTAACCTCCGAACTCACGTGCCTGCTTCGGGAAGGAGTCCGACAGTGGTTTCATCCACCAGTGACCAGGGCTCCAGGAGAGCCTGAGGGACATCGGCCACAAAACGGCTTGGGCTGGTGAGAAACTGGCCTTGGTACCGGCGATACTGAACGGATGGATAGGTCACAAACAAGTGATCGGCGGCCCGCGTGACGGCTACGTAGAACAGGCGCAGCTCCTCGTCCACCTCCTCATCGGACTTGACCGAGTAGCTGGACGGAAGTACGCCCTCGAGTGCGTGAATGATAAATACAGCCTTGAACTCGAGTCCCTTGGCAGAGTGAATGGTCGACAGGACCAAGGGCGCCTCGTCCTCCGTCATCGGGTCAACGTCTAGCGCCGAAAGCTCGATGGGATCTAGCGCAAGGGATGACAGCATGGTGGCCCGATCGGTGAAACTCTCCACCACCGAGATCAGGTGCTCAAGATCCTGCTCACGCTTGGGGTAGTCCTCATAGTACACCCGCTTGAGCACGGGTCCGTAGTACTCGAGCACGGCCTCGACCTGTTGCCCGAGCGTTTTCTTGCCACCGTTCAGTGACCGGATAAGGTTGAAGAGGGCGGTCAGCGACTCGGCGTACTTCGGGGACCAGGGCTTTTCCTTCAGCTGTAGGGGATCGTCTCCTGACTCCAGAATCCAGGCCACGATCTGCCCCGCCGTCTTGGGACCGATGCCCTCCAGGAGTTGGAGAACGCGATTCCAGGATATGGCATCCTGGGGGTTCTCGAGAATCCGGATGTGGGCAACCACGTCCTTGACGTGCGCGGCCTCGCTCAGCTTCAGACCCCCGTATTTCACGAAAGGGATGTTTCGCCGGTTGAGCTCCACCTCCAGGTCATAGGAGTTGAAGCCACTCCGGAAGAGCACCGCCGTGTCCTTGAGCGGGATGTTCTGCTCGCGCAAATCCAGAATCATCTGACAGACAAACCGGCTCTCGTACCGATCATCCGGGGCCGTCACCAGTGCCGGCAGATCACCCGCTCCGCGCTCGGTGAAAAGCTCCTTGTCGAACTTGTGCCGGGCCTGCTTGATCACATGGTTGGCAAGGTCCAGAATCCTCTGAGTTGAGCGGTAATTGTGCTCGAGCTTCTGCACCCGCGTCCCTGGGAATTCCTCCGGGAAGGCCAGGATGTTGCGGAAATCAGCGCCGCGGAATCTATAAATACTCTGGGCGTCGTCGCCCACGGCCATCACGTTTCCGTGCACGGCCGTGAACGCCTTGACCAATCTAGCCTGCAGGCGATTGGTGTCCTGGTACTCATCCACCAGCACGTGCTCACAATTGCCTGAAACCAGCTTGTGAACTTCAGGTGCTTCGGCGAACAACTCTAGCGTTCGCATTAGCAGGTCATCGTAGTCCATCAACCCGTGGTCCCGCTTGAACTTCCCAAAGTGGCGGAACAGGTTCTCCAGATCTTGAGCGTGGGGAACGAACTGCGGGTAGTCAGACTCCAGGATTTCGTGGAGTGGCGTGTCGCGATTGACCACCGACGAGAACATGGACTGGATGGTCCGCTTCCTGGGAAACCGGTCCCGCTTGTTCAACTCGAGTCGTCCGCGCAGAACGTCAATGACGTCGGAGGAGTCCGAGGAATCCAGGATGGTGAAGTTGTTCGGGAAGCCGATACGCGTAGCGTGCCGGCGCAGGATTCCGAGGCAGAACGAGTGGAACGTGCCGCCGTGAACTCGTTGACACCGACCGTCTAGGAGACCGGATGCTCGCGCCAGCATTTCCCTTGACGAGCGCCGGGTAAACGTCAGGAGGGCGATTCGTTCAGGAGCGACGCCAGATTCTACGAGGTACGCCAATCGATAGACGAGCGTCCGGGTCTTGCCCGTCCCCGCCCCAGCAACCACGAGAATCGGTCCACCGGGCGCCGTCGCGGCGGCCAACTGCTGCGGATTGAGTTCCTCGCCGTATTCGATCTGGTAGTTGACTACCGCTTCGGCCGGATCCCTGCGAAGTACGAACTGACGTGCCATGATCTGAGGGTTGGCCTGCTAACTAACGGGCTGGGCGAAGGGTTCGTCACACATGTGTGGACATCTTGATGATGAGTTTGCCGTCTTGAATGGGTCCGCAGGTAGCAGACCCAACGACGCGTCTGTACCTTGGTGATAGACACGAGACCCAGGTAATAGAGGTTTGATGGGAAAGGTCATCGCGATTGCGAATCAGAAAGGCGGTGTCGGCAAGACGACAACCGCGATCAACCTGGCCACTTCGCTTGCTGCGGTGGAGCGCTCCACCCTGCTCGTTGATTTCGATCCGCAGGCCAACTGCTCGTCAGGCGTTGGAATTGACCCGCGAACCGTCACAGCATCCAGTTACGAGATTCTGGTCGGGTCTGTGTCCTTTGAGGATGCGATTCGAACCACCGAGATGCCGTTTCTGGACCTCGTGCCCAGCCACATCAATCTGGTGGGCGCGGAAATCGAAATGGTTGATGTGCCGGATCGAGAACGCATTCTTCGGAACGCGATGCAGCCGATCAAGGAGCGCTATGACTTCATCATCATCGACTGCCCTCCGTCCCTTGGGCTGCTGACACTGAACGCGCTCACCGCCTCGGACTCCGTTCTCATTCCGGTTCAGGCAGAATATTTTGCGCTCGAGGGTCTCGGACAGCTTCTGAATACCATCAAGTTGGTGCGGCAGCATCTGAATGAGGAGCTCGACATCGAGGGGGTCCTGGTGACCATGTTTGATGTCCGGCTTCGGCTCGCCAATCAGGTGGCTGGCGAGCTGCGCCGCTATTTCGGGGACAAGGTGTTCAACACCCTGATCCAGCGAAACGTCCGGGTTTCTGAGGCCCCCAGTTTCGGCCGGCCGGTTCTGCTCTACGATGCCACAAGCGTCGGAGCCCGTAATTACATAGCGCTCGCCCGCGAGGTCCTCGGCAGGCAGTTGCACGGCACCGAAGACGTACCGACTGATGTTGGTGCCTTCTCGGCTGGCGATGGCCACGTATAACGCCCGGAAAGATGGCTAAAGGAAAAGCAGTACTTGGGCGCGGACTGGGCGCCCTTCTCCCCGATAATGAGGAATCGGCGGCACCGTCATTCGCCTCGAGGCGCCTCTATGACTTCAAGGACCGCGCTCGCCCGGGATCGATTTCGGAAGTGAGGCTGGACCAGATTGCATCCAATCCCTATCAGCCCCGCACGGCGTTCGATGAGGTAGCGTTGGCCGAATTGGCGAGTTCAATTGAACAACTCGGCATCATACAGCCAGTGACCGTGCGGACGCGCGGTGACGACTCTTTTGAGCTCATTTCGGGGGAGCGACGCCTCCGAGCCGCCAAGCTCGCAGGCCTAAAGACCATTCCTGCCTTTGTCCGTGAGGCTGATACCGAGGCCATGCTGGAAATGGCCATCGTCGAGAATGTCCAGCGCGAGGAACTCAATCCTATAGAGGTAGCGATGGGCTACCAGCGGCTGATTGACGAGTGTGATCTCACCCAGGAACAGGTGGGGACCAAGGTCGGCAAGGGTCGCGCGACTATAACCAACCTCCTTCGTCTGCTCAAGCTTCCCGCTACCGTCCAGGCGCATCTGCGAGATGGCGACATCACGATTGGGCACGCCCGGGCCCTGATTCCGATCGAAGACCAAGCCGTCCAGGAGGGCTTTGTGGCGGAAATCATGGAGCGCGGACTATCGGTTCGCGCCACCGAGGAGTTGGTCAAGAAGTGGCTGGCCGGCCCGGTTGAGACCCCCGAGCCCAAGATTCGGATCGAATCGCCTACACGGGACGAGATCGTACTCCGCAGCCTGACTGATCGTCTCCGGACTGGCCTGGGCACCAAGGTGGCCATCCGGCCTGCATCTGCTGGTGACGGCGGAAAGATCGAGATCGATTATTACTCGGCCGACGACCTGGAGCGTCTCATCGAACTGATGGGCAATTGACGTGAGTCGGAGTCTGGGCGCGGCGTTGCTGGTGATGACCTGCCTCGTGGCCGTGCCTGACGTTGCCTCCTCGCAGACTGGAACTGCGCAGACTGGAACTGCGCAGAACCGAAACGCCCAAACCGGCCCTGACGACATCCCGCAACGCGTTCGTTCTCCTAAGGCCGCCCTTCTGCGGGCAAGCGTCTTTCCCGGTTGGGGCCAAGTCTATAACCGGCACTACCTCAAGGTGCCGATTCTCTACGCGGGGATCGGAGCCCTCGCCGTCTCAGCCATCCAGGCCAACAAAGACTACGTTCTCTACCGGAATGCCTTTCAATACAAGGCCTTCCAGGCAATCACAGACGAAGGGGAAGTCAATCCCGCCGCGCAGTTCCAAGCAGACTATGACGAGCTTGCCGCTGCGCTCGGTCCGATTGCGAGCCCTTCCTTGGAGAGACACAGAGATAAGCTCAGGCGAAACAGGGACTTGTCCATTCTGGGAATCGGCGTTATTTGGGGCCTCGGAGTCCTGGATGCCTACGTGAGCGCACACCTGAGCAGTTTTGACGTAGGCGAGGACCTGACGCTGCGGGTCACGCCCAGACTTGCACCGGGATTCGCGCCGACTAGCCAGGGGAATGTGGCCTTGTCCGATCCGGGGCTCTCCCTGATCCTTTCCTGGTAGGATGGTGAAGGTCGGCGGGCCGGTGGCCGGGCGAGCCTAGAAAAAATATTCGCACCCGAATGTTACTCTTTTGTCACCCGTGGCGGCTGACGGGTGATATCACCTCTTGATTTGCCCTGCAGTTCGAGTGGTACGGTCAGACGCGATTTTCGCATTCAGCGCAGAACACCGACGCTTCCAAGGTATTCTGAAACGCCTACCGTGCTTCTGGCACTAACATCGGCATTTCCACCCCAGCCGTCCGCAGACGGCCGTTCAAATCCGACTACATGTCTCAGGGCACCGACCGATTGGAGGAGACAGCGGTTTCGCCAGCCGAACCTTCACTGTTTGACAAGACCCATCGGTTTTTCGCACCCGATGGCCTGTATGCGCAGGTCAAAAATGCCGATCTATACCCCTACTTTCGCGCCATTGAGAAGAATGACGGCGCGCGCGCGCTGATTAATGGCCGCGAGGTCATTATGGCCGGGTCCAACAACTACCTGGGCTTGATGTCGGACCTGCGGGTCAAGGAGGCCGCCGTCAAGGCCATCGAGAAGTACGGAACCGGTTGCACGGGTAGCCGCTTCCTGAATGGCACGCTGGATATCCATATCGAGCTGGAGGAGCGCCTAGCTGCTTTCATGGGAAAGGAAGCCTGTGTCCTGTTCAGCACGGGCTACATGACCAATCAGGGCGTCCTTCAGTCGATGGCCGGCAAGGGCGACATCATCTTCAGCGACAAGGACAACCACGCCTGCATCGTGGCGGGGACTCAGGTCAGTCTGGCCGACACGTGGCGCTTTCGCCACAACGACATGGCCCACCTCAGGAAGATGTTGGAGCGGGCTGCGGCCGAGCGGCCCTCAGCCGGACGCTTCATCGTCACCGACGGGGTCTTCTCCATGAGTGGGGTCCTAGCCAAGGTGCCCGAGTTGGTAGACTTGGCAGAGGAATTTGGAGCGGCCTTAATGCTGGATGATGCTCACGCTGTAGGCGTCGTCGGCCCCGGCGGAAAAGGATCTGCGGCCCACTTTGGCCTCGCCGATAGGGTGCACATGATCACCGGGACGTTTTCGAAGAGCTTCGCCTCCCTCGGCGGGTTCTGCGTCGGAACCCACGACGTCATCGAATACATCCGCCATACCAGTTCGACCCACATCTTCAGCGCTTCGATGCCGCCGGCCAATGTGGCGACGGCCATCAAGTGCCTGGACATCCTGGAGACCGAGCCCGAGCGGGTTGAGCGCCTCTGGGAGATCTCGGACTACATGCGAGCAGGCTTTCGGACTCTTGGCTTCAATGTCTGGAGCAGTGAGTCACCGATCATTCCGGTAGTAGTGGGTGACCTCCAGACGTGTTTCCGGTTCTGGAAAGACCTCCTCGAGGAGGGCGTTTTCGTAAACGCCGTCGTACCTCCGGCCGTACCAAAGGGACAGTCGCTCATGCGAACTTCCTACATGGCCTCCCACACCAACGAGGACCTGGACTTCATTCTGGACGCCTTCCGGAAGATTGGCAAGAAGCACGGCGTTATCGGGACCAACGGAAAAAGTCACTGATGGCGGGATTCTCGGTTCGGCCAGTACGGGGGCGCCGCGAAAGGGCGGCGTTCATCGATTTTCAGTTCCGCCTCTATAAGGACGATCCGTTCTGGGTACCCCAGCTTCGGATGGACATCAAGAAGCTCCTCAACCCGAAGAAGAATGCGTTCTTCGAGCACGGCAAGATGGAGCTCTTTTTGGCGTGGGATGAAGACGGGCGCGTGGTGGGCCGCATTGCCGCCATCGTCAACGGAATGCACCTCAAGAAGTACGACGACAACCTGGGGTTCTTCGGCTTTTTTGAGACGGTGGATCAGCAGGACGTGGTCGATGGCCTGCTCACCGCCGCGGATGGGTGGTTGAGGGCTGGGGGCATGACGGCCATGCGTGGACCGGTCAATCCGTCGCTAAATGACACGGCGGGCCTGCTCGTGAACGGGTTCGAGAGCGCGCCCTTCGTTTTGATGACCCACAACCCCGCGTACTACCAAGAGAGGCTGGCGGAGGCCGGCTTCCAGCGAGAAATGACGCTTTGGGCCTACTACATCCACCAGAAATACGCCAAACTCGACAAAGTCCGGAGAGGCGTGAGCCTGGTCCGGCGAAGGAATCCGCTGCTGACGCTGCGGTCGCTGAACATGAAGCGGTTCAAGGAAGAGGCCGCGACCATTCGGGACATCTTCAATGACGGCTGGCAGGACAATTGGGGCCACGTTCCCATGACCGAGGCCGAGTTCGACCATCTCGCGTTGGAGATGAAGCAGGTGGTGGATCCGCGAATGGCGTACATCCTAGAAATGGACGGGGAGCCCATCGCCTTCGCCATCCTTATTCCGAATATGAATCAGGCCCTGGCCAAAGTGCGAAACGGCCGTCTGTTTCCCTTTGGACTCCTCAAGATGCTGCCCCGGATCTTCTTTGGCGGAATCCAGGAGGTTCGACTCCCGCTTATGGGGATCAAGAAGGCCTATCAAGGCCGGGGTTTTGATGCCCTGATGATTCTGGAAATCGTTGATCGGGTCCCGCCGCTGGGCTACCCCGCCTGTGAGATGAGCTGGATTCTGGACAACAACATGCCGATGCGCAACGCGCTTGAGTCGCTCGGCGGAACGCCCCACAAGGAATACGCGATTCTGGAACGACCGATTGGCCCCGCATCCTCATGAACGGAGTCCGCTTCGTCTATTTCGACCTTGATGACACCATCCTGGACCATCGCGCCGCCCAGGAACTGGCATTGCAGGACCTCCACCGTGATCTGCCAGCGCTTTCAGCCGTGCCTATCTCAAAGGTCCAGTCCACCTACCGCGTCGTCAACGGTATGGTGTGGCGCGAGTACGCCGCCGGAACTCGAAGCAAGGAAGGGACCCGGTCCGGTCGCTTCAAGCTGCTGTTTGAGTCGCTGGACATTGATGAGGATGCGTTCCGTGCGGCGGACCGGTATCTGGAGGCCTATGCAGATCATTGGGTGCTTGTGGAAGGCGCCATGGAAGCCTTTGAGCGCATCAGCGAGCGGTTTCAAACAGGGCTCCTTACCAACGGATTTGCGGAGGCGCAACGAGCCAAGCTCGTACGGTTTCCCGAGCTGGCGGCAGCGTTCTCGGCCATCGTGATCTCTGAGGAGGAGGGCGTACTGAAGCCCCACCCGAAGCTTTTTCGGATTGCGACGCTACGTGCAGGGGTCGAACCCAGTGAGATCCTGTATGTCGGCGATTCGCTCCACTCTGATGTCGTCGGCGGACTGAATGCCGGCTGGCAGATTGCCTGGTACACCGACGCGCCTGCGGTAGCCGGAGAACCGGACGTACCACGCTTTTCCGACTGGGGCGAACTACCGGGTTTACTAGGAATCTGAGCGATCTAGGTCGGCCATTTCCCGGCTGGACCTAGATGCCCAGTCGGTGCATTAGGTAGTTGAGCCGACTCCGCCAACCGAGACCGTATCCAAAGCGCTCGGCAGTTCCCCGGCCCAGATGCTCCACGTACTGCTCCACAGGGAAGTCTGCCACGGTCAGTCCCCTGGCCCTTGCGGCCTGGCTGGCCTGTAGCACTGGGAGGCCGTGATGGATGAAGGGTGGGAGGCCGCAATACAGCGCACGGTTGATCATCATGAAGGCCGAGACGGGCACCGGCGTACCCACGTCGCTGGCGAACCCGCGTGAGTCGGCGCGGGTCACTTGCCCACATGCCCACTGGTCCGGGGCCGCGGCCTGGGCGGCCATAGGCTCGAGAAAGCCACCCTTGTGGGTGATGGTATCGCTGTCAAGAAAGAACACGCAGTCTTCCCGGGCCTCCTTCAGAACAAGATCCATGGCAGGCCCGTGAAAGCAGTTTTCCTGCATCATCTTGACGGAGAGACCGTCAAACCGATCGGGCAGCGACGCCACCAGTTGGGCGGAGCCGTCATTGGAGCCATTGTCCAACACCAGCAGCGGCGCGGAGGCCTCGTGCCTCCGGAACGACTCTACGGCCTGCTGCAGCAGGTCCGGCGTCTGATAATGGATGATTGCTGTTAGTACGGAAGCCATGGCTGTACCAGAAAAGGCTACCCAGCATTAACTGAGCAGCCTCTGGGGAGAAAGTAAACCTTCTCCAAGTTTGATGCCGGGACACACCCCCAACGCGACGCCTCCCCCGGTCTTCCGCTGCCGCACGCGGCTTCGGTTTCCCGGAACGGGAGGGTTAGCCTCACTTTTTTAGCGGCACCCGAGGGCACCACCTGGCGGTCATGTCGGAGACACGCTTTCGCGCGCTCCAGCTCACGTAGTATGGGCACACTTCGCAAGCCACCCCAGCTGTTTCGCAGACATTACTGTCTGTGACTTCCGGAGAGGTCGGTTCCCTCAGAGAGTCCTTTCGAACTGATCTGTGTTTCCCGCCCTTCGACCGCAACGACCGCGTTCGCGCTTCCTAAGATGCGCTCCCGCCAACCGCCGCTTTCCGAAGCTCACACGTTCCCCGAAAACTAGTTTCGGTTCTGCCGACATATTTACCAGCGTCGTGATCACCGCCTGGACTTTCTTCAGTGACCTGATCACCGTCTTGCGGTTGCCCGCCTTTCGATCATCTGTCCTCCTGTCGAACCCCACACCGAAGCTTTGCCCGAGGGCTCTTCTTCGTCGGCTTCCCGTGGATCTAAACCCTAAGGTCTCGATCCGCTTGGGCTACCTCATGTAGCCTAGAGACTCAATCGCGTCAAGGAACTGTGCCGTCAGGCACTGGGACTATTATAGGCGGGTGGCCGAGATTCGCCAACGACAATCTTCATCATTCCTTCCACAAACAGTGCACACGGCTATCAACACACTCGGTGCATAACCGGCTTTCCGGCGAATGACCCAAACGCAAAAAGCCCGGCTCGAGAGCCGGGCTTTTTGTTGCCCAATCCTTTCTCTGCGACTGAGTTTCGTAGCTACGTACGCTATCCAGGCAACATGAGGTGATGGAAAGGTAGGGCTTCCATATCACACTTCAAATTACAATAACGGGCCTTCCCTTCGGAGGGCTCTGTTTTAGTGGTTTTTAGGTGCAACGGAGAAAATGCAATAACGGCATTAAGGCGGCTCCAGTCAGAAGCCCATTTGCCGGAGAAAGATCTTGATCACCCCCGGGTTCAGGAGGATCGTCACGATGATCCCTCCCAGTGCACCACCCAGATGGGCCTCATGGGCGATGCCTCCCCGTGCGCCTGCCCGCTTCATTGCGTAGATCGAGCCGCCCACAAAGAGGACAGCAAACAGCCAGGCCGGAATCGGAATCGCTGCAAAGAGATAGATCAGATCGGTAGGTCGATAGAGACTGTAGGAGAACAGGACTCCGCTGATTGCTCCCGAGGCCCCGACGGAAGCGTAGGATGGCGAGTCGCGCTGAAGCAGTACTGTCAGCCCGTTTGCGGCCAGTTCGGCTCCAAAGAAGACCGCCAGGAATGCCCCGGTCCCCAGCAGAGCCTCTACGGCCGGCCCAAAGGCGAAGAGGGTAAAGAGGTTTATTGCCAGGTGGCCGAATCCTCCGTGGATCAACCAGGCGGTCCCAAGACGGTAGTACTCCTTCTCCGCGATGACCCGGCGCGGCTGAAGTGACAGCTTTGCCACGAGATCCTCACGTGCGGTCATGGCGTAGCCGCTCACCAGCGCAATCAGCAGAAGCAGCATCAGTGACGCGGGCGCATCGAGGAAATAAAACATGAGGCAGGGGTTTATTGGGCGACTCTAGGGGTGCCCTATTCAGGATCCCATGCTACGGCGCCAGGTTCGGCAGGATTCGGGGAATCGAGCCCACCACAGCGGTGGAGCATAGAGCCCCGAACCTCCTGAAGTGGCGGAATCATGACGCGAAGTCCCTCCATCGCTGTCATCCCAAGCAGGAAGACGGCCAGGTACCAGATGCCCGCATAGTGGCCACTCCCCGGGTCGGGCTGTGGCCGCTCAGCGGGCTCCGACTGGACTACCTTGCGAATCAGGTGGTCAATATCCTGATCCGTCAGCCTCGGTTCGGACAAGTCCGGCACTTTCTTCATCATTGGTATCCGTGTTCGCTGTTACGGTGTGTTGGCGCAGCGAGGGCGTGGACCTTTCGAACCGTTTGATAGAACCGAGCCATTCGCATTCTCAGCGCGGCCTCAGAGGTACCGAATCTGTCCGCTATCTCGCCGTAGGTCATGGCCGGGTCAGCGCAGCGGTATCGGACCAACTCGCGCGTCCGCTCATCGGAGGCCTTGATCACTCGTCCGATAATGCGGTGCCGAAGCCAGTCGCGATCGTTCCATTCGGTGCAGGTGTTGGGACTCGCAGCAAGTTTTGCCTCAAATCGGTACAGCAGTTCCTCGTGCGAAAGCAGCACCTCGCGGCCGTGTCGGGTCCGGGCTCGAATCAGGTGGCGCCGAAGGTTGTTCTTGAGCATACGCCGGGTGTAGTTGTACACCACACGGATCCGGGGCCACGCTTTTGCAAATTCCAGATAGAATGCGGACGCAAGATCTTCGGCGTCGGCCAGTGTCAGAGCCGATTCAACATCGCTCTTCTTTCGGTAGTAGGAGTGGGCCGTAACGTAGGCCCATCCCAGAAGACGGTCACGCGCGAGGCCGTCGCCTGCCTGTGCTTGCTGCAGGAGGTCGACGGGGGTCGCAGCCTCTGCATGAGGTTCTGAGGGCATGGTGGGGAGAGGTGGGTTGTACCCCTCTCGACACGCACCCTCCGCTTACATAACCTCGTGAGATCAGCGGGCGCTTGGCGCCTGGCCGGTTGCCCAGGCGCTGTGCCCGGCATCAAGGAAACTCACGAACTCGTCTGTATCCATCATGCCGCTGGTGCCCCACAGGAGATCCCCAGAGGCAGGATCCACAACCGCGTAAGTCGGCAGCGCTACCGTGCCTGTCAGGCCGAGCTGGTACTGCTGAAAACCACGGCCCAAATCGAGACCATCGGTGTATAGCCGGAGCAGGACAAACTGATCCTCGAATCGGGTTCTCACCGGCTCACGGGGGAAGACATTGGCCTCCATTTCCCGACAGTTGGTGCAGGTGTACCCCGTAAAGTCCACCATCACGGGCCTGGCCTCTGCTACTCCCGCCGCCAGGGCAGCCTCGAGGTCGTCCACGAACCAGGCCTCGTCGTCCAGACCAGCCTGATTAATGGCGCTCTGAGAAAGCAACGAGATATCGGTGCCCTGTCTCGGCGGCAGGTACGCGTCTAGCGCATTCAGCGGGGCCCCAAGAAGTCCCGGAATCATGTAGAGACTAATGGCGAAGAATGCCATGGACGCCATCAGTCGACCCACTCCCACCGATTCGATGGGGCTATCGTGTGGCAGCCGGACTTTGCCCATCAGATAGGCACCCGTCACGAGGAAGATGACGATGACCACAGCGATGGCCATGGGTCGCGACACGATCTCCCAACCCCACACGAGGTCGGCATTAGAGATAAACTTGATTGCCGCTGCGAGTTCGATAAAGCCCAGCACCACCTTGAGCGAGTTCATCCAGCCGCCAGCGGTGGGCAACGCATTCAGGGCGTTCGGAAAGACCGCAAGTAGTACAAACGGAAGCGCGAATGCCGTGCTGAAAGCCAGCATTCCCACCAAAGGAAACAGCCAAGTGCCACCCGCGGCAGCCGCGAGAAGACCGCCCACGAACGGCGCGGTACAGGAAAACGACACGAGGGTCATTGTCAGACCCATGAACACCACGCCCAGGTAGCCACCCTGATCATTGGAGCGGGCGTTGGCGTAGTTGAGCAAGCCATTCGGCACCCGCAACTCGTAGAGGCCTAGTAGCGACAGTGCGAAGACAATCAGAATGCCGGCGATGAAGAGGTTAACCCACGGATTGGCCGCAATCGTCTGGGCACCTGCAGCCCCGACAAGGACCGCCATGGCTAGCCCCAGGCCCGTAAAAAGTCCGACTATGGAAAAGCCGAACATGCCCGCCATACGCAACGCCCTTGGACGATTGTCTGCGTGCTTGGTGAAGTAGGACACCGTCAGCGGAATCATCGGGAAAACGCACGGGGTCAGCAGAGACGCGAAGCCGGCACCAACCGCCAGGAGAAGAAATCCCAAGAGTCCTGCGGTGTCCATGGCCCGGCTGCCTCCGCGACTGGCAGAACCCACGGTGGCCGTCCCGGCTAAAGAGGCTTCGGAGTCTGATGCGCCAGAGCCCGAGTTCGATTCCGAACCAAGGTCTGCAAACAGTGCATCAATGGCAGCGTCGTCCCCATCACACTCGATGGTGACATCGCCCTCTTTCAGGGTACAGTCAGGATCCAGCACCACATCCGCCCCGAAGGGAAGTGTAGTCGGGGGCAGACAGACCCCTCGGTCATCGTTACATATCTGAAACGAGACTTCTCCGCCGATCCGGTGTGTACCGGGCTCGGCGCCGGTGCTAGTGGCAACCGAATAGACAAACCGGGCCCTGCCATAGTACCACAGCAGCGTCAGATCGAAATTCGTATCGAGGCCCTGCTTGGGGGTCGATTGCTCGGCGCCGGTGACCTCAAAGCCCTCCGGAAGAACCCACTCAGTCTTTACGCCGAATGGCCGGGGGCCAGAGCCGGACGGGAGAGTCTCGTCCAGCGCATAGAGCTTCCAAGGACTCGCGATCTCGGCATCTAGCACCAATTTGAGATCGTTTCCAGGACGCACCGAGTCCGGGACCACCGAAGTGGTCCACTCGATGTACTCGGACGCATGCCCAATAGGATCGACAAACTGTGCGATTGCCGGCTGGCAAATCACGACAGATGCCAAAAGAAGCCCGAAAAATCTCATACATGCGCCCGGTTTGATTCCATAACTCCGGGAAGAAGGCGGTTGTTGCCCTCTGCCGCGCAATTACCGAGTCGCCCCGAAGGGTCGGCTCGAGACTGGACGCCCTGCGAAACTACTCGGCTTCCGGAGCTGCAGGAACGGGAGCAGCAACGCCACCCTCGGGCAACACCTGGAACTTGACCTGAGCGATCACTTCCGGATGGAGCTTCACGCCAGCGGTGTAGACACCTAGCATCTTGACGTCTTCAGCCAAGTCCACCTTGCGGCGGTCGACCTGGACACCCTGCGAAGCGAGTGCCTCGACAATCTGTGCCGAGGTGATGGTTCCGAAGATGCGGTTCTCCTCACCAACCTTGGCGTAAAGCACCAGGTCGATGTTGGCCAACTCTTTGGCCAAGTTCTGTGCGTCTCCCTTCTTCTGGGCCACCTTGCGAGAGGCCTGACGGCGCTCTTCCTTGGCAGCCCGGATGGTGCTGGCAGTTGCGAGCCGCGCTAGACCGCGCGGTATGAGGTAGTTACGCCCGAAGCCGTTCTTGACGGAGACGATTTCGCCGCCTTCGCCAAGTTTCTCCACCTCTTTTAGCAGAATCACCTTCATGGTTCTGAATCTGTTTTCGCCGCTTCCGCGGCCGATGGAAAGCTATCGGACCGCGTCCGCAACAAATGGGATCAGGGAGAGATGACGCGCGCGCTTGGTGGCCCGGGTCAGCTGACGCTGAAACTTGGCGGAGACTCCCGTGACACGACGCGGCAACAACTTGCCCTGCTCGTTCACGAAGCGCTTGATCATGTCTACGTCTTTGTAGTCGACATACTCAGGCTCGTCAATCTCGATCTTTTTGGGCGGTTCTGCTCCGCGCTTCGGCTTAGCCGATTTCTTTCCTCTAGCCATTGTCTTCGGTAGTCTCGGCTGCTGGGGTCTCCGGAGTTGAGCGCTGGGCCTTCTGCACCTCGAAATGGCGGATCATCTTGCCGTCCATTTTGAGCGTGAGGTAACGGAGAATGTTGTCGTCAATTTCCAGAGCTCGTTCCAGGCGGCCGATGAAGCTGCCGGAAGCGTTGAAATACATATTGACGTAGAAGCCATTACGCTTCTTTTGAATCGGGTAGGCCAAGCGGCGGCTTCCCCACACATCAACGTCGAGGATGTCAGAGCCACCCTCCTTGATGTAAACGGTGACGCGTTCGACCAGATCTTTGATCTGGTCTTCCGAGAGCACCGAGTTCACGATGTACGAGAGTTCGTACGTGTTCTTTGCAATTGCCATCTAGTCCCTCTGGGTTGGTGTCGCCAAGCCCCCCAAGATGGTTTCGGGGGAGCAGGATTTTGCGTTCAGCCTGTCAATATAGATCGAATGGGCACCGAATAGATGCCTACGATTCCAATTCGATCAATCTGCACGATGGACGCAATGCCGGCATCTAGCCGTTTGCCCGCGCCGCCATGCGCTCTGAGTTCTCCGCCATTTTTAGGGCGCGGATCACGGGAGTCAGGTCACCGTCGATGATCTTTTCCAGAGCGTGATTCTTGTCGTCGCCTTCCAGCCTGTGATCAGTGACCCGCCCCTGCGGCCAATTGTAGGTGCGGATCTTGGCTGACCGGTCACCGGAAGCCACCATAGACCGCCTGGCCTCACTGCGCACGGCCTCCACCTTGGCAAGCTCCAACTCGTAGAGTCGGGACCGAAGGACGCGCATCGCCTTGTCCCTGTTCTTGTGCTGGCTCTTCTCGTCCTGACACGTGACCACCAATCCGCTCTCCAGATGGGTGATGCGCACGGCCGAGTCAGTGGTGTTCACGCTCTGACCGCCCGGCCCACTGGACCGATAGACGTCAATCTTGATGTCGTTCGCCTGGATATCAACATCCACTTCCTCCGCTTCTGGAAGCACGGCGACCGTCGCGGCCGATGTGTGGATCCGCCCCGATGACTCGGTGGACGGCACTCGCTGAACGCGGTGTACGCCGCTCTCATACTTCATCGTCCCGAACGCTTCCGGCCCTGAGATGCTGAAGACGATTTCCTTGAAACCGCCCTTGGTCCCGTGCGACGTGTTCATCACATCGAGCCGCCATCCATTGCGGTCGGCAAACCGGGAATACAGCCGAAACAGGTCGCCGGCAAACAGGCTGGCCTCATCGCCGCCAGTCCCCGCCCTAATTTCGACGATGACATTCTTGCTGTCGGCCGGATCCCGCGGCAGCAACTTGAACTGGAGCTCTTCTTCGATCTGCGGGAGCCGATCTTCGATCTCGCCCAACTCAAGGGTGGCCATCTCGATGATCTCGGGATCCT
>JBLFXH010000014.1:0-25463 GCA_047611125.1 Rhodothermales bacterium
GTGGTGCACACGGTGGTGGCCGCCCGGACCTCGCCAGCGACTCCAGGGACCACGTCCGCGGCGATATCCACGTCTGCGTTGGCACGCTCATCGGGGTCTGAAATGCCCAAGAAGTCTATTCGCGCTGGCAGGTCGGGGTTCTTGGACTGCCCCAATGCCACTCGCCCCTCCGCCGAGTCCATCATCCGATATGGCCCCGTTCCCACAGGATGTCCTCCTGAAAAGCGCACTATCGGGAGGTCAACGAGGAGGTCGAGTAGATCGGCGAGGGGCTGCGCGGTAACGACAGACAACGTCGATCCTCTCGACTCAATTTGGGAGTCAGCCAAGTAGGACTTGATCACCCCCGACGTGCCGAGCTCACCTTCGATCACCTCGTCTCGGACTCGCCTCAGACTATCTGCAACATGCTCGGCCGTTAGGGCAATCCCATCGTGAAAACGGGCTGAACCGATTTCGAAATCCCACCGTCTCGCGTCGTGTGACAAGTGCCATTTTGTGGCCAGCCCGGAACGAAACTGCCCGCCTGGCGCGCGACGCACCAATGCGCCGTAAAGACAGGCATGGATGCTCAGCCGGGACGGATCGTCGGAGGTGACATGAGGGTCACCATGCCGCACGTGGGGTTGTGCGATGCGAACGTTCATGCCTCACTCTCGTCGTGAATCACTCCCTATTCCTCACCAGGCGAAGCAACCGGATCCGGCCACGCCTCGAGATCCAGCAATCGCTCGGGGTTGGTCCGGATCATGGTGGTGATATCGTCCGGCGGAATGCCGAGGTCTAGCATGCAAGCCACAAAATTCCGAAAGCCCTCCACCGGAGTGGGCAGGGTGTAGACGCCGAAGTCTGACCCCAGGATGCAGTGCTCGGCGCCGAGCTCCCGAATCTGTTCGGCTACTTTCTTGACCCCGCCATCGGGCGCCGTATCCATCCCCTCATCGATGGACATGTATTCGCGCTCCACATAGTAGTGGGTCTTCGGAATGGGCGTCGTGTGGGTGTAAGCGGCCAGTGTGTATTCGATATATGCACCCGCGCCCGCCATCGCTCGGAGCTCTTCCATCGTGGCGATCTTGGTGACCGAAGAGGCCACCAGAATGCGCTTGATGCCGTATTCCCCACACAATTCCACTAGACGGAGGGCTTCGGGGACCGAAATATGCCCTGTGTTCAGGTACACGTGCGGGTGGTCCGCAATGAGGCGGAGAATCTCGTCGAGCTCCGGAGGAATGGGCTCGTCACCGATCGGAATCCGGATGCACCGGTCGAGTTCTTCCTCCTTGAATTTGGGGTAGAGCTCCGAGAGCGGCACGAATTCGCCGTCAACCAGCTTGCCCTCCCGCGCCGCCTGGAAGTAGGTAGAGTGCGCCCCGAAGCTGATGTATTTGGCGCCGGTCCCATAGTAGAGGGCTGTCTTTACGGCGCGCGGATTCATCCCCCCGTAGACGGTATTCAAGATGAGCCCCCCGAAGGTTTCGAAATCCTTGACGACCCGGTTCACAATCCACGAGGTACCGTTCGACAACTCGAAAACGTCCATGTAGACGATGGCCCGCATCCCAGCATCACGCGCCTCGATCGCGGCCTCGACCGGATCCACCCGACGGGGCGACGAGAAAATGTGCGGGCCGGCATGCACGTGCATGTCGATGGCGCCGCGGAGCAGTTGCTGTGATAACTCCAACGATCGGCCTGGAGGCAGGAGATTGTCGCTCATGCCGCTTCCTCCGGCCAGGAGCCGTCTAGTTGGCCAATCCACACAAGGAAGCCGCTCTTTTTCGCCGGCATCCCGACATTCAGGTTCATCACTCGGGCATCGTCCGGCGCCTCAACCTCCTGGAGGGTGTTGCCGAAGTAGTCCCGGACTATGCCCAGTTTCTGCCCCTTGACAACATCATCGCCAACCTTGCAATCTGGAAACCAGACGCCGTCTTGATCGGCCGTGAGCCACCACCGCTCACCTATCACGATGGGCTCAGGCACGGGCTCCAGATCCTGGTCCAGCAGCTTTAGCTCGCGAAGCACATTCATGATTCCGCCGAACATGATCTCGTCGGACCGGTCGACTTCCTCGCCGACCTCCGGAGTGATTTCCGGAATGCCGAGTTCGTTGCAGAGGCCCTTCTTGGGCCACAGCCACCAGGCGGGGCGAGCACCGGACGGATCGTGGGGTGGCTCGCCGCGGTAGCGCGATAGCGACACGATCCCCACGCCAAACGCCGTAGCCATCCGTCGGGCCAATTGGTCGGCTTCGGGATCAGAAATGAATCGACATATCACGTAGGGAAGCATGCCCTCGGAGAACTCTCCGCCATGGCAATTGATAATGAAGTCGCTGCCCTCAGCGGCTTCGCGCATCATGTCCTGTAGCTCGGGCAGGGTAGGCGCGAACTGAATCCAGTTGACGAAGGAGTGCTCGTTGGTGACCGGGACCACCACGACGGTCCCGCACAGGACACCGGCGTCCAACTCGCGATATAGGCGCATCGCAGCCTCGATACCGGCATACTCGGTCCCGTGCTGCCCTCCAAAAACGGTGATACGCGGACCCGGCCGCGCCCCTTTGATGGTCGCGACGGGCATTCGGATTTCCGTGCCGTCCGCGGTTAGTCGGGTCAGAAAGGTTGTGTCTCTCATGTCATCAACTGGTCTATAAGCCCGACGAATTCCCGCTGTCCGTCCCGGCAGCGATACAACCCGATATCCGGTTTTACGAGGTCTCCGTGGTCATTGAATTCTATTTCGCCGATGGAGCCGTCCCAGGACTTGATGGTGTGCATGGCCTCTAGAATGGCGCTTCGGTCTGGCCGGCCCGACCGTCTCAGGGACTCCAGCACGAGGTTCGCGCAGTCATAGGCCTCCGGGGCGTATTGCGGCGCGTCCAACATCTGCGGAAACCGTCCAGCAAAGGCCACCAGAAACTCGCGGGCCGATGGCTTCTGAAGCATGTCGATGCCGGCTAGCGAGTGGTACGGCGCCTGCTTGTCCAGACTGGGGACTTCCAGGAAAGCGTAGGGCTTCAGGGCATCAGAGCCCAGGAACACGGCATCCATGCCCCGGTCGCGAAGACGATGGGCAATGATGTGCGACTGATTCCAATAGATGGCGAAGTAGACCAAGTCGGGCTTGGCGGCCAGCGTGGCCTCCACCAGGTCGTCGAATTGCAGCGATGCGGCGCCGTACTCATGGTGCAGGACGGGCTTTGATCCGAGTCGCTCGCACTCGGCCGCGAAGATCCGCGAAATCGGACCGCCCCAAGCTGAGTCCTCGTTGAGAATGGCGATGCGCTTCGCGCCCAAGTAGGAGGCCGCCACCTGCCCCAGAGATCGGCCTTGGACCTCGTCGTTGGCCACTGTCCTGAAGAAATTGGGATGTCCCTCGGCCGTCAGCATTGGAGACGAAGCCTCAGACGAGAGCTGCAGCAGCCCTGCTTCGCGATACACAGCCTGCGTGATCACGGCCATGGCACTGTTGCCCGGGCCGAGGACCGCAATGGTGTCCTCGCGGGCGCAGAACTCACGGGCCGCTGCGAGGGCGACGTCGGTCTTCTTGCCGTCCACAATGGGTTCCAGAGCGATAGGGCAGGGGAGCCCGCCCGAGGCATTTGCCTCCTCTACAGCCAGCGTGGCAGCGCAGTAGCCTCCTACCGTGAAGGGATCCTTTCCGGAAACTTGGTAACCAATGACAGCAGTCTTCATGTTCTAGTCGATGAGTTTGGGATCAAGATAGTCGCGCAGCCAATCGCCCAACACATTGACCGAATAGACCACGAGCATCAGGGCGATGCCCGGTAGTGTGGAGACCCACCAAGCCATTCGGATGTAGTTGCGACCCTCGCCGAGCATGCCACCCCAGGTTGGCGTGGTTGGCGGGACACCGACGCCCAGGAAGCTCAGGGACGCCTCGTTGATGATGTTGGTGGCCAGAGCAAAGCTGGCGATGACGATGAGCGGGCCGACGACGTTTGGCAGGACGTGGCGCCGGATTATGGACCACGGCCCCGCGCCGATGGCACGTGCAGCCGTGATGTAGTCCTCCTGACAGACCGAGAGCGTCTGGCCGCGGGCCACTCGGCAGAAGGGAGCCCATGTAGCCAGGCTCAGAACAAAGATGACGTTCCACAGGGATGGCCCCAGAATCGCCATGAGGGCTACGGCCAACAGAATCGAGGGGAAGGCCAGCTGGATGTCCACCAGCCGCATGATGACCGTTTCGAGTCGGCCTCGCCAGAAGCCGGCCAGTATGCCCAGGCCAGACCCGAAAAGGCCCCCGACCAGTACAGTGGCAACACCGGCAAAAAGTGATACACGTGCTCCGAAAACGATTCGGCTGAGCAGGTCACGCCCAACCGAGTCCGTCCCCAGGGGATGCCCCGGCGGGCCTCCGAGCCACGCCGGGCGAGCCAGGCGATTGCGAATGTCAATGGCCTCCGGGTCAAAGGGGGCGATGAGTGGAGCGGCCACTGCGATCAGGACTATGGTGCCAAGCACCACAGCCCCTGCCGTCGCCAATTTGGACCGTGTCAGGACCCGCAAGAGCTCACGCATTGCGAATCCTCGGGTCCAGGTAAGAATAACTGAGGTCTACCAGAAGGTTGGCCAGCACAAACAGCATGGCGCCAAAGGTGATCACTCCCTGAACCAGCGGTAGATCGCGGGCCTGGATGGCTTGGATGGTTAGCCGGCCAATCCCGGGGTACGAGAACACCGTCTCCGTGACGAGGGCGCCTCCCAAGAGGCTTCCGAACTCGATACCCAATAGGGTGACGACCGGGATCAGCGCGTTCCGGAGTGCGTGTCCATAGTGCACGCGTGTGGGGCTGAGGCCCTTGGCATGGGCAGTGCGGATGTAGTCGGCACTCAGGACATCCAGCATGCTTGATCGGACCAGTCGCGCTATGCGGGCCGTAGAAAATGTGGCCAGCGTGATGGCCGGGAGAATGAGATTGGCCGCTGAGCCTCGCCCCGAAATCGGGAGCCACCTAAGCCACACGCCGAAGACCAAAATCAGTAAGATGCCGAGCCAAAATGTTGGCATGGACTGGGCTACAAGCGCTCCTCCCATCGCCAGTCTATCCGTCAGGGAATTCCGGTGGACGGCCGAGATGACCCCTACTGGAATGGCCACCATGAGGATGATCGAGAGGGCCGCAAGAGTCAATTGTAGCGTCGCCGGGAATCGCTCGAGAATCAGCTGAGTTACGGGGACTTGCTGGCGGACCGAGACTCCAAAATCGCCTTGGATAATTCGGCCGAGATACTCCAAGTATTGGACGAAGAGGGGACGGTCGAAGCCCATGTACTCCCGGAAAGCAGCAACCTGGTCGGCTGTCCAGTGCTCACCGATCATCAGGGTCGCGGGGTCGCCTGATAGTAGGGTCAGGAAGAACGCTATCGACGCGACCGCCCAGAGAATGAATACCGTCTGGAGGATCCGGCCGCCGAGGTATCGCGCCACGTCAGAGTGCTCCGTCGGTCCAGTTCACGTCCCAGAGGTGTATCACCTCGTCCATTCGTGGAGTCCAGTCAATCCGGTCGCTGACCCCGTAGGTGTCTACCTGGATGTAAAGAAATATCCAGGGTGCCTCCTCGAGAACCACCTCCTGCATCTCCAGGCCAATCTCGAGGCGACGGTCGGCGTCGAGGGTTTCCTGCAGTTCGGACCAAAGGGCCTCGTACCGTGGGTTCTCCCATTCGTAGAAGTTGCTGGGACTGGTGATGGTGAGGTCGGCAGCTTCGGTGAGCAGTTCGAACTCGCCACCGGAGGCCTGCATGAAGAGCTCGGCCAGGTCGTGATTGAGCAGCTTTGTGCGGTAGTTGCCCCATTCGTAGGTGCGGACTCCCTCTCGAAGGGTCACGCCTATCTCGGCGAGTTGGGAGGCAATGGTCTGCGCGAGTTCGAAGTCCTGAATCCACTTGCCTAGCGGCGTATCCAGGGAGTTCAGCTCGAATCCGTTGGGGTATCCAGCGTCGGACAGCAGGGTGCGTGCCCTAGCAGGGTCATACGTGTAGGGCTCCAAGTCCGGATGGCGGAAGGGCGGGTTGAAGACGGCACCCATGCGCTTGGCGCGCCCTCCGTAGAGCCCATCGTTTATGGCGTCGAAGTCGATGGCGTGATTCAGCGCCTGCCGAACTCGCTTGTCTCTAAGTGGTCCTTCTTGCGTCGCGATACCGATCATCACCCGGCGTCCTCCCGGTACGCTGGCCACGTCCACGCCGGGCGCGTTTTCCAGCAGTCCAGCCTGATCATACGGGAGGTCGCCAATGATGTGGACGGTCCCGATTTCGAGTTCGGCGAGACGGCTAGAGATCTCAGGAATCACACGGAAGACTATGCGCTCCTGTGATGGGGCAGTCCCCCAGTAGTCCAGATTTCGGGACAGTGTGACGTGGCTGTCGCGGATACGATCGGCCAGGGTGTAGCGCCCGGTACCCACCGGGTTCTCCGCGCGCACAGCGTCGTCAGCTTCTGCATAGTGGCCCGGGGCCAGCATGAACATCTGGGACAGGTAGAAAGGCAAAAGGGCCTTTGGGCGGGCTGTCGTGATTCGCAGAGTCAGAGCGTCGATGGCCTCCACCTTAGTGATCTCGGACGATGGGATGGCCACCGAGGCGCCTCCTACCACCATTCCTTCCGCGTTCCGGTCCAGGTAGCGCTGCAGGCTGAAGGCGGCGGCCTCCGCCGTGAACGCTTCCCCGTTGTGAAAACGAACCCCTTCGCGAAGGTTGAATACCCAGGTGGTATCTCCCGACATCCGCTCCCAGGCGGTCGCCAGCAGGGGCACGATCTCCATTTCCCGGTTCAGGAAAGTCAGGCTCTCAAACAGGTGGTCACCTAACGAGATTTCGACGCGACTGAACATGCCGAAGGGATCCAGCGTCGATATATCGGTGGAATTTCCGACCGTGAGGTCAGTATTCAGCGCGCAGGCTGAAAGGCAGGTGAAGGCAAACGCCAGGAGTAGTGGCCTCATCGCTACCAGATTGTTTTGGCGCGGCCTCCGTCGACCATGATGGTTGCACCGGTTATGTAGGACGCGGCATCGGAGAGGAGGTAGGCGGCCGTCTTTCCAAATTCCTCCGGACTGCCGTATCGCCCCATCGGAATCGCTGCGTGCCGCTTGGCGCGCTGGGCATCGACTGAAATGTCCGCCTTTTGTGCGGCGAACCGATCGTTGGCTTGCACCCGATCGGTATCGATCTGGCCAGGCACGATGTTGTTGACTCTAATCCCTGTCTTTGCCAGGTCCGTAGCCAGACTCTTGGCCAGCGCCACTACGCCGGCTCGGTAGACGTTCGACAGCAGCAGGAAGTCGATGGGCTCCTTGATGCTTGATGAGGTGATCGTCAGAATGGCGCCTGAGTTCTGCGCGCGCATGGTCGGCAACACGCACCGAATCATTCGGACGGCACTCATCAAGGTCAGGTTGAAGGCCGCCGTCCAGGCCTCGTCGTCAAAAGCGTCAAACTTGCCGGCTGGCGGCCCACCGGCGTTTACCACAAGGCCGTCTATTCGGCCAAACCTACCCAGGGTCGCGTCGACCCACGTTTGAATGCTTTCCGAGTCGGAGGCATCCAGCACGAACCCGGCCGTTTCGTTGCCGGTTTCTTTAGTCAGCCGCTCGGCTGCTGAGGAAATGTCCTCGGCAGTCCGGCTGCCCATCGAGACGCGAGCGCCTTCGCGAGACAAAGCTTGAGCCGTGCCAAAACCCAGGCCGCGGCTGGACGCCGCAACCATGATCACCTGTCCTTCTAGTCCTAGATCCATGTGTGCCCTGGTTGGTCAGGCTGCAGTATAGCAGGAGCGGGTCTGCCAGTCCACCCGGACTCGCTGTCAGTAGTCGATCAGGAATCGTTTCACGTCAACGTGGCGTGTGTAAATGTCCAGCCGACCCTCCGGGTTCAAAGGCCACTCCGTATGTAGACGAGGCATCGTCGCCTACGACCAACCTGGTCCAGTCCAAGGCTGTGCCATCATTGATCCAGACCTCATTAGGGCCGCGGACATTGGCGACTATCAGGTCGAGGTCACCATCGCCGTCCAGGTCTGAAACAGCCGCTGCGTAGGACTCATGATCGCCGCCGAAGGCTGTCCCCGCCTCGAAATTGCCGGCGCCATCGCCCAGGTACACCGCGTTTGGTTCGCCGATGTTAATGGCCGCGATGTCGAGAAGGCCCTCCGAATTGAAGTCGGCTAAGTGGACGGCTCGTGTTTCATCCGATCCCGTGCCGAAGGTTCTGGTCTCAGAGAAGCCCAGCGTACCGTCGTTCATTAGGATCTGGTTGGCCTGACCGTCCCGGTTGAGATCAAAAAGCCGCGCACTCCGAGCCGGTTCGATCTCCGGCCCGACGGACCACGCTAGCTGAAATCGTCCCTGGCCATCATTCAGGCACACCCAGTTTTCAGCCTGGTCATCCCCGACAACCACATCCAGATCACCATCACCGTCAAGGTCTCCCGCGGGAGTCGCGCACGTAGTGGCCTTCTCCGGTCCAAGCGCATATCGGACCGTGACATCCTCTCCTGCGCCTACCGAGACCTTGACTGGATTTCCCGTCGTCCGCTGAAAGCCGCGGGGAATCGTGATGTCGTCAATCTGGGCCTCCCCGTCCGCCAGAGCGCACCAAAGGAAAAGGCCGGCCGGGAAATCCCGACCGGCCTTCGCCGCCTTCCAAACGTGAGGAAGAATTATTTGACCAGCAGCATCGTGCGGGTGACGGTCCGTGTCGGGGTGGACATCCGGTACAGATAGGCGCCACTGGCGAGTCTGGTACCGTCGAACACTACCTGATGCTTGCCTGCCTGCTGGATCCCATTGAGGAGGAGCGCAACGCGGCGACCAAGAACGTCGAACACGGCCAGCGTGACCTTCTCCGTCTGCGGCAGATCAAAGGCGATCGTCGTTGACGGGTTGAACGGGTTCGGGTAGTTGCTGTGCAGCTGGTAGTCCGTCGGGACTTCCGTTTCTTCGTCCACATCGACGGAAACAGAGGCTCCAACGCCCAGATACGACCTGGCTGTCTGGCCGAAGCCTTCGAGGTTGGTCGGAGTCTGGAGACCGATTCCGCGGACGAAGCCGCCAGCCATGCGGTAGACGAATTTGCCGCTGGCCGCAGTGACGAACTCAACTTCACCGTTGTTGTCCGAGAGACCTGTCATCACCAGCGGATCCCCGATTCCGACGAATCCGTCGCCGTCCACATCGCGGTACAACTGGACGTCCACGCCAACCAGCGGTACCTCGATCATATCCTGGCGGCCGTTGTCGTCGAGATCCTCGAAGACGTTGACCTTCAGGTAGTTCGTTGGTGCCGTCAGGCAGGCGATGGCCTCGTAGTCACGATTGCCGCCGGTTCCGATGGAAGTGACCACCTGGGTGGTCCAGTTACCCTTGTCGATGATGATGATGGCTTCACTTCCCTCGCCGGCGGTAGCATAAAGCGTACCGTCGCTGTAGAAGTCGAGTCCCTCGACGTTGTCAACCGGCAGAGGAAGGATCGCGCTGATCCAGCCTGTCTGCTTGTCGATCGTAACCAGGCGAGACTGGGTTCCATCCTCGTTGTTGATGGCGTAAAGCGTCCCGTTGGTCGGATCGATGGCGATGTCGTCGATGTCGTTCAGCCCATCATTTGTCAGGATGGAGATGAAGTCCTTCCCGGAGCCGAACGCGTTTTCAATGTGCGCGCCCGTCGCCGGATTGATCTTGAACAGGAGGTCTGGCTCGCCAGTCTTCCTGCTGCTGCCCCAGAGATCGCCGTTCAGAGCGTCGAACGCCAGACCATCCACGTCGAGCAGGCCGCGTGTGCGGTAATTGCCGTTGGCCATATAGCCCTCGCCCTCTCCAAACTCACCGATGTCGGTGTAAACGCCCGTCTGGGTGTTGACCGTGCCAAGCGAGTTGGCGTTCGCGGCATAAAGAACTTTGGTCCAGGGATTGAACGCGAGAGATTCTACCTGTCTGGTGCCCGTACGACCGATTATGGTCTCCACCTGGCCCTGGCTTGTCAACTTGGACAGCACGTCGCGGGAATCCCAGCCCGTGTTGTCATTGTCAGCCACGAGGTAGCAGAGCGCATCGGTAGACGGCCGCTGACCGGCCCACACGCTAGCAGAGGCCTCATCGTCCTCACGCGGCGCGGATGGGTCGAATTGCGTTCCCCGATCCTCGCCAGTCTGCGAATCGTCGTCAGCCTCGTTGGCATCCCAAACTTCGGCGTAGTTGGTCCACTCACCGGCCACGTTCACCATCGCCTTCAGTGAGACGGTGATGGTCTGGCCCTTCGCGATCGAGGCAATCGTCCATGTCAGCTTGCTTGGGCTGAATGTGATGCCAGTTCCGGTCGTGGCCGTATCCCAGACGTAGGTCAGTCCGGCTGGCAGGTAGTCTACCAGCATGACGCCCGTTGCAGGGACATCGCCCTTGTTCGTCAGGTTCAACGTGAACTTGACCGGCGTGCCTGCAGCCGGGTAGGCGTTGTCTACCACCTTGTCGAGCTCGAGGTCAATCTTGGCCGAGGTACCGGTCCAGATACGGAAGCAGTCTTCGTCGTCCTCGCGGGTCGCGTTGCGGTCGAATGCCGTTCCGCGCTTATCGCCAGTTGTCGAGTCCTTGTCGTGCTGATCGGCATCCCAGACCTCCGCGCAGTTGCGGAATTCTCCGGCCTTGGTGACCCTCGCCCGGAAGGAGAGGAGTACCTCCTGACCGACGCCAATCCACTCAACCGTCCATGTCAGGCGGGTCGGGTCAAACACCAGGCCCTGACCCTGCGTCGCAGAGTACGAGACATACTGGAGTCCGCTTGGCAGGTAGTCCTTGACGATGACGTTGGTCGCAGAGGTATGGGCCCCCGCCGCATTCCGGACCTTCAGCGTGAAGGTGACCACTTCTCCGACGCTGACCGCCGTCTTGTCGGCCGACTTGTCGAGTTCGAGGTCAATCTTGCTTCCAAAATGGTATCCAAACTTGGCGACGATGGTGTCACCCGCCTGCACGAAGACCGTGGCCGGATTACCAACCGTGGTTATCGAAGGATCGGCAGGAAGTCCCGCCTCGTCCACCAGGACACAGTAGGTGCCTCCGTAGAGTCCATCGAAGCTGAAGTTACCATAGCCATCCGTGGTCTCGGCCGCGATGAACTGGTCATCGGGCGTTCCACACAGGTAGTCTGGGCCCATGCTGAAGAGCTTGACCGTTACGTCTTTAAAGCCAGACTCACCACTATCGAAGGCGCCGTTCGTGTTGAGGTCCTGGAATACCATGCCAGAGACGATGCCGTAGATCGAGCCTCCATTCGGGAGGAACCCGAAGTCGGCTACGGTAACCACCTGGCCACCGACCAAATAGAACGCAAGCGGATCGCCGCCCGAAGAGGCTACGTGCTGCGAAGGCGTGCTGGACTGCACCAGGTAGAAGCCAGGCATGAGACCCGCGAAGTTGTAGAACCCGGCGTAGTTTGTCGTGGTCGTGATTCCGGATGCCTCCTCAGAGTAATCCAGGACTCCGTTCTCGTTTGCATCCACATAGAGTGTCACGGTTACGTCGCCGATGCCGGGCTCGCCCTGATCATGCACGCCGTTTCCGTTCAGATCCTTGAAGACCTGGTCACCGATCTGCGCCTTCTTGTTGTTCGCAAACCCGATGTCCACGTTTTCCGTGGTTCCACCCGAAATCGTGATCGGGCGGGGCTCCGTCGAGGTTGCAATGAAGCCGCTGGGGTCATCCACGCTCAGCAGGTAGTTGCTGTCAGGAAGTCCCTGGATGATGTAGGATCCATCAGAGGCGGTGGTGACGATACGCGACGGTCCGTCGTCGTACGTGCCAGGGACCCCGTCAGCGCCCAGATCGAAGAGCGTCAATGTGACGTACGCCAGTCCAAGCTCACCACCATTCTGAATGCCGTTCTGGTCGACATCTGCGAAGATGGTTCCCTGAACAACACCACCTGGCAGCATGATGCCAAAGTTGACGGCAACATTGCTTCCAGCACCGATCCAGATCTCGACCGGGTCGTCCGTCGTAACAACCGATCCCTGCGGTGCTCCTGATTCATCCACGTTCACGACATACTCGCCTGGCGAAAGGTTGGTGAGCCAGTATGATCCGTTTTCGTCTGTGATGACGGTCTCATCGACGTTATCACCCGGTGTGCCGCTGTCACCGTCCGGTCCAGGACTGTATACGGCCACCCGGATACCTTCGAGTCCGGCTTCGCCCTGATTCTGAACACCGTCCTTGTTGACATCATCCCAGACAACGCCGTGAATCTCCACGTCGGATATGCCTTGGATCGCTACCGTCGCACACGACTCGTCATCTTCGACTGCATCCTCATTGAAATTCCCGGGGGTGGAGTCCGGATCCGTCTCGTCCATCGCCTCTATTTCCGAACAGTTCCGGTATGTCCCGGCCTGAGTCGCGGTGACGAGGAAGGTCTTGGTAACAGTCTGGCCAGCCGGGATGGTGAGGCCGCTCCAGGTAACCAGTTGGCCTGCGTTCATCCCGTCAGGCGAGCTTAGGAACGAGAGTCCTGCCGGGATGTCGTCGCTCAGGCCTACGCCATGTGCATCCTGCGCAGATGTATTGGTAATCGCGAGCGAGAATTGGATCTCATCGCCAAGAGACGCTTCGTCGGACGAAGCCAACTTCAACAGCTCCAGATCAACACAGTCTGGGTCGAGCGAACCGATGGAACACATGCCGGGCGCGTGTATCGTGTTCATCTGCAGCGTCACCGCCGTCTGCGCCATCAACCTGCCGTTCACCGATGCGCCCGTCTTGACCGCGATCATTGTCTTCGCCAGCAGAATGCCTTCAAAGTGCGCGGTGGTTCCAATGGCCGCCACGCCGGCGACCGCCCAGAAGATGTTCTTGGCCTGGGCACCGCCCGTAAGTATGACACGCTTTGCGCTCGCTTGAGTCAAGGTGCCCGCGACTTGGAGGATCCAGACATCGTTGGGGCCGCCGGAGAACGTGACGTCCGTGGAGATCAAGAGGCCCGTTCCCCACTTATAGATGCCAGGGGAGAGGGTGCGCCCACCGATTTCACCAGCGCCCAGTTCGACGAAGTCCGGACTGGGTCGGAACGCCGCGTCGGTGTATGCGGCTTCCATGTCTAGCACCGCACCCGTCAGGAAGGCGGGTTCAGTCTGCCTGCACGGGAGTGGACCGGCCGGGTCGACGGTGAACACATTCCCCGTCACTTGCGCGCATGTCAGCAGGAGAGCGGCGCCGGTGATGGGACTCGTGCCCACATCGCCCCAGACCGAGGACGTAGGCACGTTGGTGATTCCCGACTTGCTTAGAATCGCGAAGTTACCGGAGGATCCGAGGTTGACGGGGGACTGGGCCGTGGCCGGCGTGGAGACGGCAAGACAAGACAAAAGGATGGCCGCCAGACGAAGAGCATTCAGGCGGTTGACGACGGAAGTCGTGGTGATCTGCATGGTAGTAGTAGAGGTATATGTAGGCGGCGCTACGTGTCGGAAGCATCCACCTTGACGAGATGGATTTCTCCGGCGGGCGGCAAAGTCCAAGAAGGGTGCCACGGGGTGGACACTCAGGTGTCTGGGATGAGATGCCCACCCTCGGAATCCCCAAAAGAGCCGTTCAGGCGCTAGAAGGGTGATAGTGGGGGTATCCTTCGATTGTGAAATAGGCCGGGTCAGAGATGGCGCCAGGCCGCTACGAAAGCGGATGACAGGGGAAAATTTTTCTTGGGGCGACGTACATAACCCCTCTTATCGGCCTCTGACGGCAGGACTTAAGCAAAACGGCCACCCGTCTTTCGACGAGTGGCCGCAGCCTTCTGGAGATTCGTTTTGTCAGGCCCGGTGAGGGGTCACGAGCCGTGGACCGGCCAGATGGTTACTTCCTTGAGGGGTGCAGGGATTGGAGGGGTTACTTGAGAAGCGTGACGGTCATGGATTGGACCTGGCCGCCCGCTCGCATTCTGACCAGGTAGGTGCCGCTCGGCACACGACCTGCCTCGAAGGATACTTCGTGATTGCCAGCCGCCATCATTCCGTCCACAAGCACCGATACCTGCCGTCCCAGAAGATCATAAACCGGCAGGTGAACAGGCGACGCCTCCGGAAGAGCGAAGGGGATGGTGGTGCCTGGATTGAACGGGTTCGGGTAAGCGGACTCCAGGCCGAATCCAACCGGCCGGAGTCTGCCGCAAACAGAGTCTTGGTAGAGGGCTGGTACATGATTGCTTCCAAGTGGACAGTTCCCATAGCGCCAATGATGATCTCACCACCGGTTGCCGGGAGTTTGGTCAGCACATCGGCGGAAGGACCATTGAAGCCATTGTAGTTGTCAACCCCGCCGAAGCCGAAGACACTGGCGGTGTGGAGGTCGGTCGTGGTCAGAACAGAATAGTCGGGTAGCGTGGCGATATCGACGCTCACCAGGAAATGTCCCTTCGCCGAGATATCGAAGACATAATAGCCGGCCGGTCCGGAGAGTTCTTCGCCCACCTGGAGGTCGCCGCCGTCCAAGTGTCCGTCACCGTTGACGTCGCGGAAAAGGCTGAGCCTTGCGCCCTGGGATCCGATGTCTTCGTTGTCAAAAACCCCGCTGTAGTCCACATCCTTGAAGACGGTAGCTGCAATCTTGTTGATGGAGTCCGTAAGGCAAGCGATGGACTCGTAGTCGGAGCCGCCATTGGTGCCCAGGACCGCACGGACCGTCGTGACGCCAGTAGTCTGGTTTATCACAACAACCTTTCTGTCCGTGTCTCCGCGAACGCCAAGCAGCGTCCCGTCTGCGGAGAAACCGAGGCCCTCGACGTTCTCGACATCCAGATCAGTCAGATCGGTGAATGCGCCGGTGGTCTTGTCGATGGCGACCAGGCGGCTCATGGTCCCGTCCTCGTTGACGATGCCGAACATTCGGCCGTCCTTAGGTCGATGGCAATATCGTCGATGTCGCCCAGCGAGACGGGGCCCGAGACGTAAGGCTGAAGCGGGATGTAGGTCTTACCTGGGCCGAACGCATTCGCGACCGCCTTACCCGTGGTCGGGTCCACCTGGATCAACAGGTCTTCCTCAATCCGTCGTACTGAAGCGAAGAGCAGGCCCGAGTAGGGCTCAAAGGCGAGTCCATCGATATCACCGAAGTGCTGATCTCCCAAGACGCCACTACCGGAGCCAAACTTCCCGATTTCGCTGAAGGCTCCCGTTGTTAGATCGAGTGTGCCGAAGCGTCCGCTGTCAGCGCCGGGGAGTAGTGGTGTTCATATAGATTGGATTCAGAGCGGCAGAGTTCGCGAATCCAATGTCTGGGAAACCGTCTCCGTTGAGGTCTGCGGCAGCAACCCCGTAGGTAGACTCGGCGCCGTCTCCCAGAACGAGTCGTGTCCATATCACGGCCTTGCCGTCGTTGAACCACACTTGGTTCGGGCTACCGACGTTGGCCACGATCAGGTCAAGGTCTCCGTCTCCGTCTAAGTCCGATACGGCTGCGGCGTAGGAGTTCTCGTCTGAGCCGAAGGTGGTCCCGGGCCCAAATTGACCACCGCCGAGACCGAGGTGCACTGCGTTCGGCTCGCCGATATTGATGGCCGCAATGTCCAGAAGCCCATCGCCGTTAAAGTCAGCCAGTTGGACCGAGCGGGTTTCGTCCGAGCCGGTGCCGAAGGTCCTAGACGCCGAGAACTCCAAGGTGCCGTCGTTGATCAGAATTTGGTTGGCCTGTCCATCCCGGTTGGCCAACACAAGATCATTGTCTCCGTCCTGGTCGACGTCCCCGACGGCTACGGCAATCGTCGATCCGTCCGGGTCACCAAACTCCACCTTGGGGCCAAAATGTCCCCCGCCGATGTTGAGATAGAATCCATTTGCGGCACCTCGATTGGTGAACAAGGCGTCCAGCGCGCCATCTCCGTTCAGGTCGAAAAGCTGGGCGCTCCGGGCTGGTTCGATTTCAGGCCCGACCGGCCAGGCCAGGTGAAATCGTCCCCGGCCGTTATTCAGATACACCCAGTTCTCAGCCTGGTCATTTCCGACGACCACGTCGAGATCTCCGTCGCCGTCAAGATCCCCAGCCGGTGTCGCATACGTGGTCGCCTTCTCGGGGCCGAGCGGATATCCAACGGTGAACTGGCCGCGTCCGTTGTTGAGGTACACCTCGTTGCTTTGCGGCCAGTGCCGGCCGTTTCCGTACAACACGTCCTGGTCCCCGTCTCCATCGACGTCGGCAAAGGTGACAGAGGCGGTGAGGTCGGCTGGCATTCCCATCGCAGCTCTGCCGCCCGTTACGAAGCTGCGCTGTTGGGCATTGGCCGGCCAAGCAGCGGCAAGGGTGGTCACTGCGAGCAGGGTCAGTCCAAGTCTCAAGTGGGTCTCCGAATGGTGGAATGCATTATAGGCCGAGACCATCTGGCGGAGGAACGAGTGAGGCGGATTGTCCTCCCGGGACTTCTGCCGACAAAAACCTGCTGAAGCCCCTTACGCTTTCTTCTTTTTCCCCGCCGGGGCAAGTTAGCGAATCTCATCAGCCGATCAATAGTCGTGACTGGTAGGCAACACACGGTACCCGCTGCGTCGCCAGATAGTCGGGGCAGTTGGGATTGCTTAGAATAACAGTTCGCACTTCGCCCTCGAGGCCCACCTGCCGGTCTGTACAACATGCGGTTTCTCCCTCTCTGTGTTCTGGTTTTCTTATCGGCACTGGCCCAGCCTGCCGCCCAGGCCCAGCCAACCGACCAAGCCCTGTTCGACGCCTTTTCCTGGCGCAACATTGGGCCGGCGAACATGGGCGGACGGGTCGTGGATATCGAAGCAGTCGATGCTGACTTCGCGCGTGTGTTTCTGGCCTCGGCCTCAGGCGGTGTGTGGAAATCGGTCAATGCCGGGACCACCTGGCAACCCATCTTCGACGAATACGGCTCTGCGTCGATAGGAGACATCGCCATCTTCCAGCCCGATCCCGATGTCGTTTGGGTCGGGACGGGAGAGGCCAATAATCGAAACAGTGTTTCGTGGGGCGATGGGGTCTACAGGAGTACCGATGGGGGCGATCATTTCGATCACGTCGGTCTGAAGGACACCCATCAAATTGCGCGCATCGTGACCCATCCAGCGGACCCCGATCAGGCGATAGTCTGTGCCATAGGCCATCTGTGGGGCGAATCAGGTGAGCGCGGAATTTTCGAGACTCTCGATGGAGGCCAGACTTGGGCGAAACGCCAGACGGGGCTCCCCGCCACGGCGCGGAGTGGTTGCACGGATCTGGTTCGTCACCCCGAGAATCCGGACATCCTCTTCGCTGCCTTCTACGAGAGGCTTCGCCAGCCTTGGACGTTCACCAGTGGTGGTTCTAATGGAGGCATCTTCAAGTCTACCGATGGTGGCGCTAGTTGGGTAGAACTGACAGACGGCCTGCCCGCGGGGGACACTGGCCGCATCGGACTGGCCATCGCCCGCAGTAATCCGGACGTACTCATGGCCTTGGTCGAAGCCGAGCGCACCAACGACCTGACCAAGCCCGGGACCGGACTCTACCGATCCGGCGACAGTGGAGATAGTTGGGCCTACGTCAACCTGTACAACAACCGTCCCTTCTACTACAGCCAGGTGCGCATCAACCCACTGGATGACCAGCGCGTCTACCTGCTCACCACCCGCTTCATGGTCTCGGACGATGGGGGGCGGACGCTGCGTAACGGTAGCGAGGACCAAGAGGTACACGGCGATTTTCACGCCCTCTGGCTGGACCCATCCAACGCGGACCGGTATTACCTCGGAGCGGACAAGGGCGCATCGCTGACCCACGACGACGGGGCGGCATTCAGGCTCTTCGACAACCTTCCAATCGGTCAGTACTACCGGATTGGTGTGGATATGCGGGATCCCTACTACGTCTACGGCGGCCATCAGGACAACGGTTCCTACGCGGTGGCGAGTTTCAGCCGGGACGCGCGCGGTATCCTGAACGACGCCAACTGGAAATTGCACTGGGGCGATGGCCAGCACATTCAGGTTGATCCCCGCGACTGGCGGCGCATCTACACGCAGATGGAGAACGGCCGGAGTTTTCGCTACGACCCGATGACGCATCGCATTGAGGGGATGCGTCCGGTCCCGGCCAACATCACGAACTACACCGCTGTCATTCCAGAAGATATACGGGCGGGTGGTCAGGCGTTTCGGTGGAACTGGACCTCTCCGCTGGTCATGTCACCGCACAGTCCCGACGTGCTTTACCACGGTAGCAACCACTTATTTGTCAGCCAGGATCGGGGAGAGGCGTGGACCATCGTGAGTCCTGATCTTTCGACAAACCACCCCGAAAAGACGGCGCGCGGGCAGAGTGGCGGACTGACGCCTGACAACTCAGGGGCCGAAACCAACGGGGCCATCTACACCCTATCGCTCTCGCCGTTGGATCCGGGAGTGATCTGGGCAGGAACGGACGACGGCAATGTTCAGGTCACGCGGGATAGTGGGCAGACCTGGACTAACGTTCGGCCGGCAATTCCCAGCGTCCCGGATGGAATTTGGGTGAGCCGGGTGGAGGCCTCGCACCATCAGGTCGGAACCGCCTACGTCTCGTTCGATGGGCATCGGAGTGATCGGTTTGAACCGTGGGTGTTTTCGACGGATGACTTTGGCCGGACCTGGAAGACTCTGGGCGCGGGAATACCCGAAGGTCAAGTGGTCCGCGTGGTCCGGGAGGACCTCAAGAACCCGGATCTGCTGTTTGCCGGGACCGAGTTCGCCGTGTTCGCATCCCTGGACAGGGGAGAGTCGTGGCATCGCCTCATGGGGGAGATGCCGACGGTCTCCACGATGGATCTGGTCATTCATCCGAGAGACAACGATCTGATCGCCGGGACGCACGGTCGATCCATCTGGGTACTGGACGACATCTCACCGCTCCAACAACTGACTCCAGAGGTGCGGGAGCGCAAGGCCCACTTGTTCAGCCAGCGCAGGGCCACCGTGTGGGAGAATGTCAGCCGGGGCGGACAGCGGGGCCATTTCTGGTGGGCAGGAGAGAATCCGCCTTCAATCGAGAATAGCTCCACTCTGCCGCGGGCCGAGTTTCGGAATACCGCCTTCGTGTCCTATTACATTGGGGGCGAAGTGGCGAAAGCCGCCATTGAGATCACGGATGCCACTGGAAGTAGCCGTCACCGTGCGGAAGTTGAACCGGGCACCGGAATCCATCGGTATCGCTGGAATCTGCAGTTCGATCCGGTTGAGCTGACGGCCGATCAGGTAGCCGAAGTGGAGCTCGCATTCGAGCAGGTGCTGGCTCAGTTCCCCGTGCCGCAAGTGGAGCGGGCGCGCGACCAGTTCCTGGCTGCGACTAATCCTCGGGACCAGTTGGCATCAGTCCAGATCCTGCGGTCAGGGTTCTTCGAAACGAGTCTAGGAGCGGAGTACGAACTCCCTGTGGCCGGGCCCGGAACGTACACCGTTCGGCTGATTGTGGACGGCCAGGTGCAGACCCGGACGCTGGAAGTCCGAGAGGACCCGCTTGTCACTGACGACTGAGCTCGAGCGGTCGTCGCGCTCGGGTCAAGCCGGACACTCCATGTAGGTGAAACGCCCGCTCCGGGGCAGTCCGGGGTTGTTCGCGGGCACGAAGCCCAGCGACGCGTAAAGGCCGATGGCCCTCTGATTCGCTGGATGCACGTTGAGCGACATGCAGCGGGCTCCGGAGTCTCGCGCCTCGTTCAGGAGAGACTCCATCAGCCGGCGACCCAGACCCCGCCCTCGAGCCGAAGGGTCGACAATGATGCGTGCCAGGTGACTCCTGTCATCGGGCTTGTCCACTATTTGGCCGAATCCGGCCACGGCGTCCTCCACCATCAGGGTCCTGTTGAGCATCTGGTCCCAGCCAATGGCTACCAGGCAGTCCTCCAGGACGATGGGAAAAGTCACGGGTCCGCCTGACCAGATATCGGTCTCTTCCGCAGAGGTGACCCATGCCGTCACAATGGCCAGATCCGCGGTCGTTCCCGGACGCAGAAAGGGACGTCGGTCCATGTGGGAATCAGCTCTCCAGGCGTTTGATGGAAGAAACACCCACGGACTCGTTGTTGCCGGTCAGTATGCGCCGAAGGTATCCGGCCTGCCCGACGTGAAGTGCCGCGTGAGAGCAGAGATGAAGCAGGAAACGGCGGCCGGGCATCTCGACGCCGCCAACCATCACGGGATCGGACAGCTGTCTGACCGTGATTTGCGGTATCACGAGTTCGATGTCTTTGACCGTGTCGGCAAGTTCATCGATCACGTCCTGACGCGTCGGCCCTCGGGACTCAAACTCACGCGTCCTATCTCGCACATAGCCGGTGTCCCCGAACTCGATCCCGATGAAATGCCGTAGATTGCCCGCGAGGTGCAGTCCGAGCGTTCCGATCGGATTAGCAATGCCCTTCGGACACGCCCAAAGCATTTCGTCATCCGGGAGGGCGTTGATCTCGGCAACTAGTGTGCTGATCTCGCGCACCAGCAGGCGCTGCGCGTCGAGGGCGGTAGGGTCATTCATGGGTTGATTACTGGCAGGTGCTGCTGAAACTACGCGCTGATCTTACTTTCCGGAAAACCCAAACGCCGAAGCGATGAAACGACTCTCAACCTTTCTGCTTGCCGCCTTGTTCACGACGTCGGTTGTCCAGGCGCAAGAAGGGGTGCGGGACGAGCTCTTCCGGCATTTCGACAGCTCCATTCAGAAGATGGTGCAGCTGTCCGAGGCCATGCCGGCGGATCTCTACGCCTGGGCTCCGCAGGAAGGCCTGATGACGGTTGCCCAGGTCTACGCCCACATAGCGCGGTACAACTATATGTACCTGGAGGACAACCTGGGCATTCCCGTTCCAGACGGAATCGACCTCGCGACCATGGAGTCGGAGACGGACAAGGAGGTGGTCAGGACGCTACTTTTGGCATCCGCCGAACATGTTCGGAGATACGTCCCGGCATTGAGCGCCGAGTCACTCAGCGCGGTAAGCAACCTGTATGGCCGTGACGTTCCTGCCTGGGCCGTGCTCACCCAGCTGGTCGCCCACATGAATGAGCATGTGGGTCAGGCGGTGTCCTATGCCCGCTTCAACGGGGTCGTGCCACCCTGGTCGAGCTGAGCGATGCGACTACGCTGGAGTTTGCTTCTACTCTTGGGTTGCTCGGTGACCCAGTCATCTGCTCAGGACGTCTATGTCCAAAGTGGAAGTCAGGCGACGACCTTCGACTGCGATACCGGTGCCTGGACCCAGAGCGGTGCCGGCATTGGCCTGGATGGAGAGCGTTCCGACGTATACTTTGAAGCCTCCCGATCGTCCCGGTGCGGGGGCGCGGAGACCCGATTACTGGCCGACGTCTACCAAAGGTTCGGCAAGGGGATGTACGCAAATGTCCGGATCGTCCTGACACCCAACGCCGATCGTCATCCCCGATCCGACGTGTTGGCCGAGGCATTTCGCGCTATCGGGAAAAGACTCGAGGCGTCGCTTCAGGTTAGACAGATGAGGTATCCCGGGACAACCGCGACTATAGTGGCCCCCTCATTAACCCGGTACGCGGGCAATCGTTATGTCCGACTCCAGGTGTTGGGGGCCAAGGCCGGCGAAGCCCCCCTCAGTATCGCAGCAACGGCATCGTTCCGGACCTACCGTGAAGGCCGAAACTACGTCGAGTTTCGCACCGGAGCCGGGAGGGAAGTGATTGAGCTTCCGGGCGCCCTGCTTGTAAGTCTGGGCTATTACGCCGGCCTCAGCGCCAACCAGAGGATCGGCCGCTTCAGGTTGGCACCCAACGTAGGCTGGACCTACGACCAGCAGCTCGGCGGGCGTGGAACGATCGGATTACAGGTACGAACGGCAACCGGGGACGGGCAGGAGTGACTTCGCCACTCGAACTCCGACTTGCTATTGCCGCGGCCATAGGCACAGGGGCAATGGTCTTATATCTGGTCGCCCTCATGGCCGGAGCCCGCGTCTATGGTCGGTTTCGACGGTTGACGCGGGCGAACTTCGTGGACGCCTGGCAGGACTATCTCGCGTCCGAAAAACCTCCGGTGACCGCCCGGATTCTGTCGCTGCACCCTGACGAAGTTCACCACCTCGTGAGGGGGTGGAATTTGGCGGTTGAGCAGGCCATGGTGCTGCGCCATGCGGGGGCGACCGGGCAGACCGAGCGGGTGGCCAGACTGCGAGACATCGCTTATGCCACCGAGCTTACGCACGCCGCGCTTGCACTCGCCTTCCGGGGTCGAACCTGGGACGAACGGATCTCTGGCATCCAGGCGCTTGGCCTCATGGGGCGAAAAGAGGTGGTAGACCGTCTGACTCTAGTCCTGGAAGGTCCCGATTCACTACTGGCCTTGGCGGCCTTCGAGGCCCTGATTCGGATAGATGAGCGGTCGATCGCCGAGCGCATCGATAGCGTTCTGTGCTCGCATCCCGAGTGGCCGGAGCACGCTGTCTCCAAGCTGATCCTCGAAATGGACGAGGCGACTCGATCAGTTTTGGTCTCCCAGATAGGCTTCCAACCCGATGCCTGCGTCGCCCGCGTCATATCTACGCTGGAACGCATTCATCACGCCGGGGCCACGCAGTTGCTTCGCTACAAGTTGTCCCAGGATAAACCCGTTGCCGAAAAGGCGAAATTGCTGTACGCCGTGCAGGACGAGGGCCACATTCGTCTGGTTGAGGAAGCCCTCCTCAGCGAGCCGGGGGCGCCGTCGTGAACTATAGCGAGATCGCAACGGCCATCGAGTGGTTCTTCCTTGGGTACTTCGGACTGATGCAGTTGTCCTACTTCACTCTAGTGATGGTGGCGTTCATCGAGATTCTGGCGAGGCTGCCCCGCAAAGGCCTACGCCCATTGCCATCGGTGGCGAGTCGATACGCACCGTCTGTCTCCATCATCATGCCTGCCTACAATGAGGAGTCGATGATCCTCCAGTCATTAGGGAGCATGCTCCTTCAGGAATACCCGGCACTTCAGATCGTGATTGTCAACGACGGCTCGAAGGACGGCACCCTGGAAGTGCTTACGGACGGTCTGAATCTGGTGCCGGCCGTTCTTCCGGCTCGCAGTAGCCTGGACTGCGCACCGACCCGCGGCATCTTTCGCAGCCAGACCGAGCACGACATCGTGGTGGTTGACAAGGAGAACGGGGGAAGCAAGGCCGATGCTCTCAATGCCGGAATCAACTATGCCCGGCATGACCTCATTTGCATTATTGATGCCGACACGCTGCTCGAACGGACCACAATTCGACAGGCGGTGGACGAGTGCGTGCGACACCCGGGCACCATTGCCGTGGGGGGCACCATTCTGCCGTTGAACGGCTGTGTGCTGGATGATGAGGGCTTTGTCTCGGAGGCCCGCGTACCCAAAAATTTCTGGGCCAGAATCCAGACGCTGGAGTACATCCGGGCGTTTCTGCTGGGCCGGATGGGATGGGTCCCCTTCAACGCCCTGTCAATCATATCCGGGGCCTTCGGACTTTTCGACCGCTCTGCCGTCGTAGCTGTAGGGGGGTATAGTCTGGCCGCCATCGGGGAGGACATGGACCTGACCATGAAGCTTCACAAGTGGGCCCGGGGCCGCGACAAGCCCTACCGCATAGGTTTCGTTCCTGAGCCGTTGGCGTGGACCGAGGTCCCGGAGACGCGCCATGAATTGCAGCAGCAGCGCATCCGCTGGCATCAAGGCCTGTCCGAGGTCGTGGCCACCCACAAGGACGTTGTATTCCGGCATGGGGTGCTCGGCTGGCTGTCATTCCCGTCACTGATTGTCTTCGAGTGGCTCAGTGCCATCTTGGAGACGCTGGGATACGTCATCACGATTGTCGCGTGGAGTCAAGGCTGGATCTCTGACGAGGCCGTGGTGGCATTCCTGGTGCTTTCACTCGGTCTGGGCACGCTCCTTTCGGTGGCATCGGTCCTGCTGGAGGAAATCGCGCTCCGAGTTTTCCCCCGGCTCCGCGATGTCGCGCTGATCTGCGCGTATGCGATCGTCGAGAATCTGGGCTACCGACAGATGGAGGCTGCATGGCGCATAATCGGGTTCTTCCGTTGGGCGCTGCGCTCAGGTCACTCCTGGTAGGTCCGAGTCAGTACTCGGCGGACTCGGCGGTAGGCCAGCTGACGGCCAGAATATGATCATCCCTCAGCTCAAACCGCGACTCCCAGGATGACTGGCCCACTATGCGTGCCGTTCCAGCGTCTAGATCCACCGTCAGGCGAAGCGTTTTCGGTGAGAGCCTGAGGCCTGTTCTCTTGGCCTTCAGTACCGACTCCTTCAACGCCCAGAACAGCACGATCTGATGCTCGGTTGGCAGGTCAACCCGATCGAGTAGCGTCATTTCCTCGGGGTGGAGGATGAAACGGAACAGGGATTCAGGACGACGACGAATGCGTTCCAGATCTAGGCCGATTTCTGAGGTGGCGATGGCTGCCGCTGCGTAGGGCCCGCTATGCGATATCGACAGTTGCCAGGGTGTTCCTGGGACGCGGATAGACCCATCTGGTAGGACCTCCAAGGGGACCTCCGGCGGCGGGCACTCCAGGGGTTCCGCCAACAGGCTGCGGGCCGCAAGTCGTCCCAAGGCGAAGGAGTCCTGTCTCGCTACACTTCGAAAGGTCGCTCGGCGCTCTGACTCTGCCGTCGTCAGGACCGAGACGGCGTGTGCAACCAACTCCGGTGTATGGATGGTTTCCTTGAAACGAATGTGTGCAGGAAGGACCATAAAAGTCGAGGGCGACCGGCAGCACCGATCGCCCTCGTCTAGGGGAGTGTTGGATCAGGCCCGGAACGGGTGATTCAAGTGGCTACTTGGCAGCGTCGAAGTTGGATGCCACGGCCGTCCAGTTGACCACGTTCCAGAAGGCGGCAACGTAGTCGGGACGGCGGTTCTGGTAGTTCAGGTAGTAGGCATGCTCCCAGACGTCGAGCCCAAGAAGCGGGGTGTCGCCGTCCATGTAGGGGCTGTCCTGATTGGCCGTGGAATAGACAGCAAGTGCGCCATCCGCCTTGACCACCAGCCAGGCCCAACCGCTGCCGAAGCGCGTTCCTGCCGCAGCAGAGAAGGCAGCCTTGAAGGCGTCTAGTGAGCCAAAGGTGTCGGTGATGGCCGCGGCCAATGCGCCTTCAGGCGCGCCGCCACCGGCGGGCGACATCACGCTCCAGAAGAGGGAGTGGTTGGCGTGGCCACCACCATTGTTGCGGACACCGCCGCGGATCTCGGCGGGCACGGCGTCCATGTCGCGTAGAAGGGCTTCAACGGATTTGGCCGCCAGAGCAGGGTTGCCTTCCAGAGCTGCGTTCAGTTTGTTGACGTAGCCCTGGTGATGCTTGCCGTGGTGAATCCCCATCGTGCGAGCGTCGATGTTGGGTTCAAGTGCGTCTTGGGCGTACGGAAGATCAGGCAGGGTATGAGCCATCGGAGTCAGTAGGGTCAATGTGGGGTAAAGGGCTTTCTCGGCCGCGAACATAGAACGTCG
>JBLFXH010000015.1:0-24348 GCA_047611125.1 Rhodothermales bacterium
AGGTCGATGTCTCAGTTGGCGTCTATGTCGGCGTTGGAATCGTCTTCGTCTATGCCACCTTGGGCGGCATGAAGGGGATCACCTGGACCCAGGTGGCGCAGTATTGGGTGCTCATCACCGCATTTCTGACGCCGGCGATTGCCATCAGCCTAGACCTGACGGGCACCGCGATTCCTCAGATTGGGCTGGGCAGCACATTGATCGGCGAAACCACAGCCCTGCTCGAAAAACTGAATCAGATCCACGCGGATCTCGGGTTCTCCAGTTACACCGAGCCTTTCGTTGGGTCATGGAATAAGCTCAACGTGTTCTGCGTGACGCTGGCTCTGATGGCCGGGACGGCCGGGCTTCCTCACGTGATCGTGCGGTTCTACACCGTCAAGAGCGTGGCCGCGGCGCGCTGGAGTGCCTTCTGGGCCTTGCTCTTCATCTCGATGCTCTATCTGACGGCGCCCGCCATTGGCGGCTTCGCCCGGTACACCATGCTTGACGGGCTGCACGGAAAGACCGAGCAGGAGCTACCTGCTTGGTTCAGTACCTGGGAGAAGACGGGTCTGATCCTCTGGCTGGACGACGGCGACGGCCGGCTCTCCTATACCGGCGACGAGCGGAACGAGATTTTCCGGAGCGGCCCAATGTCGACGTCCGCCATCGGTAAGATCAAAGAGGATCACGCGCTCTGGCTGTCCAACCGAACCGGCTCGGATGGCCGGGTTGTACTCCGACAAGCGGGTCTTGAAGGACCTGACCGGGATATCATTGTCCTGGCAACCCCCGAAATGGCAGGTCTGGCGAGGTGGATCATCGCCTTCGTTGCGGCTGGGGGTCTGGCGGCAGCTCTATCTACGGCGAGTGGCTTGCTGCTGGTGATTTCGTCTAGCGTAGCCCACGATCTTTACTATCGGATGATCAATCCGAAGGCCACCGAAGAAAAGCGGCTTCTGGTTGGGCGCGGCGTCATTGGAGTAGCCGTGATCATCGCGGGCATTCTGGGGATCTACCCGCCCGGATTCGTGAGTCAGGTGGTGGCCTTTGCGTTCGGCCTGGCTGCATCCAGTTTCTTCCCGGCCATTGTGCTTGGCATCTTCTCTCTGAGGGTGGGGACCGTTCCAGCGGTAGCCGGGATGATTGCGGGCATCACCTTTACGGCGGCCTACATTCTGGGGAGCGTTTACGGAGGTATGTCATCCTGGGCATTCGGGATTGGTCCTCAGGGGATCGGTGCGGTCGGGATGGTGGTGAACTTCGCCGTGACGCTAGGTCTGACGCCGTTCTTTGCCGCGCCCGATCAGGGAGTACAGGATCTCATCCGGTCCATTCGAGAGCCGGAGGGTGTTGGGCCGGCACTGAATATTGAGGCGAGCTCCGAGGCCGACTGACCATGGGATCAGACACCGAAATAGGGTGGGGTAGCCGGCAACGGTGGGGATTTTTCTTGGGCCCCCTTCTGCTGCTAGCAACCCTCGTTCTGCCACCGCCGCAGGGCCTGGATCCCGCGGCCTGGGCGACAGCCGGAGCCGCAGCGCTGATGGCGGCGTGGTGGATGACCGAGGCCATCCCGATTCCAGCGACGGCGCTGATTCCGCTTGCGCTCTTTCCTTTGGTCGGTGCCGGATCGATCAGAGATACGGCGTCCCCGTTTGCAGATCCGATCATCTTCCTGTTTCTGGGCGGCTTCCTGATTGCACTAGCAATGGAACGCTGGAGCCTGCATCGCCGAATCGCGCTCAACATCATCACGCGGGTCGGGACGAGCCCGGCCGCACTGGTAGGCGGTTTCATGCTGGCCGCTGCCCTCATCAGCATGTGGGTCAGCAATACGGCCACAGCGCTCATGATGCTGCCAGTGGCGTTGTCGGTGGTTGAGGTAGCTACCAAGGCCGGAGATCGTGGCAATTTTGCTGTAGCCCTCCTGCTGGGTCTGGCCTACGGTTGCAATATCGGGGGGATGGCCACGCTGGTCGGGACGCCACCGAATGCCCTGTTGGCCGGGTTTATGGCAAGCGAGTACGGCATCACCCTCTCTTTCGTCAACTGGCTTGGCGTGGGTATTCCGATTGTCGCGGTGGGGCTGCCCTTGGCCTATCTGGTTCTGACCCGACTCACGTTCCCACAAAGTGGTGGTGCGCTGGAAGGGGCCGCCAGCGCCGTTGAGCGGGACTTGGCCGCCATGGGGCCGGTCTCTCGGCAGGAGAAGCTTGTGGGGGCTGTGTTTGTCTTGACGGCTGTTCTCTGGGTAACCCGTCCGCTGCTCTTACCGCTGCTTCCCAGCCTGTCAGACGCGGGGATCGCGATGGCCGCGGGTGTGGCGCTTTTCCTGATTCCAGCTGACTTTGGAAAGGGCGAATTCCTGATGGACTGGCCCACGGCGCGCCGCGTGCCGTGGGGAACGCTGCTTCTATTCGGAGGAGGTCTGAGCTTGGCTGGCGCCTTCACGCGAACAGGCTTGTCCACCTGGATTGGGGAGTCGATGGGCGCGCTGGCCGGATTTCCGGTCGTCATTATCCTGCTGGTCCTGGTAACCCTCGTCGTGCTACTGACAGAGCTGACTAGCAACGCCGCCACGACTGCGACCATGCTCCCGGTCATCGCCGCGATGGCGATTGGCATCGGTCAGAACCCGATGATGCTCGCCATCCCAGCGGTGCTGTCAGCGAGTTGTGCCTTCATGCTCCCTGTGGCCACGCCGCCAAACGCCATCGTATTCGGCAGCGAGCGGATAACGATTCCCGAGATGGCCAAGGCTGGGCTGTGGCTCAATCTCGGGTTCATTGTTCTGATCACCGCCGTGGCCTACACCCTGGTGATGTGGGTGTTTGGGGTCGAACCGGGAGTGGTTCCGGCCTGGGCGACTCCCTGAGGCTAGGGGGCTGCCGGGATGTAGCGGACGTCGGGTAGACCGTCGAAGTCCTTGTCCTGAGTCCAGAGCGTTGCACCGTGACTGCGGGTGCAGGCCAGGATGATGGAATCGGCCAGTGCGAGGGAGTGACTCGAGCCCAGTTCTCCCGCAAGCAGCGCGATCTCTGAGGATATGTCTACCACGCGGTGTCGTCGCATTAGCGAAACCACTCTCAGCGCCGTCCGGACGCCGACCCGACGACGGACAACACGGTAGACTTCGGTAATGCAGAGAGAGGGGACCAGCAACGACGGCTCATCCTGGAGGACTTCCTCGAAGAAATCAGTATTGACACCCGACTGAAAGACTTCGATCCAGCCAGAAGAGTCGAGTACGTTCATAGCTCTCGCCCTGTCTTGTCACGAACGAAGTCCAGCGAAACGCCCTTCAGCAGCTCTTGGGCTTCCCTGATCGTCGGGACCTTTACCACATGAAGTACACCTCCCAGGAACATGACATCCACTTCATCGCCGGGTCTCAAGCCGGACTGCTCCCGCACATCCTGCGGAATCACGATCTGGTATTTTGACGACACCTTGACGACCGACATGATCGATGGGAATTGGGTAAGCGATATATGCATCGATATGATATCTGTGGAAAATGTTCCGGGGCAGTTGCTCCTAGAGGCGGTTGGCATTGACCGCGCAACGGGCCTAGAGACACTTTCTTGGCTGACCGCTGAGCGGTAGGCCTCCCCGAGATCCGGAGATTTCAGGGGTTCTGATTCGTCGCGGTCCAGCGAATGCTGCGGACTTCCGGTGCTTCGGCCGCAGGATGGATGATCCAGGCCTTCACTCCGGGCACTTCGGCGAGGATCGCTTCTGAGGCGTCCGGGCCGAGAACGAATACCATCGCCGCCAGAATGGCGGCATCGGTGGCGTCTCCCGCTACGATGGTGGCCTGAGTGCTGACCACGGCGGGCCGCCCTGTTCTGGGGTCCGGAAAGCTGAACAGGCCAGCCTCCGAACTGGCACCGCGGCCAGGAAACGTTGACAGCGCCGCATTGGAAAGCCGCACCGCGGAGCTGAGGGTCCCCTCTGCAGAAGGGTCATTCACATTGATGAGCCACCCCGTCTGGCCCGGGGGAGGATCCAGCGCTCGGTAGGTGTGGCCTCCTATCGACAACAAGGCAGGCCCAGAGCCCGCCTCCGAAAGCACCCGAGCGGCGGCGTCCAGGGCGAACCCTTGCCCGAGTGCAGTGCCGTCTAGGCGCATACCCGCTTGTTGGAAGCGAATCTCGGACGTCAGAATATCCAGGCTCACGTTCCTCCACCCGGCTTGGCGTCGGGCCGCCTGTAAGAGGGAGTCTGAGGGAGGGGAGTCAGCGTGTCCCCATAGTTCGTTGAGGACGCCTGCAGTCGGATCATAGGCGCCGGCCGATAGGCTAGCCCAACCGAACGCTCGGTTCAGTAGCCGCGCCATTTCCTCACCCAAGTCCGAGGAGTAGGGCAGTTCTCCTTCGCCAAACAGTTCGCTTCCAATCAACACAGACTCGACGCGCTGCATTTCTGCGAAGGCTGCGTCCAGAAAAGGCTGTGCCTCATCCCGGGAGGCAGCGTAGACGAGTACAGAGGCCTCCGTATTCAGGACGGAGCGGCGCTCTCTAAAGGCTCGCTGTTGCCCAAAGGCGTCTGCCTGAAGGCTCAGTAGAAGTATCAGAATGACCAGGCGCATGGGGAGCGAAGGGACGAACCCCACGGCCAAAAGGCAAGTGGAAATCCGTGAATGTCTTCGCCGATGCGTCAGTCGCGAGTCCGCGGCCTAACGTCTGCGGTCCACTATGGCCTTGGGACCAGACACGATTGGGCGTTCCTTGCGATGGGCTTCGTCACGCTCGGCGCGGCGAAGTTCATAGAAGGCCCGGCCAAGTGCACTCCGGCGCTCGGTTACAGTAGGTTCTTCTTTATATGAGACTGCTCGTTTCACAATGCTGTGATTAGCAAACACCGGGCCACAATTCGAATACGGCCTTTCACTTCTCAAAACACCCCAGGTCTCCAAATAATGCCGTCTTCGCGAACTGTCCTTGTCTCCATCCCAGTGGTTGCCCTGTCCCTGTTATCGGTTTTCTCCGCTGCGGCTCAACCGTACACGCGGGCAGACACCCTGCGAGGTTCAGACGGGGCGGCGCGCGCCTGGTGGGACGTCACGTACTACGATCTGGCCGTTTACGTGTCTCCTGAGGACAGTAGCTTAGCCGGGACCAACGAGATCCACTTCCGGGCAGTAGCACCAGGACGGCGGCTGCAGATAGATCTCCAGCCCCCAATGCACTTGGAGTGGCTGCGGTTTGACGGTGCCGACCTCCCCGTCACCTGGGACGGCAGTGCCTGGTTCGCGCAACTCCCGGCCGACGCGATTCCGGGGACCGCCTATTCTGTGCTGGCTGCTTTCACCGGCCGCCCTCGCGTGGCCATCAACCCGCCTTGGGATGGCGGCTACCAGTGGGAGACCGACGAATCCGGCAACCCATGGGTGGCGACCAGCAATCAGGGCCTGGGCGCGAGCATCTGGTGGCCCAACAAGGACTTTCAGGCCGACGAACCGGATAGCCAGCGGGTCTCGATCTCGGTCCCGCAGCCGATGGTGGCCGTGTCAAACGGGCGGCTGGCCGGTCGGATCGAGGCAGACGACACGGTCACGTACTCGTGGGTCGTCCAGAACCCCATCAACAACTACTCGGTCTCCGTCAACGCCGGGTCCTACGGGCACTGGTCTGAGGAGTACGATGGGGAAGATGGCCCCCTGTCGATGGATTTCTGGCCCCTCGCCGAAAACTATGGCCGGGCGCGGGAGCAGTGGACGCAAGCCCGGAGCACGGTAGCCTGTTTTGAACACTGGTTTGGGCCATATCCCTTCTATGAGGACGGGTACAAGCTGATCGAGGTCCCCTATCTGGGGATGGAGCATCAGAGCGGGGTCACCTACGGCAACGGGTACGCGAACGGATACCTGGGCCGGGATCTCTCGGGAACGGGTTGGGGCCTACAGTGGGACTTCATCATTGTCCACGAGAGCGCGCACGAGTGGTGGGGCAACAACATCACCGCCAGCGACATCGCCGATAACTGGGTCCATGAGAGCTTCGCCAACTACTCGGAGAGCCTGTATACCGAGTGCCTGACCGGCAGTGCGCAGGCGGCCGAGGAGTACGTGATCGGCACGCGGAAGGACATTGCCAACCAAACGCCCATCATTGCCCCCCACGGCGTAAACGCGACGCCTCCTGGGGACATGTACAACAAGGGCGGAAATATGCTGCACACCATCCGGCGGCTCATCGATGACGATGAGAAGTGGAGAGGCATTCTTCGTGGGCTGAATCGTGACTTTCGGCACCAGATCATTCCCGGAACCGCCGTTGAGGACTACATCACGAGGCATTCCGGCCTTGAACTAGGGCGGGTTTTCGACCAGTACCTCCGGGACACGAGGATTCCTGTGCTGGAATGGAGTCTTCAGGGTGGGGTGCTTGGATTCCGTTGGGCTGATGTAGTCCATGGTTTTGCCATGCCGGTGCGGGTGTCGACGGGCGATGGCGAGTGGTTCTGGATTCGGCCGACGGCCTCCTGGCAGACTGCCTCCTCGCAAACGGCGCAGTCGGCGGGCAGCGATTCGCTAGCCGTCGATCTTGGGCTCTACGTACTGTCGCGCCGCATCGGACAATGAGCGGGATCGCCAGCCAGAAGCGTTGATTGGGCGCACCGCGGGTGCGTATCGTGGCAGACCACCCACCGACTTGCTGTGCCATGCGCCATCTGCTGTCCGTTCTCGCTCTGCTGCTCCTCGGCATCCCAGCCAACGCCCAGAAGAAGGACGAGGGCCTTCCCCTGGAGTCAGACCGCTCCGTCCGAATCGACCGTACCGAAGGCTCCTGGATTTCGGTGGATGTCAGTCCTGATGGCTCAACGCTAGCCTTCGACTACCTGGGCAATCTCTTCACGATGCCGATGGCCGGCGGTGACGCAACGCAGGTCACATCAGGCATGGCCTTCGATGCCCAGCCCCGCTACTCACCCGATGGCGAGCAGTTGGTTTTCACCAGCGATCGGGACGGCGGTCAGAACATCTGGGTGATGACGCTGGCGGACTCCAGTTTTCAGCAGATCTCCAAGGGCGAAGCCAACCGTGCCGAGTCCCCCGAGTGGATGCCGGACGGGGATTATATCGTCGCCTCAATGGGCAACTTCAGGGGCGGCGCGCTGCCCAAGCTGAAACTCTTCCACAAGGACGGCGGAAGTGGTGCCCAACTGGTCACTGAGCCCACCAATTTCAAGATGATTGGCGCGGCGCCTTCGCCGGACGGTCGTTGGGTGTGGTACGCACGGCGGACGGGCGATTGGCAGTACAACGCACAGTTCCCCCAGTACCAGATCGAGGCCTTCGATCGGGAGAAGGGAGAGCAGTTCACCAAGACCACCCGCTATGGATCGGCCATCAGGCCTACGCTCTCGCCGGACGGAAAGTGGCTGGTCTTCGGCACCCGGCATGATGCGGATACGGGACTGATGATTCGCGACCTCGCGACCGGCGAGGACCGCTGGCTGGCGTATCCCGTGCAGCACGATGATCAGGAGTCTCGGGCGACATTGGACGTGCTCCCCGGCATGTCTTTCACGCCGGACTCAAAGGAATTGATAGCCTCCTATGGCGGCAAACTCTGGCGCATTCCGGTAGCTGGTGGTGACGCGCAGGAAATTCCGTTCCACGTCTCCTTTGATCTGGATCTGGCGCCGAAGGTGTTCTTTGACTATCCCATCGAGGACACGCCCACCTTTACCGTCCGGCAGATCCGCGACGCGGCTCCGTCGCCTGACGGTGAGTGGCTCGCTTTCACGGCCATGGACCGCCTTTGGGTCTCGGCCATGGACGGATCCAATCCACGCCGCGTGACTCAGGACGCGCGTTCTGAGCACTATCCCGCTTGGTCGCCAGACGGCTCGGAGCTGGCGTACGCTACTTGGGATGGCGAAAGGGGGCACCTCTACGCGGTGCCTGTCTCGGGCAGGACGCGGGCCCGGAGGCTGACTCGAGACAGCGCCCTCTATTTCGGTCCGGCCTGGTCTGCCAGCGGACGGATCATTGCGCAGCGCGGCTTTCGTGAGTCTTACGAAACCATTGGTGCCGAAGGGCCACCCGGACAGGACCTCGTTTGGGTGCCTGCCTCTGGGACGGAATCGCCCGTCAATATCATTGCCCCGACGCAGGGCCGTCGTGGGCCTCATTTTGTTGATGGTTCAGACCGAATCTATCTGCAGAAGGGAGACGCTCTGGTCTCGATTCGCTGGGATGGGACCGAAGAGCGGGAGCACGTCAAAGTCCGGGGATCAAAACCTCAGGGCTCCACGAGCGGCCTCTCGCCGAGTGTCCTGAAAATGGCTCCGCGCGGTGACCAGGCGTTGGCCGAGGTACAGCGGCATATCTACACCGTCACCGTGCCTCAGGTAGGGAGGGCGGTCACCATTAGCGTCGGCAACGCCAAGAACGCGTCATTCCCTGCGTCGAAGCTCACCGATATCGGAGGCGAGTTTCCGACTTGGGGTGCCGATGGTCGCACCGTCCACTACTGGCTGGGGAATGCCCACTTTACGTATAGCCTGGATGATGCGAAGGTCTTCGCGGATTCGGTGGCTGCTGCGAAGAAGGCTGAAGACGAGGCTGCCGACGAGGACGATGCCGACGAGGATCAGGACGAGGATTCTGAAACCGACGACGATGCCGCCGGGGAGGATGATGTCGACAAGAAGGACGACGGCTACAAGGCCGATGAGGTCCGTGTCCTGATCCAGGCCAACCGCGACATCCCGCAGGGCACCGCAGTGCTCCGCGGCGCGACGGTCATCACCATGAATGGCGATGAGGTCATACCCAATGCGGAGATTGTGGTGGTGAACAACCGCATCACGGCGGTCGGTCCTGCTGGCTCTGTGGACATTCCCACGGGGGCGGCCGTGAGGGACGTCACCGGAAAGACCATCATCCCGGGTTATGTGGACACCCACGCCCACCTTCGTGCACGCGACGGCATCCATCGCACGGATGTTTGGCCGTTCCTCGCAAACCTGGCCTACGGGGTCACCGCCACGCGTGACCCGCAGACCGGGAATACGGAAGTGTTGTCCTATTCGGACATGGTGCGGTCAGGCCAAGTGCTCGGCCCGCGCGTCTATTCAACAGGGCCGGGAGTCTTCTGGCAGGACGGTATCGACAGCGAAGAAGAGGCCATGAGCGTCCTGAAGCGCTACTCTGAGTACTTCGACACAAAGACCATCAAGATGTACGTGGCCGCTGCCCGAAAAGGCCGCCAGTACATCATCAAGGCGGCGCGCGAGTTGGAGCTGATGCCGACCACCGAAGGCTCGCTCAACCTCAAGCAGAACCTGACAGAGACTATAGACGGGTACCCGGGGCTGGAGCATTCGCTGCCCATTTTCCCCATCTACGACGACTATCTGGACCTCTTCGTCCAGACTGGCCGAGTTTATACACCCACCCTATTGGTTTCGTATGGAGGGCCGTGGGCCGAGAACTACTTCTACAGCCGCGAGAATCCGCACGACGACGCCAAGCTGCGCCGCTTCATGCCACACGATGAGGTGGACGGGCGCACCCTCCGGAGGCCGCAGTGGTTCCGGGATGATCAGCACGTGTTTGAGCGCCATGCCCGGTTCGTCAAGGATCTGGTCGAAGCTGGCGGCTACGCTGGTGTGGGTTCACACGGACAGTTGCAGGGACTTGGTTATCACTGGGAGCTTTGGGCGATGGCCTCGGGCGGGCTTTCGAACCACGACGCCCTCCGGGTTGCCACCATTCACGGCGCCCACGCGATTGGTCTGGCCGGAGACATCGGATCCATCGAGCCGGGCAAGCTGGCAGACTTGGTGATTTTGAATGCCAGTCCTCTGGAGGATCTCCGTAACACCACCGCCATTGACCAGGTGATGATGAACGGGCGCCTGTTCCACGCAGAGACACTTTCCGAGCTGTACCCCGAAACTCGCGCGCTGGCGCCGCTGTGGTGGTGGGATGATGAGCCTGTCGGCGTGCCTGGACTCCGGAACTGACGGGTTTGCGCGGGGCCGTTGGATCAATTCTCAAGGTTTAGCAAAGGGCGAACGGGCGAAAGTTCGGAGCGTCTAATGGCCGCTGTTACCCTGATGATTTGATCATGCAAGACGCCACCGCACTCGTAGAATCCGCCCTGGTCACAATTGGCCAGTTCATCCCGCGTATTGCTGGGGTGATTGTCCTGCTGTTTGTCACCTTCTGGGTTGCCAAGCGTGCCGGCAAGCTGGTGAATAAGGCCACCGCGGAGAAGCTGGACGTGACCCTCGCCGTGTTCTTCGGCAATATGGTCCGGTACTTCATCCTGACCGTGGGAATTCTGGCCTGTCTCCGCATTTTCGGCGTGGAGACCACGAGCTTCACGGCCTTGGTTGGTGCATCCAGTCTGGCTATCGGTCTCGCCGTCCAGGGCACGCTATCGAACTTCAGCTCGGGCGTGATGCTCGTCATATTTCGGCCGTTTGAGGTGGGTGATATCATCGAGGTGGATGGTGTGACGGGCAAGGTTGCCGCCATCGCGCTCTTCAACACCGAGATCGATCAGTTCGACAACAAGCGAGTCATCGTTCCCAACGGCAAGATCTTCGGCAACACCATCACCAACATCAACTACCACCCGATGCGCCGGATGGAGATTGCTGTCGGCACCACGTATGGAGCCGATATCGCCTTGGCCCGCGAAGTGATGACCAAGGCCGCGGCTAGCGTTCAAGGTGTGCTTCCGGATCCTGCACCACGGGCCCTCTTGATGGGCCTCGGCGGATCGAGCATCGATTGGGAAGTGCGGGTCTGGGCCAACGTGGCCGACTTCATGGGCGTCAAGGAGAACGTCATCGAAACCGTGAAGAACGCACTGGATGCCGCGGAAATCGGCATTCCGTTTCCACAGTTGGACGTACATATGGACAAGGTGGACGCCTAGGTCCCATCCGCCAGAGGTTGGCAATCCCATGCGCGCTTGTTCCCGATGGTCTTCACTAGGCAGCCTGATTCTCGTCTCGGCGATGGCATTGGCTCCCGTCGCTGCCGCCCAGAATTTGCTGGTCAACGAGGCTGTATCAGGCGGTAGTACCCTGGCAGACCGCGACGACGATCAGACCGATTGGCTCGAGTTGTTCAACGCGGGCCCGGAGTCTATTCAACTGGGCGGCTACGGATTGTCAGATGACCAGGACGCTCCCTTTCGATGGGTCTTTCCGTCCCAGGAGCTGGAATCGGGCGGGTACCTGCTGATCCACGCCTCGAGCAAAGACAGGAAGGGACTACAAGGCCGCTGGGAATCGATTGTGCGGCCGGGCGACACCCTACGCTACAACGTCGGACAATCTCGCATTCCGCTGGCCTGGTCGGACACCGGGTTCGATGATTCGGCGTGGGCCGAGGGACCGGCGGGCATTGGCTACGGAGATGGCGACGATGCAACGCAAATTCCGGCTGCACTCGCGGTCTACGCTCGGCGCCAGTTTCACTTGGCCGACACCACGGGCGTGACGGGCGTGCAACTGCACCTTGACTACGACGACGCCTTCGTCGCCTATGTGAATGGCGTCGAGGTCGGCCGGGCGGGCATCGGGGTGGCCGGTACGCCGGTTTCATCGATTCAGTCCGCGGATGCATTGCACGAAGCTCGACTCTACCAGGGACTGTCCCTTGAAGGCATCGAGGTGGACGCAGACTTGATCAGGCCAGGCGAAAACGTGCTTGCCGTCCAGGTCCACAACATCTCGAGGACATCCTCGGACCTGACGTTGATTCCGTACCTGAGTATCGGCCGGAAAGCGCCGGCGCCAGACTACTCGGCCATTCCAGCGGAGGTCCGGGACGATTTCCCCCGGAGGCTCCACACAAATTTTAGGCTGGCGGCGGACGAGACCGTATGCCTCACGCGGCCGGACGGGACGTCCGAGTCCTGCCTGGCCCTCGAGGCGGTCCCCTCCGGCAACTCCGTGGGTCTGCTGGCGGATGGCTCGCGAGCGCTCTTTGCCCTTCCGACCCCCGGCGCGGCCAACGGTACCGGAGCCTCGGCAGTCGCCGGTTCTGTCACAGTGACTCCGCCAGGCGGCATCTTTGATCCTCTGGTCCGTGCCCGGTTATCGGCGGAGGGCGGCCGCGTGGTCTACACCCTGGACGGTTCTGATCCAGGTGAGAGTTCGCCCGAATACAACGTCCCGCTGTCCATCAGGGAGACAACGGTAGTGAGGGCTCGCGTTATGGGCGACGGCCTGCTGCCGGGACCGATCGCGACGCACACGTTTGCGATACGGGACTCGGATATGCCCGTCCTATCGCTGACGTTCGATCCTCGGATCCTTTTCGATCCGCAAGGCGGGCTGTACGTCCATGGGCCTGGTGCCTCGGACAACTTCCCGTACTTCGGGGCCAATTTTTGGGAGGACCGGGAGGTGGCGGTATTCGCTGAGTTTCTCGAACCGGATGGCCGCCGCGGACTGGGCCATTCCGCGGGATTCAAGATCTTCGGCGGCTGGTCGCGCGGCCACCCAATGCGCTCGTTCAGTCTCTTTGCGCGTGGCCGCTACGGCGTTTCGGAGTTTGAGCACCGCTTCTTCCCAGACCGATCGCAGAACCTGTTTCAGTCCGTGGTTTTCCGGAACTCCGGAAATGACTGGGACCGGTCTCTACTGCGCGACGGATTTATGCAGTCACTGCTTACCGATACGGCCATCGACCTTCAGGCCTACCGGCCTGCGGTGGTCTATTTCAACGGCGAATATCGGGGCATTCACAACCTCCGGGAAAAGCTGAACGAGCACTACATCGCCGGACGAGCGGGCGTGGACCCCGACAACATTGACCTGCTCGAGTTCAACGACAAGTTTGAAGGGGCCAATGCCGTTCATGGTAGCGAAGAGGCCTGGGACGATTTCCTGGACCGGGTGACTGGCGTGGATATTTCGTCTCCGGAGGCGCTGGTAGAGGTTGGCGAAATGATTGACCTCGACAACTACATCGACTATCACCTCGCTCAGATCTATTTCGACAATCAGGATTGGCCCGGCAACAATGCCAAGGCCTGGCGGGATCGTGGCGGCGAGGGACGTTTCCGGTGGATGCTCTACGACACCGATTTTGGTTGGGGCATCTGGGATGACAACGCCTGGGAGACCAACACCCTGGCTTTCGCCTTGGAGACCAACGGTCCCAATTGGCCGAACCCGCCGTGGTCCACCTACCCCCTGAGGAGGCTTCTTCTGAATCCGGAGTTCAAGGCCGCCTTCGTCACACGCATGGCGGACTTCGCGAATCACCAGTTCCAGCCTGATCGGATTGTGGCCCAACTGGATGCAGTTGCCGGTGTAATCGCAGACGAAATCCCGGACCACCGTTCGCGGTGGGGCCAGCGGGTCGAAGGCTGGAATGAGGAAATCGACCGCATGCGTGTCTTCGGTCTCCAGCGCACAGAGGCCGTGCTCGGCCACTTTCGGCAGCGATTCGGACTCTTCTCGCAGAGTGAGGTCACCGTCTCGGCCGGTGAAGGTGGCGAAATACGAGTGAACCGCCTCCGGGTCTCGGGATCGTGGAGCGGCCAGTACTGGGGCGGGATTCCCCTGGGCATCACTGCCCTTCCCGCACCGGGGTACCGATTCGTCGAGTGGTCCGGATCCCAGTCCTCGGATCAGCGAACGTTGTCGGTTCTGCCGGAGGACGGGGTTACCCTGACGGCTCGGTTTGAAGTAGATCCGGGGAGCACGTCCGCCGTGGTCATCAATGAAATCCAGTACAACCCGGCCGGGACCTCGGGAGAGTGGCTGGAGCTCGCCAATGCGGGTTCGACCCCCATAGACCTGTCCGGCTGGCAATTGGGGGACGACACCGGATGGCAAGTCCTGCCATCGATCACGCTAGAGCCAGGCGGTCTGGTGGTGCTCTGCCAAGATGCCGCGGCGTTCCAGCAGGCCACGGGGACATCCTGCGTCGGCGATTGGACCTTCGCCCTTTCCAATGGCGGCGAACGTGTCCAGTTGTTGGATGCGGGCGGAGTGGTGGCAGACTCGGTCCGGTATGGGGATGATCCGCCATGGCCCTCCGAGCCCGACGGGCGGGGCTACACACTGGCGCTGGTGGACACTGGCCTCGACAACGCACTCGCGTCATCCTGGAGGCCTTCCCGGTATCCCGACGGCTCGCCCGGCTCCTCGAATGTGGTGTTGACGTCCACCCAAACGCCCGTGACTGTGGCCTTCACCACCGCCACGCTCTTTCCCAATCCCACCGGAGCCTCGGCGAACGTCTCGCTGAGTCTGGCCGAGCCGGGTTTGGTGACCGTCGAGGTCTTTGATGTGCTTGGCCGCCGCATTCAGGTTCTCGAACCCAGAAGCTTCGCACGGGGCCGCCATGTTCTTGACGGGGTACGCCTGGGCGATGCTCCCGGTGTCTACCTGGTGCGAGTGATGGTGGACGGCGTTCCACTCCGCGCTCAGTCGGCGGTGCGGACTCGATGACCCGGTTTTCAGATGATCGTCATACCAATGCGCAGACAGACCTCGTACCATTAGTAGAACAGACCGTGTGACAGTGGATAGGCAAAAACGAAACGGGTTGGTGACGGCGGGAGCAGTCCTTCTTGTTGTTCTTCTCGTCCTGTTCGTCCCGATCAAATTCCAGTCTCAGGACCGTATCCCGGCGCGACTATTTGCGGCGCAGGTGTGGACGCTGGAGCACACGGGAGGTGGTGAATTGGTCTCGCACGTGGAGGACAGGGAGGCCGGAGTCTCCAGTCTTTACTCGGTCCAGTCCATCGAGCGGGGCGACGTGGCGGCCTTCCAACTGGAACCAGGGGTCAGGTTGGGCGCGGTCCTCGCGGCGGGTGAAACGATTGGCGTCCTCCAGTCCACTGACTCCGATCGCGACTTTGCTGAGCTCACGTCCAACGTCCAGGTCAGCGCCTCAGAAATCGCGACGTACACCGAAGGTGCCAAGGCCGCGTTGGTGGAAGCAGAAAAGAAGCGCCTCGAGCAGGTGCAGGCGCAGCTGGCCTTGCAGGAGCGCATTGTCTCGCGACTCAGGCTGCTGAGAGATCAAGGCGTGGTTTCGGTCGATGAGGTGGAGCGGGCGGAGACAGCGGAAGTGGAATTGAGGGGACGGATTGCCGTGTTTCAAGCCGAGCTTGAAGTGCTCCAGACGGGGTCTAGGGAGTCAGAACGTCGCCTTGCGGCTACACGTCTGCAGGCCACGCGTCAACGACTCGAAGCCCTCGCCGACCAGCGGGCCGCGTTCGCCACCCACACGCCTATTGGAGGCACCGTAACGCGCTCCGAACGCGATTCCGTGCTAGTCACCATCAAGGACTTCAGCCGGTGGGTTGCCGCGTTCCCGGCTACGATGGAGCAGGCTGCCCGGCTGCAGCCAGGTACCGTCCTCGACATTCTGGTATCGGGCGAACGGGCCCAAGCCGTGGTGACGCATGTGGACCGAACTGCGGGGTCTCTAGCGGGCACGAACGTGGTCTTGGTGACCTGCCACCTCAGTGGTGTTCCGGATGACACGCCGGACCGCATGCAAGCCGTCGCGCTCCTGGACGGCCCCGAAACCACGCTTCGGGGCAAGCTGGACGAAGCGCTCGGGACCCTGTTCACTTGGAAAACCTGGTGGAGCCTTGCGCCACGAGCTTAAATACCTCATTCCGAACCGCGAGCGGGAGCGCCTGAGCAAGGTGATCTCCGAGTACACCGTGCGCGATCCCCACGCCGGGGCAGGAGGGGTCTACACGGTTCGTAGCATCTACCTGGATACCTCGCGAGGCGCGCACTATGCCGCCAAGATGGAAGGTGTCCGCGAGAGGATGAAGGTGCGAATCCGCGGCTACAACCAGACGGCCGCAGACCAGCGAGTCTCCCTCGAACTCAAGCGCAAATCGGCCGCTACTGCGTGGAAGCGGCGCGCCCATCTGGAGCTCCACAACATTGGTCCCTGGCTTAGGGGAGACATAGACATTCCTGAGTTCGACGATCCGGATGCAGCGAGAACCTTCAAGTACTTTATCCTCCGGCACCACCTGAAGCCTGCGGTGCTGGTGGTGTATGAGCGCGAGGCCTTTGAATCGCAGCATGATCCAACCCTGCGGATCACGTTCGACACCGCCCTGCGTGGCCGGCTGACGGCCCATATTGAGAGGCTACCCGCCAAGGCGCCTGTCACCGTATTCGACAATCACTTCATTCTCGAGGTCAAGTTCGATTATCATTTTCCGAGTTGGATGAAGCCGCTCCTCGCCCGTCTCGGAGCGCAGCGAAAGGCGCTCTCAAAGTACACGCTGACCATGGATGCCTGCGCATGCGCCACGCACGGGCGCCGCGCTTCGTTTGCGGGCGGGCGCGTACTCCGACCTGGATTGATGCAGACCTCCGTATGAACGCTCGCCAGCCAGCCGCCACCCGAATCGCCTGAACATGCTTCGCGAATTCCAGGACATATCCTTTCTGAGGCCAGTGACCTCAGCCGACGTGGTCTCCAGCCTCATCGTCGCGCTCGTGTGCGGGTTGGCAATAGCGTGGATCTACCGCTGGACCTATCGCGGCACGAGCTACGCGCCATCATTCGTGCGGTCCATGGTGGTCCTGCCCATGATCACCGCATTGGTGATGATCGTGATCGGAAGCAACCTGGCCAGAGCGTTCGGCCTGGTGGGAGCGATGTCCATCATTCGCTTTAGGACCGCCGTCAAGGACACCCACGACATCGTGTTCATCTTCTTCACGCTGGCCGTCGGTCTGGCTGCCGGAGTAGGGCTGTATGCCGCGGCGTGGCTCGGTACGCTGGTGATTGGCATTACCGTCCTAGGGACAACTGGGTTTGGATTCGGTCACGTGCAGCGCAACGCGATGCTGCTGGAGTTCACGTATGCCGCGGACGGGGCGCCAACCTTGCCGACGTATCAGGCCTCCATCGACAAGCACTGCAAGAGCAGTTCCATACTTTCGGTGCGGCAGCCCACAGAGGGGGCAGACCTGCTGTTGACGCTCCACACGCGACTCAAGCGAACTGCGAACGCATCAGAACTGGTAGCTGAGCTCCGGTCCTCACCGCGTGTTTCCCGAGTCAGTCTCTACTACGATGACGAAGAGTTGTAGGCTGCTGCTTGCCGGTCTTGGGCTGGCCGTGTTCGGGCACCTCGGGCAGGTGTCGGCCCAGGTTTTCGACGAGGACGCGCTCCCGGTGGTCCAAATCACCCTCTCGGCGGCAGACCTGACAACGCTCTTCGCCCCCGGCAACGAGGAGAGCGACGTAGAATACCTGGCAACGTTTCGCTGGAGCTCGCCCAGTCTATCGGCCGAGATTGATAGCGTCGGATTCCGGCTAAGGGGTAATACCTCCCGGAATTCGCAGAAGAAATCGTTCAAGGTTTCCTTCAACACCTTCCGATCCGGCGGCAAGTGGGAGGGCCTGGAGAAGCTGAATCTCAACGGAGAGCACAACGACCCCTCCATCATGCGCTCGAAGGTTGCCTGGGACCTGTTCCGCGAAATGGGTGTCCCAGCCAGTCGGGCCAACCACGTGCAGGTCTACATCAACGGGGCGTACTACGGGCTGTACATCAACATCGAGCACGTAGACGAGGAGTTCCTCCAGCGGTACTTCGGCGATGACACCGGCAATCTCTACAAGGCCCTGTGGCCGGCCGACCTGACTGTGGTGGGCTCGGGCGATGGATCTGCCTATCGCCCGGACTCCGGCAACAGGCGCCCGTATGACTTGACCCAGGGCGCAAGCGATGAGCAGGGGTACGACGATCTGGCGCAGTTGATAGGCCTGATCAACAACACGTCAGGCTCCGGCTTCAAGGGCGCCATCGAATCCGCCATGGATGTGAGCGGCCTGCTCAAGGCGCAGGCCGTAACCGCACTCACCGGAAGCTGGGACTCCTACTGGTTTTTGAAGAACAACTTCTACCTCTACAACAACCCGGCCACCGGGAAGTGGCACTACGTCCCGTTCGATTTCGACAACACATTCGGCATCTATTGGGAGGGGATCTGGCCCGACCTGAACTGGGCCACACGCGACGTCTATGAGTGGGGGCACCCCTCGGAAGAGCGTCCGCTGATGACCCGCATCATGGCGGTTCCCGAGTTTCGGGAGCGGTACACCTACTACCTGCGGGAGCTGCTCGAAGACCATTTCATCCCGTCGAAATTGGGGGCGGAGATTTCCCGCTTGAAGACCCTGACCGAGGCCGCCGCGGAGGCGGATACGTTCCGGACCAAGGACTACGGCTACACGATTGCCGACTATCACGATTCGTTTACGTCCCCGCTGTCGGGCCATGTCACCGAGGGGCTGCTTCCGTACATCAGTCAGCGCTACTCCTCTGCCCTGGGGCAACTGGATGCGGGACAGATAGCGCCGCTGATTTCGTCTGTCAGGGTGCTTCCTGAGCGACCCCGCTGGCACGATTCATTGCGCGTGTCTGCGCAAATCGTGACTGGCTCCCTGGCCCTCGCCCAGGTGGAGTACTGGCCCGATGTGCCGCAGCGTCAGTCTGTGATCATGGCTCAGCGGTCCGGGGAGATTTATGGTGGCGTGGTGCCACCTCTGGGTATGAGCGGCACAGTGGACCTCCGTGTACGGGCGGCCGATGGACAGGGGAATGAGCGTACGTCATCGCTCCTTCGGATTCGCGTTGACGACTCCAAGCCGCCTGTCTACATCAACGAGTTGATGGCGTCAAACGCCGCCACCATGCAAGACGAGTTTGGCGAATACGACGACTGGGTTGAGCTGTACAACGCCTCCGAGTCCGCCGTCAGCGTCGGCGGGTGGACACTCACCGACCGGCTGGATCAGCCCGACAGGTACACCCTACCGGATATCAGCATTCCTGGGCGTGGCCACCTGCTGATTTGGCCGGATGGGCAGCCCGAGCAGGGCCCGCTTCACGCGGGTTTCCGACTGGCCGCTGCGGGTGAGCAGCTTGCGTTGCTTGAGGCCGATGGGCGAGAGGTGGACTATGTGTCTTTCGGGGTGCAGACGCCGGACCTCTCACTGTCGAGGGGTGCGGACGGGGGGCCGTTCTTCAATATCACCCACCCCACGCCGGGCGCGCCGAATCCCCTTGTGCAGGCGGTGGACGATCTGCCGATCCCGATGGGCGGGCTCGCGATCTACCCGAATCCCTTTACCAGCGAACTCCACGTGGAAGGCGGGCCCTTCGAAGTCTTCGATGTGCTCGGCCGCCGCGTGTTTTCGAGTGCTGACGGCGAGGGCTCGTGGTCTCCCGTCGGTGTCTCGCCGGGGATCTACTTCGTTCGGCTTGCCGAGCCGGGAGCTCGTTTTGTGCCGGTGGTTAAAGTCCAATGAGCAGGCGTGGTCAGGATGCTCCCCGCTCGTTCTCGGATGACGGTCTCACGGTCGCGCTGGACGTGCATGGATGTACCGTGGATGGGGCGCTGGGGTTTATCCGGGGCACGCTGGCGCTGGCTTCCCGGAGAGGTCGGAGTCAGGTCGATGTGATCCACGGAGTCGGCGGGGCGATTGAGTTCGCGCTTCGAGATGCCCTTGCCGGAAGGGAACTGGCTGGCGCCGAGTCCTACATGACGGTCAGCGGGCGGACGGTAATCGGCCTCAGGATTGGAGCGGTTGGTGACCCAAGACGGATTGTCGCTGCTGACTTGCGGTGAAGATTGTCCGCGACCGCCCTAGGAACTTGTCGGCCGACGTCAGATTTATTACCATCTGCGCCGCACTCAGACTCAGTTTCTGAGCCGCACCATGCCCTGGTGGCGGAATTGGTAGACGCGCTAGGTTCAGGACCTAGTGTCCTTTTTGGACGTGGAGGTTCGAGTCCTCTCCAGGGCACATTGACAAGCACTAAAGCCGTTATCTCGCATGGAGTTAGCGGCTTTTTTGCAGTTGGTCGGTCAACAGGGTAGACAACAAGTCTCGCGATTTGTCTGTTTCGCGCCAGCTATCGATTGACAATGATCTCTGGGAGTCGCTTTTCGGTGGTCTTGGGCATCCGCGCTACTTGTCCTTGTGAAAGAGACCCCATGCGACCTGACGCGATATGCCGGGGGCGGTTGGCCTCGGCCTCGACGAATCTGAGTATTCCGGGGACCGGCAAATGTCGCCACTCCCCAGGCTCCCATGCACTCTGGTACTGGATTCCGAAAACAGGACCCTGGTCGGGGTAATCCGCAAGCCTGCCTTATGGCAGCACCCAACTCAGTCCTTCGTCACGTGTAAACGCCTCGCGGTAGACATGAAATATCCCGGCGATTGGGCCAAGGCGTTTGCCAACTGCGTGCGCGGACTCGATCATGCAGGGTGTCGAACCGTCGAGGAGAAGTCGTGGCCCTCCAGTCTTGCCGCGAGTGCGGTGCCAACGTTAGTACTGAAGCCCAAACCTGCCCGCGCTGCGGGGTTCCTTCGCCAACCGGCAACGTAGCTGCCACCCCTCGGCCTGCGGCTCAAGTCGTCCTTCAGTCCACGGACACGGATCTCAAGTCCATACACAGTCCGGCGAACAACCTCGGGAACTCTCCCAGTCCAATGGCTGGCGAGCCCAACAATGGCGGACGCCCTGCCGCCGCCCATTCACAGTCGGAGACAACCGCGGCGGTGAAAAAGTCGATTCCGAAGTCCAAAGCTCTAGATTGGTTGATTATTGGAATCATAGTTCTCGCTATCGGGATTCCCGTTTTGGTCCTTCTGTTTCCACCAGCCGAGCAGTATGCTTCGTCTGAAGTCCACCAAGATTCACTCGACGCTACCGCTAGTAGCCAGGAACCGGTCACGCTGCCGCCGAGTCCAGCTAACCCACTCCCGGCTGCCACGAGGACTGGACTCTTCGGAGTACTCATCCCGACCGGGGCACGCCTCATCTCCAGCCTACCCGAAACGACAGCACAAGACGCCACAGAAGCCTACCAAACGTCGCTTTCGGCCTCTGCAATTCGTGACTTCTATAGGAAAGAAATCCGGCGCTCAGGTTGGACCAACGAGGGAGGTGTCTCCAACAGGGACATGGGCGTGGAAGTCCTCAACTTCAGCAAGCCTAGCATGCTTCTCGCGATCGTGATAAATCTAGATGGGGGCAGCTTCGTGCTTATGGGGGGGCATCGCTGAATAGAACTTTGCCAGTGCGTAGGTGGACTCCGGGGGCGGCATGAGAACCGTGCCCAGAAGCAGCTACCCGAGTATCGAGTTCGTCAGTGAGCAGCCGGCTAAGCATGTGCCGATGGTGTCTGGGGACGGTCGGCCGATTGCCTCGATCTGGGGGCCATGAAGACACGAACGCGAGACCAGATGGCAAAAGACCCCGTCGGTCGCGACATTGAGAATCGAACTAGAAATCGAGCAGCATGGGGGAATCCCTCGGAAGACTGAGCAAGGTCGCGCTACGTGATGTGTGGAAGCATGAAGCGAGCGACTTTACGCCGTGGCTGGCAAGGGAGGCGAACCTTGCGCTTCTCGGAGACGTGCTAGGTATTGACTTGGAGCTTGAGGGCACGGAAAAGAACGTCGGTCCATTCAGTGCAGACATACTTTGTCGTAATACACTCGGAGGACACTATGTCCTCGTTGAGAATCAGTTAGAGCGGACCGACCATTCGCACCTCGGTCAGCTTCTTACCTATGCGGCCGGGCTCAATGCAGTGAGTGTTGTGTGGATCGCTGCGCGCTTCGCAGACGAGCACCGAGCCGCCATCGACTGGCTCAACGAAATCACGAGTGACGAAATCAACTTCTTCGCGCTAGAGGTAGAGCTTTGGCGGATAGGCGACTCTCCTGTCGCGCCAAAGTTCAATGTGGTTGCCCGGCCTAACGATTGGTCGCGAACGGTGGCTTCAGCCGCAAGATCGGTCGGAGAATTGTCCGAACTGAACCAGGTCCAACTGGCGTTTTGGGAAGCATTCAAGGAATACGCAGACCAAAACGCACTTCGTATCCGAGCGCGCAAGCCCAGGCCGTCGAATTGGGCTGATTTTGCAATTGGGAGATCAGAGTTCAACTTGAGCGCGACCATTAATTCGCAGACAGGGGCCACCTCCGCTGGCCTTTACATGCAACGCGAAGAAGACTTCCATCTCCTGGAGGCTGACCGGAGTGAAATCGAGCGCGCATTTGGCAGCCCTCTGCGCTGGGAAGCGATGCCGGGTAAGAAGGCTAGCTGGATCGCCTTCGATTTGTCCGACGCCCAGATCACTGATTGGGCCACTTGGCCGGATACACATGAGAGCATGCTCGCAGCGTTGGAGAATCTTCATGCGACCTTTCACGACCGCATCAGATATCTCAACGCCGACTCACCGGCCGATGAAGTTGGGGACGGTTGAGGTCCGATCCGGAGGCGGACGGCAGCCACGCCGGACCACTCCCTGCCGCGGGCAACTGAACGCCACCGGCACTCATGGCGTGGAGCGGTGTAAGTCCCCATGGGACCCGACGGGATGTGGCGGGGCGGTTGGCGGACGACCCGGCATTGCCGTCGTGTCGGGCTGCGTGCTACACGCCATTCCCCAGGAACGCGATCAGAAGGCCGAAGGCGAGAACAACGACAAGCATCGCAACCATGCATCCACACTCCCCCCCTGACAAATACTCCATGTCCTTTGGGACAGGTACTGGAGGATTGTAAGGGATCCGCTTTTTTGGTGCTGATCTGACCACGGTTTTCTGATCCATCTTTTATGTTAGGTGCAGCGCTCCATTTCAAGCTGCATCATGAAGAGAACAAAACACACTCCCGGCCAGATCGTCGAGAAGCTCCGCAAGGTCGAGGCCCTGATTGCCGGGGGGCAGACTGCCGGCGAGGCCGTCAAGTCCATCGAGGTCACTGAGCAGACCTATTACCGGTGGAAGAAGCAATACGGCGGGATGGACAAACACGATGTCCGTCGCCTGAAAGAGTTGGAGCGTGAGAACGTCCAGCTCAAGAAGCTCCTAGCCGACCAGGTGCTCGATAACTCCATTTTGAAGGAGGCTATCGAGGGAAAGTACTAAGCCCGTCGCGCCGCAGACTGGCCGTGCGGCACGTGCAACGTGTGCTGGCGGTCAGTGAGCGGCGGGCTTGCCGAGTCCTTGAACAGCCGCGGTCAACGCACCGCTACCAGGGCACTCTCGTTGATCGTGACAAAGGACTTGTGGATGCCATGAAGAAGAAAGCCGACCAGAAGAAGCGGTGGGGATACCGCCGGATTACTGCCCACCTGAACAAGGTTGGTTGGTCCGTATCCACGACGCGGATCGAGCGCCTGTGGCGGCTTCATCGGCTTCAAGTGCCTCAACGACAAAGAAAACGGCGGTACCTGCATCTGGAAGGAGCTGCAGCTCGGCACCTGACGGCCCAGTATCGTGGCCACGTGTGGAGCTACGACTTTGTCTTCGACGTCACCGAGAATGGCCGGACGCTGAAGGCCATGCCGGTGGTGGACGAGTTCACGCGCGAATGCCACAGCATCCTGGTGGGCCGCACGATCAATGCCGCTGGCGCCGCGAGAGAGATCAGACGGCTGGTTGGCCTGCACGGAGCGCCAGCATTCATCCGGTCCGACAATGGCCCGGAGTTCATCGCCCGCGCGCTCCGGGAAGAACTGGCTGCCCTGGGCACGGAGACGCGCTACATTGAGCCCGGATCACCTTGGCAGAACGCCTACGTCGAGAGCTTCAACGCCCGCCTTCGGGATGAAGTCCTTGACCGCGAGCTATTCGGCAACTTCCTGGAAGCCCAGACGCTTATCGAACGGTGGCGTCTGGAGTACAACAAAGAACATCCACACAGCAGCCTCGGATACCAATCACCCTCCGAGTTTGCTCAATCCCTGAATCCCAAACCAGCGCTCATCCTAACATAGAGCTGGTACAGAAAATCAGGTCAGGTCAAGACCCCCGGCCTGACGCCGGCCAAGGCCGCCAAGGCCATCGGAGTCCACGAGCAGACCATCTACAAGTGGATGTCCGACGATGAGGAGAACCAACGCTTCCCAAGACAGAAGCACCTGAAGGCGTTCGCCGAGCTCACGAACAAGCCGCTGTACTTCTTCCTCGCAGAAGAAGGGCGAAGCTCCCGCATCTCCGGAGGGGCCACGCTCACCGTCCGGATTGAAGGCCAGGTGGTCTTCCAGGCACCCACGACGCGCAAGGCTCAGGTGGAAGTGGACATAGATCCGGTCACTGCACCGGCTAGGGAGATGGGCCGGTGACGGGCGAGCCATTCATTCCGAACGATCAGCAGATAGCGACGCGAATCCGGCTAGCAATGCTATTACCCACCCCTGCTTGCGAGTAGACTTCGTATAGAGCGATTCCACATGGTGAGCTTGTTTCGAACGGGAAAGTACTCATGCCGGTCCGCCAAATCAGGACCCGCCGGGAAATGCCGTGGGGAACCAAAGCCTTCAGGCCGCCGACGCGCTTTCACTCTC
>JBLFXH010000016.1:0-24049 GCA_047611125.1 Rhodothermales bacterium
CATATTTCCCGCTCCGCGGATATCCAGATCCCGCATGGCAATTTGAAACCCGGAGCCCAGCTCCGAGAGCTCCTCAACTGCCTGTAGTCGCTGCCGTGCTTCCCGGGTGAGTCCATGGATTGACGGAACGAGGAGATAGCAGAATGCCTTTCGGTCCGACCGGCCCACACGCCCGCGTAGCTGGTGGAGCTCCGCAAGGCCGAAGTGATTGGCGCGATCGATGATGATCGTATTGGCATTGGCAATGTCGAGGCCATTCTCGATGATGGTGGTGGACACGAGGACGTCCGCCTTCTTCTCGATGAACGCCCGCATCACCCGTTCCAGCTCGGGCCCCTTCATCTGCCCGTGACCCACCACTACCCGGAGGTCTGGAATAATCGCACGGAGCATATCCGCCACCTCGTGGATGGACTGCACCCGGTTGTGAATGAAGAAGACCTGGCCCTGCCGGCTGGTCTCGTGTAGGATGGCATCGCGTATGAGGTCTTTGCTGAAGGTGTGGATCTCTGTGATGATCGGCTGCCTGTTCGGAGGCGCAGTCGCGATAATCGAAAGGTCTCTAGCGCCCATAAGGGAGAACTGCAGCGTGCGCGGAATGGGAGTGGCCGTCAGCGTGAGCGTGTCGACACTCACGCGCATCTCTCGCAGCTTCTCCTTCGCACCAACCCCAAAGCGCTGTTCCTCATCGACGATGAGTAGGCCAAGATCCTTGAACTTGACGTCCTTGGAGATGAGTCTGTGCGTCCCCACGACAATGTCCACCTTGCCCGCGGCAAGATCAGCGAGGACCACTTTCTGCTCGGCGGCGGAGCGAAATCTGGAGAGCTGTCCCACGCGGACCGGGAACTGCTTTAGTCGGCGTTGAAAGGTGCGCTCATGCTGCGCGGCGAGGATCGTCGTTGGAACAAGAACCGCAACCTGCTTTCCATCCTGAACCGCCTTGAAGGCAGCCCTCACGGCCACCTCGGTCTTCCCGAAACCGACGTCGCCACAGACCAGGCGATCCATGGGCTGCTCGTCTTCCATGTCCTCTTTGACGGACTGGGATGCGGAGCCCTGGTCAGGAGTGTCCTCAAATTCGAAGTTGGCCTCCAGTTCTCGCTGCCAGATGCTGTCGGGAGAGAATGCGTACCCCCGGGAAGCCTTCCGCTTGGCGTACAGCTTGATCAGATCCCGGGCAATGTCCTTGACGCGGCTCTTAGCCCTGGCCTTCTTCTTCTCCCACTGCCCCGAACCGAGCTTGGTGAGCTGTGGCTGATGCCCGTCCTTGCCCTTGTACTTATGCAGCTTGTGAAGCGCATTGACGTTCACAAACAGGACATCACCGTTGTGGTAGACAAGCCGCACCGACTCCTGCCGCCGCCCACGCACCTCAATCTGCTCCATCCCAGCAAATCGACCGATCCCGTAGTCTATATGGACGACGAAATCGCCGGGGATGAGCTGGTGCAACTCCCGGAGGCTGATACCTCCATAACGGGCTTTGGCCTTCCTGGCGGTGGGGCGGTGGTACCGATTAAATATCTGGTGGTCGGTGTACAGTGCCAGTTGGAGTTCGGGTATCTCAAACCCAGCGTGCAGACTCTCGACCGTCAGTTCCACGCCCATGGCCTCGAGGTCATCCTCGAGCAATTCCTGAAGCCGGGACTCTTGGCCGCGGGAGTCGCAGACAATCGTGGTGTGGATCCCCGCTCGGCGATTTCGGGAGAGCTGTTTCCTCACCTCACTCAACGCCCCATTGAACACCGGCTGAGGTATCGCTCCGAGCTCAACCGAGCTTTCCCCGCGCTCTCCCAGAAAGGAGCCCGTCAGGATGCGCCGGTACAGGGCCAACGTTCCTTCAAGCTCACCTGTCTCTAGGTACCAGAACCCTGGAGGAGGAGGCGCTTCCTGGCTAGACGATGCCGCGAAGTCGTCGGCCCACTCTTTGTCGAGGGCGGATGCCTTCTCCTGAATCTCAGCCGGGTCAAACAGAACGAGAATGAGATCATCAGGTAGGTAGTCCGAGACCGGGGTCCGCTTTCCAGTCGTGGAGGCGTCGAGATTCGGGACCAATCTAGCCTGGGTCAGACGACTGACCGACCGCTGCGTGTGGATGTCGAACTCGCGGATTGAGTCCACCTCATCACCGAAGTACTCGAGCCGAATCGGGTAATCGCCCACAAAGGGGAATACATCCAGAATGCCGCCGCGTAGTGCCAACTCACCTGGCTGTTCGACAAACTCGACATGGTCGAAACCGCTGGCGACCAGCTTCTCTATGAGACCCTGCGGTGGCGCCTTGTCCCCGGTGGACAGCGTGATGGTGGACGCGGCGAGCGACTCGGAGGCCGGCACTTTCTCAAGAAAGGCCTCTATCCCCGATACAACGACGCCTTCCCATCCACCGAGGAGTTGCTCCAACACATCGGCGCGTTGAATCGCCGGGGCGGGATCCGCAACGTGCTCGGGGTCAAACGGTCGATGGTCTGAGGGCGGCAACAGCTGCACGCGGTCATCACCCTTCAGGATTTGCTGGAAATCGCTCTGGAGATAGGCGGCCTGGTCGTGATCGGGAAGGAGACACAAAAGGCTCTTTCCGGACTCCACCAAATGCGCCAGCAAGAACGCCAAGGAAGACCCGGCCGCGGTCTGGATCTCCAGGGTCCCGTCGCCGGCATCGCCGCGTCCCCAGGCTACAAGCCGCCCGGCAGCAGGCGACTCGCGAATACGGTCATATGCGGTTCTCAGCGACAATGGAATCGTGGGCGTTGTGCAGATGCGAACGAGCCGGGGCGTTACCCCAGGCTAGATCAACCTGCCTGTGAGCTGTAGGGGGTGCCGGCCGCGGCCGGTCTGACGAAACCACTGGCCGCCTCCAGTCTACGGGTTGCCTCCGCGAGATCCACGCCGGCCAGCACCATCACGAGCGCAGTCTTGACGTGGCCGCCAGTTTGGATCAGAACGGCGGCCGCCGCATCGTAGTCCAACCCCGTGACCTGCATGACGGTCCGCTTGGATCGCTCCACCAGCTTCAGGCTGGTCATCTGCAGGTCCACCATCATGTTCTCGTAGATCTTCCCGATCCGCACCATGGAGGCCGTGGTCAGCATATTGAGTACCAGCTTCTGGGCCGTCCCACTCTTCATCCGGGTAGAGCCCATGATGACCTCCGGACCGACCACCGGGCAGATGGCGACATCGACAGGAATGTTAAAGTTGGATCGCGGCGTGCAGGTGATGAAGAGCGTCGGGCAACCGGCGGACCGAGCAAACTCCACCGCGCCCACCACATAGGGCGTACGCCGACTGGCAGCGATCCCGCAAACAACATCATCCGGAGTCAGGTCTATAGCGCGTAAGTCACGCTCGCCATCTTCCTTCCGATCCTCGGCTCCCTCCTGCGAACGGAAAACAGCCTCGGGTCCACCCGCGATGAGTGCCTGAACCATCTCCGGCGGTGTACCATAGGTCGGCGGGCACTCCGAGGCATCCAGTACGCCTAGTCTGCCAGAAGTCCCAGCCCCGACATAAATCAGCCGACCGCCCCTTTGAAAGGCTGCCACGATGAGCTCCACCGCCTGAGTGATGTAGGGGAGTTGGGTGCCCACGGCCTCGGCAACCAGGCGATCCTCACTATTGATCACTTTGAGGATGCCCTCCGTATCAAGAGCATCCAAGCCAGCGGAGGCCGGATTTCGCTGCTCGGTCGCCAGGTCTTTGAGTTCGGCGAAAAGGCGGGCGTTATCATCCATGGTGGGTCTGTTCTGGGTTGAAATCTTCCGAACGATTCCACCAGCGTCGCGTTCTCTGCCATCTACTGCGCGTCAATGGAGATTCGATCACTTCACATTCAGGCACTCCGGTCCCACACGGATTCGACCTACGCGTTTACGCCGAGCGTCAATCTCCTGCACGGGCCTAATGGCGCCGGCAAGACCAACATTCTGGAGGCAGTCCACTACACCTGCCTTGCCAAAAGTTTTCTGGTCAGCTCGGACCGGTACGCGCTTCAGATGGGCGCCGGCCAGATGCAAATTGATGCCGAGGTTCACACCGATCGTCGCGGCGACGAGAAGATCCGGTTCATCTATGTCCCGGGGAATCCGAAGCGCCTCTTTGTGAATGGCTCTCCGCTGGAGAGGCTCGTTGACGTGGTAGGTCGCTTTCCCATCGTGGTTCTCGCTCCTTCCGATCACCGGCTTACCGAGGAGGGTCCGGACGAACGCCGCCGCTTTCTCGATACCATGCTGTGCCAGGCCTCACCGGCCTACCTCTCCGCATTGGTGGCGTATCGGCGGGTGTTGAAACAGCGGAACGAACTACTGGCCAGGCGTGACGGTATGCGCCGCGAGATGCTGGCCTCCTATGACGAAGCGCTGACTAGGCACGGCAGCCGTCTCGTGGTGAGGCGGGCGCGCTTCGTGGCCGAGTTCTGCCGACACCTGGACAGCGCATACGGCCTGATGGCGGAGACTACAGAGCGCCCGTCAATCGCCTACCGAACGTTTGTCCCGGACGCCGCGAAGTTGACCGAAGAGGCGCTACAGCTTTCCTACATGGAATTGCTGGCCGGGCGATTCAGGGATGAGTGCCAGCGGGGCCTAACCCTGATCGGGCCTCATCGCGATGACCTGGTCTTCAAACTCGACGATCTCCTGGTGAGGCGCTATGCCTCGCAGGGTCAGCACCGCACCTTTGTAATGGGGCTCAAGCTGGCCCAGTACTTCTACCTGAATGAGCGGCTCGGCGAGCGACCGCTGTTACTCCTGGATGACGTGTTCGATACGCTGGATCCAGAGCGCATGGCTACCATTTCTGGCCTGCTGGCTGGCGAGGCCGTCGGGCAGACGCTGGTCACAGCCGCCCGCCGCGACGTATTTGCAGAGGTTCTACGATTCGACGGGACCACAACGAGCGCGATACCCGTCGAAACCCGAATCGCAAAGATGTCCACCGCACCCTCATGAACCGCCTACTCCAAATGACCGAGACAATGCCGTTCCGCTCAACTGCGCGGCAGGCCATAGTCGTCCTTCTCCTTCTCGCAGGGGCTGTGGAATTGACGGGCTGCGTGACCACCGACACAAGCCTGGTGACCAACCGAAAGCGGGCCTATGGATATACCTGGGCCCAGGAGGTTCAGCTGGGGCAGGAGAATGATGCCGCCATCATCGCCCAATACGGGCTCTATGACAACCCGGCCCTCGCAAGCTACGTCGATCAACTGGGCCAGGAGCTGGTTCGGTACAGTGAGGCTCGCGGGCCGAGTGCCCCTGCCGAGGTACGGCAAACACCCTTCTACTTCCGATTGCTGGACAGCCCGGTCGTAAACGCATTCGCGCTACCGGGCGGATACGTCTACGTGACGCGTGGGCTTATGGCCCACCTCGATAACGAGGCCCAGTTAGCGGTGGTTTTGGGTCACGAGATCGGTCACGTGATTGGCCGTCACTCCTCCATTCGCGCAGCGACTCAAGCCTTCGGACAGGCGCTTCTTCTGGGCAGCGCCGTAGGCGGCCAGGTACTGTTTGGAGGTGATGCGGCGTCGTCCATACTTCAAGGCGGGAGCCAAGTAGCGCAACTTGCCTTCCTGTCCTACGGTCGCGACGCCGAACGGGAGTCGGATGACCTTGGTCTGAAGTACGGCGCTCAAGCCGGGTACGATATAGACGAAGCGGCCGAGTTCTTTCGCTCGCTGAAACGCCTGAGTGCGGACTCTGGGAGTTCGATCCCCTCCTTCATGTCAACCCACCCTGATCCCGGCGAGCGGGAGGCCACTATTCATCGGATGGCGGCAGAGTGGGAGCAAAGTCATGGAGTCGGCAAGACGTTGCGCGAAGAGTATCTGGCTCGCCTTGACGGCATGATTGCTGGCGAGGACCCGCGAAATGGATTTACGCAGGACGGCGTTTTCTACCATCCGGGAATGGCCTTCCAGTTTCCGGTGGCCGATGGATACCAAGTGATCAATCAGCCCTCACAGGTAGTGATGGTAGCTAGTGATCAGGCTTCTGTGATCCGATTCTATCTCGAGTCAGGCGTGAGCACAGCGCGGGAGGCGGCGGAGCAATTCGCGGCTCAGGAGGGTGTTGTAGTGGTCCAATCAGGATTGGGCAGCGCGTATGGGCTACCGGCTCAGTTTGTAATCGTTGATGCGGCGGACGGTCAGGGGAACACGACCCGAGCCCGCGCGCACTTCGTCCAGTACAATAACCAGGTATACGCCTTCCTGGGGATGGCTGCCCAAGCCAACTACAGCGAGAGGGAGCGCGGCTTCATTCGGACGATGCAGGGTTTCGCTCCGCTTCGAGACCCGGCCGTGCTCAATATGCAACCTTCCCTGATTCAGGTTCGCCCGGTGGCCAGAACGGCCGCGTTCCAATCCCTCATCCCCCCGAATGGAGTTGCTGGATTCTCCGCGCAGGAGTTAGCCATCATGAACCAAGTAGAACTGGGCGATCAGATCCCGGCAGGGCGCAGGGTCAAACTCGTCAACTGATCGGCCCGGGCACCTCAGCGTCGCGTGGCCCGGGAGCGGCCTAGCCTTCTCCGGAGACGGCCTAGCCTTCTCCGGGAGCTGGCGGCGGAATCAATGTTGCCTCTCCGGCCAGCGCCATTTTCTTGCCCATGTAGACATAGACCTTCATCTTGATGTGCCGGTACTTCTCCAACTTCTCGCCCACACGAACTTCGACCGTGATGGTCGAACCAACCGGGACGGGCCGCAGGAATTTGGAAGAGATCGAGACGGCAATGCTCCCAGGACCTGGGAAATCGCGACCAAGCACTTTCGAGATGATCCCAAGCAGCAGGACACCATGCGCAATCGGCTTACCGAAGCGTGTGCCGGCCGCGAAGGCTTGGTCGATGTGAAGAGGATTGTCGTCCCCGGTTACATCCGCGAAGGCCTGAACGTCTTCGGCGGTGATGTGACGATCGACGGTGAAGGTCTGTCCGACCTCCAGAGCGTCGTAGGTATTTTCATTCATTGGGTAAAGGCTGGTGGCGCGGGACCGGGGGGCTGCCGCGCGCGAATGCCACAAGTTAAGAAAGACAAATCAACCCGCAGCAGGCATCAAAGCCTACCATTCAGGGTTGACAAATTTTCCAAAGACTGATGGGTAATTCAATATGAGTCAACCGGGCCCCATGGTACGGGCGTTTGAGCGCCTTCGGCCGGTCATCCGCGGCGTCGTTGCCCACCCGGTGACGGTCATAATGCTGGCATTGCTGCTGTCGGCAGTGGCCGTCATGTCTGCGCGCAGCCTGCGCATCGACACGGACATAGCCAATCTGATTCCGGACGATTACCCGAGCAAGATTGCACTCGAGCGTTTGCTAGATACGGTCGGCGGAGAGTCAGAGGCATCGGTCGGAATTGTCAGTCCGTCATTTTCCGCCAATCGTGCGTTTGCCGAGGCGTTGATTCCGCGGGCGCTGGCCATGATGAACCCCCGGACGGGTGAGCCCTATCTGACTCGGGTTGACTACCGCTCGGATACGGAGTTTTTGAAGTCCAACGCGCTCTACTTTGCCACCGAGGCAGAGTTGGACCTGCTGGAATCCTGGCTGGCTGGCAAGATTGAAGACTCCCGTCTGGAGGCGAATCCGTTTTTCTTCGATCTGGATGACGAGGAAGAGGAGCCAGACTCGGTTGCCCAGGAACTGGAAGAGATCTACGACAGCATCGTAGCCAAGGACTTCCCGGTGTCGGACGACAGCACGACGATGGTCCTCAAGTTCTACCCGTCCGGTTCGCAGACGAACATCAGTGTGACGGGCGCGCTCTATGTGGATCTCCAGGCGCTTGTGGATGAGCTCGACCCAGCCGGATATCACGGGGACATGGAGGTTGTACTGGCCGGCCGCCTGCAGCGCAGCATGATCGAGGTGGAGACCATCCAGGACGATGTCATCGGATCGTTTGGAGCGGGAGCGCTCGCGGTGCTGCTGCTTGTGCTGGCATACTTCTCGTACAAGTCCTACCGGGCGAGATGGGACGGCTCGTTTCGGCCGGGCCTTCTCGTGGGCACTCTGCTTCGCACCCCTATTCTGGCCCTGGTGATCGCGATTCCGCTCGCCATGAGCCTGTCCTGGACGTTTGGCCTGGCAAGCCTCCTGTTTGGGTCCCTAAACGTGATGACCTCGACCCTGGGTCTGGTGCTCTTCGGTTTGGGCATTGACTTCGGCATTCACTTTTACGCGCGGTATTCAGAAGAGCGTGCGGACGGGCACGGACCCGCTGAGGCCGCCGAGACCACGTTTGTGTCTACAGGCATGGCGATTGCCGTCGGCGCGGTCAGCACGGCCGCGGCGCTCCTAATTCTGGTAGTCGCAGATTTCCGGGGCTTCAGCCAGTTCGGCGCCATGGCGGGCAGCGGAATCCTGTTTGCTCTCTTGGCCATGATGCTGGTTATGCCGGCACTGCTTGTTCTCTTCGAGCGATTCCGACTCCTAAATTTCGACAGCGGTCGAGAGCCCGCATTGCGAGAGCCCGCCGAGGTCCGCGTGCGTACGTCCATACGAGGAGCCCGGACGGTACTCGCCCTTTCCGTCGTAGCCATTGTGTTCGCAGTTTTTGCACTCGGCCGCGTAGGCTTCGAGTATCGGTTCGGCGAGTTGGAGCCGACGTACGAAGCGTACAACGCACGGGCCGACGTCATCCGGCGCGTGTATAACGATGGCCGCAATCGCAATCCCGCCTACGTAGTGCTGGACGATAGCTCGGAGGTTGGGCCGGTGGTCGCGGCCCTGAAGGCGCACATGCTAGCCGATTCGCTCTCGCCAACCATTGATCGTGTCGAAACGCTACAGGAGCGATTCCCGCAATCGCCGTCGGCCCAGCGCAAGAGGCTCAGCAGGTTGGCCCGCGTCCGTCTGGCGCTTCAGGATCCATTCCTCGCCGAGGATGAGTCTGAGGACATGCAGCGGCTGCGCCGCGCCTCTGGTACCGATCGCCCCATCGCGCTCTCCGAGGTGCCGCAGTTCCTCGTGGAACGTTTCACGTCCAAGACGGGAGAACTGGGCAATTTCGTGATCATCTACCCATCGGTTGGCCTTTCGGACGGCCGTCAGTCGATTGCATTCTCGGAAGACGTTGGGCGGATTGAGACCGAGGACGGCTCGGTATACCACGCGGGCTCGAGTTCGCTCGTGGCTGCCGATATGCTCAAGCTCATGCAGCGCGAGTCTCCATGGATGGTGCTGGCGACGCTGTTTATGGTGGTCGTCCTTATGGGACTGACCTTCGGAAGCGTTCGCTGGGCCGCCTTGGCTCTGCTGCCACTACTCGTAGGCATCCTCTGGATGCTGATGCTGGTCGAACTCTTTGACCTGAAGCTGAATTTCTACAACCTGATTGTGCTTCCGGCCGTACTTGGGATCGGAAATGACGCCGGTGTCCACCTGGTGAGCCGCTACCGTGAGTTGGGGCCTGGCTCCATTCTTCGGGTTCTCCGATCGACCGGCGAACACGTCACGATGGGTTCAATGACCACCATGGTTGGATTCGGAGGGTTGCTGCTGAGCTTCCACCCCGGACTGAACAGCATCGGATCGCTGGCCGTGGTGGGAATCGGTGCCACGCTTGCGGCCGCGCTTATTTTCCTGCCGGCGCTGCTGTCCTATCTCGAGTCGCGAGACGCGCTTTAAGCACCTCGACGTATTCGGCCCCGACACTGGCCCAGGAAAAGTGGCTCCGCGTGTGTTGGTAGGCGCTCCGTGATGCCTCAGTAAGGAAGGCAGGGTCATCCACGTAGTGACGGATTGCTGTCGAAAAGGCGTCTGCATCGCCAGACTCGACGAGCCGTCCATTGTGATCGTTCGTGATCACTTCGGCGATTCCCTCCAGACGGGCGCCCACGCTGGGCAGCCCGCTTAGTCCCGCCTCCAGCATGACGACACCGAATCCCTCCATGTCTCCCGGGACGGGAATATTGGGCATCACGAACAGGTCCGCTCCTTGATAGAGGGCGCCGAGTTCTTCCTCGGAGACCCGGCCCAGCAAGCGGACACGATGTGCGAGCCCGGCCGCCTCAATGGTACCCCGAATCGCTGCATGCTCCGGCCCATCTCCTGCCAGCCAGTAGTGGATATGGTCAGGTAGTCCGGGCATGACTTCGCGCACAAACCAGGTGAAGCCTTTGCGCTCTACCTGTCGCCCGACACTGGCCAGTACGACCGCGCCTTCTGGGAGTCTGTCTGCGCCGTCGATTGCAGCGAGGGCGTTTCGCCTTTCGGTGCGTCCAAAACCGGGCTCCACGAATCGAGCCGTGTCCACGCCGTTCCTGACGGGCCGGAGACGGTCGCGATCCAGCCCTCGCTTTACACACTCCTCGCCCGTCGCGGCGGACACCGGCATGACCAGATCTAGCGCTGCGAAAACCTTCGGCACGAACCACTGGTAGAGTCTGGACGGGGTCGTGACGTCCAAGCCGTGAACGATGGCAGCGGTCATGATTCCATTTCGTTGGAATACAGGACGGAGAAAGACGGCGAGGGCTGCGGTCACCATCGAGGAAAAAAGGATAACGTCCACTTCACGTCGCCTGGCCAGTCTGGCCAGCGCCGGAATCGACCCCACTAGAAAACCCGCGGACTGGATGTGGATGGTCTTCCAGGGTGCCCGGAGGAAGCGCGTGTTGTACGTGACGCCGGTGTGGTCCCGGAGCGCCGCATCCAATTCAAGCGCTACGCGCTGCATTCCCCCCAGATTGTCTAGAGGCCTGTCTTCCGGGGGGAGCGAGTGCGAGACAAACAGCAGGCGCATATCTCAGGCCAGCGGAACGTCGCGGCCTTGGCCGGGAAGGACCTCGAGATAGTAACCGACAATGCTCCCAAGAACCCGCGGCCAGGCATAGGTGGCGGCTTCGGTGCGGGCCGCCTTTGACATGGAGGTTCGGAGGGTCTTGTCGGTCACGAGCCGCTCAACGTGGGCGGCGAACACCTCGGCGTCGTCTGGCGGCGCGAGGAATCCTGTCCGACCTGGAATGACCAGGGACCTGCTTCCTGTGGCATCCGCGCATACGGCGGGCAGGCCCGAAGCCATGGCCTCGAGCGTCACGTTGCCAAAGGTCTCGGTGAAACTCGGGAAGACGAAAATATCAGCACTGGCGTAGGCTCGGGACAGCTCGTTGCCCTTCTGATGCCCAAGGAAAACGGCCTCAGGAAGCTCAGCCTCCAGCATCTCACGGGCGGGTCCCTTGCCCACAATCAGACAGCGGATGGGGATGCCACGATCGAGTAAGAGCCGTATGGTCTTGGCGAACGTCGATAGCCCTTTCTCCACCACCAGGCGACTGATCAGCGTGACGACGACGTCATCGTCCGCGAAGCCGAGACTCCTTCGCCAGGCCAGATCGCGGTGGGCCGGATCAAAACGCTGTAGCTCAACGCCGCGCTTCCAAAGCCGAACGCCGCTGGCGATGCCATGCTCCGCCAGCACCTCGGCCATGGACTGTGACGGCACGTAGGTGTGCCTGCAGCGACCGTAGAACTTGCGGAGGCGGCGCCACAGGTAACCCTCGGCCCACCCGAGCCGGTAAAAGCCCAGATAGGACGTAAAGTGCGTGTGGTAGGACCCCACCACCGGCACGCCGTGACTCAGCGCCCAGCGAAGGGCCTGTCCCCCGGGAATGTCCGGTGTCGCGAGGTGCACGAGATCAGGTCCGAACTCCTTGATTGACTTGATCTGCTTCCGCGTCATGGTCAGCGAGATCCGGTACTCCGGTCGTCCCGGCATGGCAATGGAGCGCACAGGCTCAAGAATGCCCGCGTGTTCGAGTGCCGCCTCCTGCACTGTTGGGGCAAACACCTTGACCGTGGCGCCCTCAAGCTCCAGATGGCGGACTAGCCTGTTTAGCGTGAGCGAGACCCCGTCGGCGATGTGGTTGTACGCACCCGTGAACAGCGCAATACGCTTGCCCACGAGTCGCCCGGCCGGGGTGCCCTGGCCCGTCGCACCGGCGGCGGTAGCCAAAACTTCGGCGCCGACTGCGACTGCGGTGCCGGAAGGGACTGCGGCTGATATGGGGTAGATGTTGGCCAGGCTCAGAGGCGGACAGGTGGTATCAAGGCTGGTGTGTGACGAGGACTCCTGTTTGGTTACGGTTCAATTAGACAGGTTCTTGCTTGGCATCCGCGAATTCGGGCAATACTGTCTTGAGAAACCGGCCGGTATGGCTTTCCGGGTTGTGGGCTATCTCCTCAGGCGTACCCGTGGCAACCACGAATCCGCCTCGCACACCTCCTTCGGGGCCCAGGTCAATGACGTGGTCGGCGCACTTGATGACGTCTAGATTGTGCTCGATGATCACCACAGAGTGCCCGCTCCTGACCAGCCGGTCAAAGGCCCCGAGCAGCTTCTGGATATCGTCGAAATGAAGTCCGGTCGTGGGCTCATCGAATAGATACAGAATGCGCTGTTTGCTTGTCTTGGCAAGGTGCCCCGCCAGCTTTATCCGCTGCGCCTCGCCGCCCGAAAGTGTGTTCGAAGGCTGGCCGAGAGAGATGTACCCCAGCCCGATCTCACTGAGCACCTGGAGTTTCCGCGTGAGTGGCCCCTGATCCGAGAAGAACTCGGCGGCCTCGTCCACGGTCATGGAAAGCACTTGATCAATGCTCCGCCCTTGATAGTGCATTTCCCGGGCATCCTGCTTGTAGCGAGTCCCCTTACAGGCCTCGCATTCCAGATAGAGGTCGGCAAGAAACTGCATCTCCACCTTTACCTGTCCCTCGCCCTGGCAGGTCTCGCAGCGTCCACCCGGGACGTTGAAGGAAAAGTAGCCAGGCTTCAGCCCCCGCACCTGCGCTTGATGCGTGTTGGCAAAAAGCTGACGAATCTGGTCAAAAGCCTTGATGTAGGTGATGGGGTTCGAGCGAGGCGATCGTCCGATCGGGTTCTGATCGACGAGTTCTACATGGTCTATCAGGCGATGGCCGCGGATGGCATCGTGTGCGCCCACCCTCTCGTCAGAAACCTCCAGTCCCAAGAGTCTAGCCAGGCCGAGGTAAACGATGTCGTGCATCAACGTGGACTTGCCCGATCCCGAAACGCCGGTCACACAGGTCACAATTCCAAGCGGAATCTGGACATCTATGTGCTTCAGATTGTGCTGGCGTGCCTTCTCGACAATGATCATATCCCGGTCATCCATGGACCGGCGCGTTGCGGGTACTTCGATTCGCTTTGCGCCGCTGAGGTACGCGCCCGTCAATGACGCCGGGTCCGCGAGTACCTGTTCCGGGGGGCCCTCCGAGACCACGAACCCACCATGTCGCCCTGCTCCAGGACCGAGGTCCACCAGGTAATCAGCCCGGCGCATCATGGCTTCCTCGTGTTCGACCACGATCACCGTGTTACCGAGGTCGCGGAGGTTCTCCAAAATCGAGATCAGACGATCCGAGTCACGGGGATGAAGCCCGATGGAGGGTTCGTCGAGGACGTAAAGGGAGCCCACAAGGGCCGAGCCCAGCGACGTGGCAAGGTGGATGCGCTGGCTCTCCCCACCGGACAGCGTTTGACTCAGCCGGTTCAGGGTGAGATAGTCCAGGCCTACGTCGTCCAGAAACCGGAGACGCTTCCGGATTTCTTCAATCACCCGACCGGCCACCTCGGATTCGTACGGAGACAAGTCCAGCTGCTCGTAAAAATCCCGGGCCTCTCCGACGGTCATCTCACCCGCCTGGCCGATGTGGATGTCGCGGAGGCGAACATGCCGGGCCTCCTTTCGCAGCCGGTAACCCTTGCACTCCGGGCATTCTGTGTACCCGCGGTAGCGGGCATGCAGGATGCGGAAGTGCATCTTGTAATTCTGCTTCTCCAGCATGGCGAAGAAGCCGTTGATGCCCGAGTACTCGCCTTCTCCGTCCCAAACCAGACGTTGCTCCTCCTCATTGAGTGCCGCGAAGGGGACGTCAATGGAAATCCGCGCATCGGCGGCCGCCCGGATCAGGTCACGGAAGTACTGGCTCCACTGATCAGTGCGCCATGGCGCCACGGCCCCTTGCCGTATGGACAACTGAGGCTTCGGAATGATCAGGTCAGGGTCCAGGCCGGTAACGCGACCAAATCCCTGGCACTCCGGACAGGCCCCAAGCGGGGAGTTGAACGAGAAGAGATTGGGCGAGGGCTCCTCAAATCGAAGTCCATCCCTCTCGAAGAACTCGCTGAACCCGAACTCTTCGTTGGATTCGGCCACGCGAGCAACCGCTCTGCCTCCGCCCTCGCGAAACGCCATCTCGACCGAGTCAGATAGCCGTGCCAGGGCACTCTCATCATCCTTTCGAATGGCCAGGCGGTCAGCGATGACCAGAATCCGCTTTCGTGCCGCCTTCACCGAGGCCGGCTCCGTCTCGTTCAGGTCAACCACCTTCTCGCCCTTGGCGGAGGCAATCAGAATTCGGAAAAACCCGCGCCGCTTCAGGGAATCGAGTTCTCGGACCAGCGTGATACCCTTTCTCTGGGGTAACCTGAATCCTAAGTAGAAGCGCGCGCCATCCCCCAGCTCATCGGTGAGCGTCTTGGCCACCGAGCGTGGTGTGTCGCGCGTGACGGGCTCGCCAGAGACCGGCGAATATGTGGTTCCGATGCGAGCGAAGAGCAGGCGGAGGTGGTCGTAAATCTCGGTCTGCGTCGCGACGGTTGATCGGGGATTTCGACTCGTCGTTTTCTGCTCAATGGCAATCGCCGGCGCTAGACCGGTGATCACGTCCACGTCCGGTTTGTCCATGCGCTCCAGAAACTGGCGCGCGTAGGCACTGAGGCTCTCCACGTACCGGCGTTGACCCTCGGCGTAGATCGTATCGAATGCGAGGGAGGACTTGCCCGAACCTGATGGTCCGGTGAATACCACAAGTTTGCCCCGGGGGATGTCTATATCAATCCCCTTCAGGTTGTGCTGGCGTGCACCCCTGATGGTAATGGACCGCTTGGAAGGCTTGGGCATGAGACACTAAAGGCAAAGACGGCCTTGTACGCACGGCTGGCGGTTGGGATCACGCCCCGCACACGCCACGTTGTAGGCGGGCTCATGACATTCCTGAACCCCCTCATTTTGATTGCCTTGATCGCGGCCGGTGTGCCGTTGATCATCCATTTGTTCAATTTCCGGAAGCCGAAGAAGGTGGACTTCTCGTCGCTGGCGTTCCTCAGGGAAGTAGAGCGGTCGACCATGCAGCGCGTCCGCATCAAGCAGTGGTTGCTACTTCTGCTCAGGACACTCGCGATTGCGGCTATGGTGATTGCATTCGCGCGTCCCACCTTGCGGGGACAGCTAGCCGGGGCGTTTGCTGGAGCCGCGCCCGTCGGAGTGGCCGTCGTGGTGGATACATCCCCGTCCATGAGTCAGCGAAATGCCCGCGGGGCGTACATCGATCAGGCGATGGCGTTGGCCCGAGGAATTCTGGCCGATACCGATTCTCGCGACGAAGTGGCGATCGTCGGGCTGAAGGCAAGCGGTCCAGCCACCATCGGGCCTGGCGGGGAAGCCGCTCTCAGGCGCCTCGACGCCCTCGCCGTAAGCGCTTCGGCTCGCACCGGCCTGGAGGCGTTGGAGACGGCGGCAGAAGGCATGGGCCGGGTTGCCAGCCAGAACAGGGAGATCTACTTCATCAGCGATCTTCAAAATTCCACCCTGGTGGACACGGCGCGCACTCGCATTCCGGACACCTCACCCATCTACCTCGTCCCGGTAGGATCGGGCAGTCCCGACAATGTCGGCGTGTCCGAAGTCGAATTGCGATCTCGGATCGTCGAGGCTGATCAGCCCGTTCAACTAGCGGCGACCCTGACAAACTATGGCGCTGGGAGCGCAGCCGCGTACGTCACGAGTGTCTACCTCGAGGGGGTTCGGGTCGCGCAGTCCACGTCAGATCTGGCCGCAGGCGCCTCAACCACGGTGGAGTTCAGCGTTTCCCCAACCGAAAGGGGCTGGCTCGCAGGTGTTGTGGAAACCGAGGATGACGCCTTCCCTGACGACAACAAGGCATACTTCGCGCTCCGGGTGCCGGACCAGCGTCGGGTCTTGGTTGTGGCAGGGGAAGGACAGGACACCCGGTATCTGGGTGCAGCGCTGCGTGCGGATCCTCGGATATCGCTTTCCATCCGGACCGTCCCGGAACAGGACTTGGCCGCGCTGGATCTCTCCGCATACCATGTGGTGATTCTGGCATCGCTTCGGACGCTGACCACCGGAGAGATTGACCGGGTGGCCACGTATGTGGAGGCGGGTGGAGGCGTGCTCTTCTTCCCCTCTGCCTCGGCACGGATTGCGGACTACAATGGACTTCTGTCAGCCGTGGGTGCGGGAAGGGTGTCGAGCCTGCCGTCGGCAGCAGATGGAACGACTGTCGACGCCATCGACCGCGTAGATCTAGAGCACCCGCTCTTTAGCGGCGTCCTGGACGCGTCATCTGGAGGGCTCGAGCGCCCGTCTATATATCGGAGAATGATGTACGTGCCCGGCTCCGGTGCCGAGTCTTCCCTGATGGAGATGTCATCGGGGGCGCCGTTTCTCCAGGAAATCCGGCATCGCCGAGGCAGCATGCTATTGATGGCGGTTGCGCCAGACCTGACGTGGTCCGACCTGCCAACCCGAGGCCTGTTCATCCCACTCGTCTACCGTTCCCTGTTCCTGCTGTCCGCCAGCGGCACCACGACTGGGGACACGTTTCACGTGGGAGCATCGGGCGAAGTGCTCCTAGCCGGCACAGGCGAGTCGGCATCGATTCTTGTCAATTCGCCAAGCGGGGTGGAGTCGGCTCCCTTCACCCGGACGGGTGTTGGCGGCACGCTGGTCAGTCTCGCGGGTCTGCTTGAAGAGGCGGGACTCTACCAGATTCTGGTGAATGGGGAAACTGCGCGGCTTGTCGCTGTCAACAACGCGCCGCGCGAGTCAGATCTGGAACTGGCCTCGCCCGCTGAGGCCGCATCAGTGTTGTCTCAGCGCTCGGATGCCTCAGTGACGGCATTGGAGGTGGGCGGTGCAGGACCTATTGCAGACGGGGTAGCAGATGCCCGTCGGGGCGCTGATCTCTGGAACGTGTTTCTGGCCCTGGCGTTGCTTTTTCTGGCGGCGGAGATGGTGGTCGCCAGACAATGGAAGCCGGAAACGGCAACCTAGTCGACCCCTCCCACCCCCAACCCATCATGCCTCTGTTCCATACCATACTGGTCGCGGCGTTTCTCTCGGTGACCGCCGCCCTCCTCCTGCTGACCATCTATCAGCGGGTTCGGGTGGCAGACCCACTGCTGTCGTGGCAAGCCGTCTCGGTGATGGCCGCATGGCCCGTCACGTTTGTCGGTATGATTGGCCTTCTGGCCCTGTATGCAGCCAATGCGGGGAGCAGCGTTCCTGGATGGATTTTCGCTGGCTATGTGATGGGCGGTGGCCTTTGGTTCGCCTCAGTGGTGGTCGGGGCATCCGTTGTCGTCTCGCGACATGGTCTGGTGGCCGGCCTCGGCCGCAGAGAGTCCGCGCTCCCCTGGTGCCAAGTGACCGACTATTTCGAAGCTCAATCAGGGCGAAAGACGCATTTCGTATTCCTCTACAAGAATGGCGGGCAGACTGAGGCCTCGCGGCTAGATGTACCCGTTCCCGCCGCTCATCTGGAGCGCTTCCGCCTTCTAGTGGCGGAGAGACTCGAGCAGCGCCACATCAAACCGGCCGAAAGGGTGCGCGGCCCTCGCGCAACTAGCTAGGCCTGCCAATTGAGTATTACCAAGAACGACCGGCGGGAAACAGCCATACTGGTCGGAGTCGTCACGCAAGGCGTTCAGCCCTGGGAAGTGGAAGACTCCCTCAAGGAATTGGAGCTACTGGCAGACACCGCCGGCGCAGACACGGCCGACACCCTGATGCAGCGGGTCCGCGCGATAAACGCCGCGACGTACATCGGCTCGGGCAAGGTGAAAGAGCTGAAGGAAATGGTGGATCACCACAAGGCTGACCTTGTGGTATTCGACGACGACCTGAGTTCAAACCAGCTTCGAAATCTGGAGCGCACCATCAAGTGCAAGCTCATTGACCGGTCCGCGCTCATCTTGGACATCTTCGCCCGGAATGCCCGATCGGCTATCGCCAAGACCCAGGTTGAGCTGGCGCAGCTGGAGTATCTGAGCACGCGACTGACCCGACACTGGACCCATCTATCGAGACAGAGTGGTGGAATCGGAACCAAGGGACCGGGTGAAACGCAGATTGAGACGGATCGTCGCCTGATTGGGCATCGCCTCGCGACGCTCAAGGAGCGCCTCGACAAGATCGACAAGCAGCGAACCACTCAGCGGAAAGGGCGGGGCGAGTTCGCCCGGGTCTCGCTTGTAGGCTATACCAACGCCGGTAAATCCACGCTGATGAATGCGCTGGCCGACACTTCGGTGCTGGCCGAAAACAGGCTATTCGCAACCCTGGACGCAACGACACGCCTGGTCCGGATCTCGGGAAACAAGGATGTTCTGCTGTCCGACACCGTAGGGTTCATCCGCAAGCTTCCGCATAGGCTCATTGAGAGCTTCAAGAGCACGCTCGATGAAGTCCGCGAAAGTGACGCGCTGTTGCACGTCGTGGACTGCTCGCACCCCCGATTTGAGGATCAGATCAAGGTGGTCAACGCTACCCTCAAGGAACTCGAGGCCGCGGAGAAGCCCACGCTTCTTGTCTTCAACAAGGTGGACGCTGTCGAAGCAACCGAGCTGATCCAGCGTCTGCGTTCTGAGCATCCCGAAGCTGTGTTCGTGTCGGCATCACGGGGTATTGGCCTGGCGGCTCTTCGGGAAGAAGTGGTCATGCTGGTGGAAGCCGACTATGTGGAGACCGAGGTCCGCATACCGGTGACAAACGCCAGTGCTATAGCCCATGTGAGACGGGTAGCGGAAATTCTGGAAGAGGAGTACCTATCGGAGGCTCCCAATGAGGCCATACCCATCGCCCGGATGCGAATTAGGCTTGCACGAAAGCACTCTCGGGGACTGAAAGACATCATCGACTCCAGTAAGGGCGTTTGGACCGCCGGATAGGGATCAGATATGCCGACTGGCCGCATCCCGCGATGCGGTGAATGAAGTTTGTCCTATGTTCAGGCACTTCGATGCCCTCTTGACTGTACAACCGGAGTGAGGATTCGTCTCAGAAAGGGGCGAAACGCGTAACGGCAGGACCACCCGAGACTATCGAAACCGACCAGGCGACCGATCATCTTACTATGACAGTTGACCATCTCATCAGCGATGCCACGCCTCCCCTGAGACCGGGAGACACGGTGGAGTACGCACTGGGCCTGCTCATGGAGCTGCGCGTGCGTCACCTTCCGGTGGTGGATGAGGACAAGGTGGTGCTGGGCATTCTCTCTGAGGATCGCCTGCTGGACGCTTCCAGTCCAGACGATCGTGTGCTCGACCTCATTGATGGGCGCCCGATTGTGGCTGGAAATGAAGACCATGTCTTCGAGGTCTCCCGGCTGATGATGGAGCACAACCTCACCATCGTTCCGGTGGTAAAAGGCGATGCCTACATAGGATTGGTCCGGCGACACGACCTATTCGAATGGTTCGCCCGCTCCCTGTCGACCCACGCCCCTGGTGCCATTCTCGCCCTGGAGGTGAAGCCGCGTGACTATTCCCTTTCCCGGCTGATTCATGCCATCGAGCAAACGGACGTGCGGGTGTTGTCGGTTGGCACCGAACAGCCTGGCACGGTAGATGACCACATCCACGTCACGGTGAAGATCAACGTTCGGGATGCCTCGCGGGCACGCGCCATGCTGGAGCGAGAGGGCTACCGAGTGGTCGCCGCCTTCGGCGAGGAAGAGGACGAGCAGGACCTGGCTGATCGCGTCCAGGCGTTCATGCGGTATCTGGAAGTTTAGGTACGCGTATTCGGTGAGGATTGGCCGAACTGGGATGGGCTGAGGGCGTACAAGAGCGGATATCTGGATATGGCCATCGCGCCTGACCGGGTGCATCTTCAGAGCTTGATCCAATAGACTCTCCTACGCGGACCTCAATGGAACCCAATCCCTCCGATACGCCGGACTCCAAGGAAAACTACGGTGCCTCCAATATCCAGGTCCTTGAGGGCTTGGAGGCGGTACGGAAGCGCCCGGCGATGTACATCGGCGACGTCGGTTTTCGTGGGCTGCACCATCTGGTCTACGAGGTGGTCGACAACTCGATTGACGAGGCGCTGGCCGGCCACTGCGACAGGATCGAGGTCTACATCAACAAGGATGGCTCGGTCACCGTCTGTGACAATGGTCGAGGCATTCCGGTAGGTCAACACAAGGAAGGCGTCTCTGCCCTGGAAGTGGTCATGACCACCCTGCATTCCGGCGGGAAGTTTGACAAGGACACCTACAAGGTGTCCGGTGGGCTTCATGGCGTCGGTGTCTCCTGTGTGAACGCGCTCTCCAGCCGGCTGGAAGCGCGGATTCGCCGAGAGGGACAGCTCTGGGAGCAGGCCTTCGAAATCGGCAAGCCGCAGGGCCCGGTCAAGGTGATCCGCGACATGACCGCGGATGAGGAATCGGGCACCGAAGTTCAGTTCTGGCCAGATGCCTCCATTTTTCAGTCCACCGAGTATCGGTTTGACACGCTGGCCGATCGTCTCCGCGAGCTGGCCTATCTCAATAAGGAAGTCTACATCGAAATCTCGGATCTCCGCGACGACGAAGATGTGATCAAGGAGGAGTACCATTTCGAGGGGGGCATCCAGGAGTTCGTTGCTTACCTGGATCAGTCCAAGACCACCATCAGCGACGAGGTGATCTATGTCGGTGACGAGGACGCCGAGGTGCCCGTTGAGCTGGCCATGCGGTACAACATGGGCTACTCGGAGAACGTGCTCTCGTTCGTCAACAACATCAATACGCACGAAGGTGGAACCCACGTTTCGGGTTTCCGGCGCGCGTTGACTCGGACACTCAAGGGCTACGCCGAGCAGAACAATCTGCTGAAGAACGTCAAGATTGATCTGGCGGGTGACGACTTCCGCGAAGGCCTCACGGCCGTCTTGTCGATCAAGGTTCAGGAGCCTCAGTTCGAGGGACAGACCAAGACGAAGCTTGGGAATTCCGACGTGATGGGTGCCGTGGAATCTCTGGTAGCGCATCGGCTGAAGATCTGGCTGGAAGACCATCCAAAGGAAGGCAAGAGAATTGTCGAGAAGGTGGTGCTGGCCGCCACAGCCCGAGACGCGGCGCGCAAGGCCCGCGAATTGGTTCAACGAAAGAGCGCATTCTCCTCCGGCGGACTGCCCGGTAAGCTGGCAGACTGCTCGTCACGCAACCCCGAGGAATGCGAAATCTACCTGGTCGAGGGTGACTCGGCAGGGGGCTCCGCGAAGCAGGCGCGCGACCGCCACTTCCAGGCCATCCTCCCGCTTCGGGGCAAGATCCTGAACGTCGAGAAGGCCCGTCTGGACAAGGTTCTAGCCAATGAGGAGATCCGCAACATTGTCACGGCACTCGGAACCGGACTGACTGTCGGGTCCGAAGAATTGAATCTGGACAAACTCCGCTATCACAAAGTGGTCGTGATGACGGATGCCGATGTTGACGGTGCCCATATCCGAACCCTGCTGCTCACCTTTCTCTATCGCCAACTGCGCCCGTTGCTTGAGAACGGCTACGTCTACGTGGCCCAGCCCCCACTCTACAAGGCCAAGCGTGGCAAACAGGAGCGGTACGCCTGGGATGACGCCGAGCTGCAGCAGTTCATCGCCGAGCTGAAAGGAGAGTCCCAGAGCAAGGTCACCGTTCAGCGCTACAAGGGTCTCGGTGAGATGAACCCCGAGCAGCTGTGGGAGACCACGATGGATCCGGAACGCCGCCTCATGCAGCGGGTCACCATTGACGACGGCGCAGCGGCCGACCGCATGTTCTCCACCTTGATGGGCGATGCCGTCGAGCCGCGACGCAAGTTCATCGAACGCAACGCGAAGTACGCCACAATCGATGTCTGATGCCGGCTCGGGACTGGCGACGACGGTCTCCGGCAAGAGTGCCGGGGCCATACTGGGTTCGCCGAACCCCGAGTTGAGTATCGTGGTGCCGCTGCTTGATGAAAGCCAGTCCTTGGAGGAATTGGCCGAGCGCATTCGGGTGGCCTGCAACAAACAGGACTTCGAGGTTCTCTTCGTCGATGACGGCTCGACCGATTCGTCCTGGGATACGGTTCTAGCCATCCACGAGGCCGATCCGCGTTTCGGCGGAATCAGACTGAGGCGAAACTACGGGAAGTCGGCGGCTCTGGCGGTTGGCTTCGAGGCCGTCCGTGGACGGTATGTGGTGACCATGGACGCCGACCTTCAGGATGACCCCCGGGAGATTCCCGCGATGCTTGAGAAGCTGCGGGCCGGCGCCGATCTGGTCAGCGGCTGGAAGCAAAAACGGAACGATCCGCTCTCAAAGACTCTCCCGAGTCGGTTTTTTAACGGAGTCACCCGGCGCCTGTCTGGAATCAACCTGCACGACTTCAACTGCGGCCTGAAGGCCTATCGGTCTGAAGTGGTCAAGAGTGTCAGGCTGTATGGAGAGCTGCACCGCTATATCCCGCTTTTGGCCAAGTGGGAGGGGTTCAGGCGCATCGAAGAGCAAGTGGTGGTCCATCACCCGCGCTCCTACGGCACCACCAAGTTCGGCTTTGAGCGCTTCCTGCGCGGCTTTCTCGACTTGCTGTCGGTTCTGTTTCTGACGCGTTTTGCCGCGCGCCCCATGCACTTCTTTGGCACGCTGGGTAGCCTGGCCTTCTTCGGGGGATTTGGCATCAGCCTCTGGCTTTCCATCGAGAAGCTGTTTCTCGGCAGGCCCATCGGGGATCGCCCCCTCCTCCTTTTCGGAGTTCTCCTCATCCTGGTTGGCGTGCAGATGTTCACCACCGGGTTGCTGGGTCAACTCATAGTCCGGCCGTCCATGGAGGACACGACCGCCATTGCGACCACGGCCCGTGTGATGCCGGGCCCAGCCCTGGCCTGACCTGTGCGGATAGCCCTGGCAGGACCATTCGCTCCTTTCCGAGGGGGCATCGCCCAGTTCAACGACCGTCTCCGGGCAGAATTGTTGTCTCGCGGCCATGAAGTCACCGCCCTGACATTCTCACGTCAGTATCCCGGTGTGCTCTTCCCGGGCTCAACCCAGTACGACACGTCCAGGGTCGGCGATGCGGCGGCAGTTCTCGATTCCGTGAACCCGATATCGTGGTTCACGACCGGTCGCCGAATTCGGAGGGACGCGCCCGACGCGCTGGTTCTGGCCTACTGGACGCCCCATCTCGCACCCGCCCTGGCCGGTGTAGCTGCCTTTGCCGGCGGGCGCAGCATCGGACTCATTCACAATGCGCTGCCGCACGACGGCAGCGCATTGTCCAAGCCGCTGGCCCGCCTTTTTCTCGGACAGATGGACGCGGCCTTGACGCTCTCCGATTCCGTGGCGTCAGACCTGACCAGCCTCGGATTCAAGGGCCAGACCCGGGTGGCCTTCCATCCGGTCTATGACCATTTCGGCGTCGGATTGGTCAAGCAAGAGGCGCGAAACAGACTGGGTCTTGAGGGCCCCGGCCCCGTGCTTCTGTGTCTCGGATTGGTAAGGCCTTACAAAGGCTTCGATCTGGCCTTGGACGCTTTTGCAGACGTGCTCGCGGCACATCCCGAGGCTACGCTAGTCATTGCCGGCGAAGCCTATGATGGAAGTCTGGATGATCGATTGGCGGCCGCTCCGGCCGCTGTGAGGGCACGGGTTGTTCGAGAGAATCGGTATATCCCCGACGCCGAGGTGCCGCTGTACTACTCGGCCGCCGACCTGTTGGTGTTGCCGTATCGTTCCGCAACCCAATCGGGCGCCCTGGCCGCGGCGGCTCATTTCGGTCTTCCTGTTGTAGTAAGCAATCTGCCGGGCCTCGCTAAACCGGTGCGCGAATTCGAAATGGGAACGGTGGCGGGGTATTCTGAAGGCATCGCCGCCGCCATTCTGGAGGCGCTTGCGCCCGATCGCCACGCCGTCCTCTCAGAGGGAGGCAGGCGCATGGCGCGAGAGGCATCCTGGGCGAAATTCGCCGGAGAACTCGAAAAACTGA
>JBLFXH010000017.1:0-23362 GCA_047611125.1 Rhodothermales bacterium
TGATTCGGTCTCGGCCAACCAACGGTGCGATCACCATGCTACTGATGCTTCGCGATGCCTTGGCCCGAACGCGGTGATCCCGCATCGCCTCCTCTAGGATGATCGGGTTTAGGGTCGAGGTCGCCTCTGCGAAGAGGGCGTCCAGGTCGACCAGGTCTCGGACTTCTTCTGGGTCGATCTTAGAGCCTGCCACGACACGAGGCTTCATGGATCCTGACTCCGGGTCAGCGATGGCGACCCATGCATAGTGGGCCACGCCGGCTTCCACTGGGGCTGAGGCGATGGCGGCGTGCAGGCGATCTGCGTCGAAGACCTGCCCGACGATGTTGGTCAGCGACTGCATGGCCGCGCGCTCTCCGGCGCGGGCCTGGAATTCACCCGTGGTGGGGAGATGGAACAGCAGCGAAAGAACCCCGGTGGTGGAGTACAGAATCCCGAAGACGGCCGCGAGGTTGGAGAACATGGCCAGCGGATAGCTGAAGCTCTGGACGTAGGTGTACACACCGGGGGCGGCCAACTTGGAAATGGCGCTGTCCTGCATGATCGCGATCCCGAAGACCAGGACGAGCGTCATGAGAATGCTGAGGCCGATCGCGGCCATCTTCTCTCGAAACGAAAGAAAGACAATCCAAGACAGTCGGAATGAACAGACCACCATAAAGACCACCGAGGTGATCATCAAGATAGTCTGGACCTGATTCAGGCCGGAGCCGGCTCGCATCCCAAGAACCGAGAGCGAGGTCAGCACCATCGCGCCGATCAGCAGGTACCAGTTTCGCTGGGATGATCGCGTCCGTTTCACCAGGACCAAGTCCTTGAGCCGCAGCATCAGGAAAACGGCCAGCGATCCGTAGAGGAGTCCGAGAATGTTTGTCTTGAAAACGGTCGCCAGGACGAGGGGGGCGCCGGTTTCGAGGTCAAACCCCAGCGCCAGGGAGGCGGGGACGGACGCGGGGGCCCTGGCTATCAGAAGCACCACATGCGTTATGACGATTACGACGCCGGCCGCCAGCGTCGTCGTCCAGAATGAACGGGCCGGGGAGGGTCTCTTGCGGCGGAATGATTCCGCCAGCAGCGCCCAAAGTGCCGCGTACCCCACTAGCAGGAGGAAATCATACCCTAGCCTCAGGGAGGCTGATGGCACCTGCCCACGCCAGGCGAGCAGGTGATACACCAGCGCCATGGCCGTGGCACCCGTGAAAAGCAGTCCCATGAGGAGGGTCCGGGTGCCTGATTGGGCCCGTTTGTCCTCGGGGAGTTTCTGCTTGTCAGCGCTCCTTTTAAAGGAGGGTAGGTTCATCCGGATGATAGGCCGGCGGGTGAGGTTGATAGGTGGCGGTGTACCCCGCCCGAAACACCTTTGTTACACGGGGAGAGTACGGGAGCGGGTCGCCTCGAATGTACGCCTTCATCTCGGCACGTGCGGGTTCGAGAGCGAGCTTCGTTGATAAAGCGGCGTCGGGTAACTTCCACCGCCCCTCCCCGTAGAGCACACCTCCCTCCAAAATCCAGGCATGAAGAGAAAACGTATTGTTCGCGTCCAGCTGTTCCTGTTGGGGCTCGTTGTAGTTCTAATCGTTTGGCGTCTGGCGCGGGGACCGGCGGCGCCAGCAGGTCTTGTGGCGGTCGCAGGTCTTGATTCTGGCGAACTTACTGCGCGGGCCTTTGAACTCGATGCAGATGGCCTGGTCCTCCTTGATGCCGTCGGTTCCGTAGAGACGGAGGGCTCCGATACGCCTGCCGCCTACGGTTGGATTATTCGGCGGGACTCCCGTGAACTGATGTGGAGGCAAGACCCGTCCCGATCCCTTATCGATCGAACCCGGATGACTACGCGAGACTCCGTCAGTCTTGAGGCAGGGGCCTATGAGTTGTACTTCACCACATTCGGCGCCACAGAGGACAGCCGCGGAGGCCGGGGCACGCTGGGCCTGAACGTCCATTGGGCAAACGACGCCAAATACTGGCGATTCGTGGTCTCGCCGCGCGACGACATCGGGCGAGTCGTCCGTTTTGAGAACCAGGGATGGGACGGCGATGCGGTCTGGTCTTCGGGGACGGTAGGGAATCGCACTCGAAAGACCGGTAGGATTCGGATCGATGAGCCGTCAGAAGTCAGGATCTATGCTGTTGCCGAAACTTGTGTGCGCGAGTGTGACGTTGCCCGGATTGTACGACTCGGCCAAGATGAGGCTGTATGGGAAATGACACGAGAAAACACGCAGGATGCAGGTGGCATGCAGCGAAATCGCGTCTTCGACGGCACCGTGGCACTGGAGCCCGGCATCTACGATGTGTTGTTTGAAACAGACCGATCCCACGCCGCAAGATCGTGGAGGGCCAACCCTCCGTACGACCCGCTGGGCTGGGGCCTGCGTCTCTTTCCGCTTTCAGGATCCGTGGGCGAATACGATCCTTGGATGGGACCCGAACCGTTGGTTGCATTTAGTGAGGTTGGAAACGATGCAGATCTTGAGGCTGTGTTTGAGATCACCGAGACCACGCGACTCGTGGCGGTGGCCACGGGCGAGGCAGGCTCCGGTGACACGGTTTATGACTACGCCTGGATCGAGTCGGGAGGCCAAAAAATCTGGACCATGTCGGTTGACGAAAGCGAATCGGCCGGAGGCGACAGGGACAACCGCGAGGAGACTGCCTTCGTGACCCTTGAGCCTGGGACGTATTCCCTTCGCTATGTATCCGACGGGTCTCATGCGTTCGGTGATTGGCGACGCGACAGACCGACTGTGCCGTCGCGCTGGGGCGTAACGCTGTTTCCGATGGAGACGGGCGATGCTGCCAAGGTCACGGTCGTCTCGCAGGGAGGCAGAGCGTCCGCGGCGGATGAAGAGAGAGGCGAGACCGAGGTGAGTGTGGGAACCCTGCCGCGAGATGCCACCGAACTGTTCGGGGCCTCCCGTCTCGGGAACGACGTTCAAAAGGAAGGCAAGTTTACCCTAGCCGAGAAAACGCGCGTGAGGGTCGTGGCCGTTGGAGAACTCTCTGATAGCGGTCGGTACGACTATGGCTGGATCGACAACTCCGATGGCGACCGAATCTGGGAGATGACCCGGCGCAACACGGAGCCAGCGGGAGGCAGTGAGATCAATCGCCAGTATGACGGGATCCTTGAGCTGGATCCTGGGGAGTATGAGGTGGGTTTCAAGACAGACTTCTCTCACTCTTTTGGCGACTTCGGTGGCGGGGATCCCCGCAACCCCCATGCATGGGGCATCCGAGTTTTTCGCCTCGATCGATAAATGACGCAAGCCGCACCCGGGACGCTGGTATTCACATTCACAGGCCCCGCGGAGCATTCAGGTTGGCTCATCGCTGAGTTGGCCGAGTTCGGGTTCGGGGCTTTTGACGAGGAGGATGGCCGAGTCCGCGGATACGTGGACGAGAGTGTGCTGCCTTCGGGGCTCGTCCCAGATCTGGACCAGGTCATCGGTCCAATCGGATACCGCTTGGAAGATTCTCGTCGCGTGGAGCCGGAGAACTGGAACGCTACCTGGGAAGCCGGTATCGAGCCCGTATCGGTGGGGCGCTTCTGCATTCACCCGCCCTGGCACACGCCGGCGGACGGGCTGATTCCTCTTTGTATCGAGCCCAAGATGAGCTTCGGAACCGCTCATCACGAGACCACCAGGCTGATCCTGTCCATCCTCCATGACTTGGTGGTGCCGGGACAGTCCGTCCTGGACGCAGGCACGGGAACGGGGGTCCTTGCCCTGGCGGCCCGGAAACTCGGTGCCTGTCGCATTATGGGCTTCGATATTGACCCATGGAGTCAGGAGAATGCCGTTGAGAACCTGGAGCGAAACGGGGAGACGGACATCGCCATACTCGCCGGCGGGATCGAGTGCATCGGTACGCAGGCGCCCTTCGATGTCGTGATCGCGAACATCAATCGAGCAGTACTGCTGGACATGCTCCCCGCTCTCGTGAAGGCCTGTGCCCCCGCTGGCGTGATTGTCCTTTCAGGCGTGCTGGTGCCGGACGAGGCAATGATGAGATCCGCTTTGACGGAGGTCGGCTGCGCCTGCGAACGCGTGATTATGGAAGGCGAGTGGATTGCGCTGGTTGCGCGGCGCGCCTAGGAACAATAAGGGGGGCGACCGTTGCATTTTCGGTACCTCTTGACGACCACTTTCTGAGCCCTCCGAGATGATTGATAAGGTTCTGGATGCCCTCGAAACCGTAGTCGAACCCGCTTCAGGAGAGCATATTCTGAGGCGCGGCCTGGTTCGCGATCTCGTGGTGGAGCAAGGCCTTGTAGCCTTGACGCTGGTCTTGGATGATCCTGGGAGCGCGTTTGCGAGAGAGGCAGAAGGCCTCGTCAAAGCCGCCCTGAGCGCCGCTGTGCCTGACGGTACGGAGATCCAGGTGGAGCTCGACAATCCGATCATTGGGTTTGGTGATGACACCCAGGTGGACGGGAAGACCCAGATGCTGCCGGGCGTCAAACACATTCTGGCAGTGGCCTCCGGAAAGGGAGGCGTTGGCAAGAGCACGGTCGCGGTGAACCTGGCGGTCGCTCTCAGTCGTCAGGGCTTCCGGGTCGGTCTAGTGGACACCGACATCTACGGCCCTTCGATCCCGGTCATGATGGGAGTCGAGGGTTCAAAGCCCCGGGTGAACGAAGCCCGAAAGATTCTTCCGGTCGAGGCATTCGGTGTCAAGACCTTGTCGATGGGGTTTCTGGTCGATCCAGACAAGGCAGTGATCTGGCGTGGGCCCATGGTGTCGAGCGCCGTCAAGCAGTTTCTCGGCGAGGCAGAGTGGGGAGACCTGGACTTTCTGATCATGGACCTGCCTCCGGGAACGGGTGATATCCAGCTGACCATCGTCCAGACCGTTCCGTTGTCGGGGGCCGTGATCGTGTCGACTCCCCAGAAGGTTGCCCTGGCGGACGCTCGGAAGGGTGTGGCTATGTTTCGGCAGGTGGAAGTACCGGTCGTCGGCATCGTGGAGAATATGGCCTGGTTCGAACCTGAAGAACTACCCGGAAAGCGGTACTACCTCTTCGGAAAAGGTGGGGCCAGACAGCTTGCCAAGGACGAGGGCGTCCCGTTGCTGGGGGAGATTCCGATTCAGGAGCCCTTGCGCGAAGCTTGCGATGCCGGAACCCCGGCCGCAGCCGGCGAGGACAGCGTGCTTTCGGGGCAGTTCGCTTCGTTGGCCGAAGCCACGGTGCGCTCGGTGTACAAGCGGGCAGCCATGCAGCCAGCATCGCAGAAAATCGAAATCCTTTACAAGTAGATCTTTCCTCTTGGTGGATCGTAAACTGAGCCTCCAAGGAGAAGGCAACGCATGAGTTCGGACGCACAGAAAGAGAGCCTGGAAGATCGGGTCGAGAAGGCCCTTGACCAGCTGCGGCCCTATCTCATGGCCGATGGCGGCTCCGTGCGCCTCCGCCGTATCACGTCGGACATGGTGGCGGAGCTGGAACTGCTCGGCGCCTGTGGCACGTGTCCTATGAGCGCGATGACGCTACGTGCCGGTATCGAGCAGGCGGTCCGCCGCTCGGTCCCCGAAATTGTTCGAGTCGAAGCCGTCGGGACTGCAAGCTACGCCTGATCAGGCGGCTGCCATTTCGTCCTCGACCTCCCAGCCCCACTGAAGCAGTGCCTTCATGGCTTGGGCTGCCTCAATTAGAGTCTCGGTAAACGCGGAGTCGGCCATGGCCTCGTCTTTGAACCGGGTCTCGACCATGAAGGACTTGTGCTTGATGAAGTCGGCTACCTCGGGATCTTGGGCGTGTTCGAAGCCTCTAGGGGTCCGCTTGAGCTTGCCGAAGTACTCCATCAGTTCGCGGCCGCCAAGCGATCCTAGAACATCACGAAACTGATCGGGCTGTGCGACGATCCGCTCACGGAGAGCGCCCAGAAGTGTCTTGTCGGGTTGCCAGAATCCAGCACACAGAAAGCAACTGCCCGGCTCAACCTGGAGGTAGAGTCCACCGGCCGCCTTCCTCGAGCCTGAGCGCGAGAGGACCGCACCCAGATGGGTCTTGTACGGGTCCTTGTTTTTGGAGAATCGAATGTCCCGATAAATCCGGAAAACCGACTTGGACGGATCACCCTTTATTGGGAGACCTGCGCCAGGAGCAACGCGGCCGGCATCTGCAATAAGGCATCGGAGAGGCCAGAGCAGTTCGTCGTCGAAGGTGGCCTTTCGGGCCTTGAACCACTCGCGCTCATTGTTCTCCTTCAGGTCCCGCAGAAACTGGAAGGCCTCGGGGCGAAATCCTGGGAAGGGGGGTAGGTCGTCCATGAAAACGGCGGTCTAGTTCGTGTGCCTGTCGTGCCGCGCCTGCCCAGCGTGCCAGGCCAGGTAGGCCATGAACCCGGGACCTGTTTCTAATGACCGTTCGTCCACGGTCATGCGCGGGGTGTGGAGGCCATGGGTGATGCCAAGCTCCGGATTGCCGACGCCTATCGTGTAGAAGCAGCCGGGCCGCTCCAAAAGGTAGTACGCGAAGTCCTCGGCCACGTACCAGCGGTCCAGGTCTACTACCCGGTCTTCGCCGACGTAGGCCACGGCCGCTTCCCGAACTAGCGCGGTCGCCGCCGGGTCATTCACCAGCGGCGGATACCCTCGAAGAATTTCCACCTCGGCAGTGGCGCCAAAGGCCTCCGCGGTGTGGGTTGCTACCCGCTCTATTAGGTTGTGGCCCTTGTCTCGCCAGGCCTCGTCCATCGATCTGAAGGTACCCTGCAGCGTCACGACGTCTGGCACGACGTTAGGTGCATCGCCCGCAACCACCTTGCATATGGAAAGGACGGAGGGGACGTCAGGCTGGCGATTGCGTGAGATGACCGACTGGAGTGCTACGATCACGTGCGAGGCCACCAATACAGGATCGGCCCTCAGTAGATGGGGCTCGGCCGCGTGTCCACCTTGGCCGTGTATGCGAATAGTCAATTCGTCGGAGGCCGCCATGAACTCGCCTGCTCGAACGCCGATGGCACCACATGGCAGGTCCGGGCGCACGTGCTGACCGAACACCTGACCAACCGCCGGACGCCCTTCCAAGGCCTCAAGACAGCCCTCTTCAATCATGGGCTTAGCCCCGCCGGGGACGCGCTCTTCGCTGGGCTGAAAGATCAGGCGGACGTTGCCTTTCAACTCGGACCTGCATTCGTGCAGAATGCGCGCTGCCGTCAGAAGCGTAGACGTGTGCGCATCATGTCCACACGCATGCATCTTGCCCTCCACTGTGGAGCGAAACTCAAAGTCATTCTCCTCAAGGATGGGCAGGGCGTCCATGTCGGCCCGCAACATGCGTGTTGGCCCCGGCAGTCCGCCATCGATAAAGCCCACGATGCCGGTCCGTGCGACGCCAGTGCGAAAATCGATTCCCCAGTCAGTCAGCCGGTCCGTCACCAACCGGCCCGTACGCACTTCCTCATAAGCAAGCTCGGGGTGCCGGTGGAGTTCGCGCCGAACCTGGATGGTGTCGTCCAGATACTGGGCAGCCAATTGGGCGATGCGGTCCTGCACGCCTAGTTAAAGCCTGCGCCAGACACCGCAGGTCGGGCATCCTGGTTTGCTAGCTGCCATGTGGTCGCGAAGACCAGTTGGCCGATCCGAGCTAGACGTTCGTACTCGATCTTGTCGGGCTCGTCGTCGGCCCCGTGGTAGTCTTCGTGGGTGCCGGTGAAGAAGAAAATGAAGGGGATCTCGTGCTTCCCAAAATTCCAGTGGTCCGAGCGCCGGTAGAACTGATTGGGGTCGTCCTTGGAATTGAACCTCTCGTTCAGGTCCAGATTCGTGCCCAGTAATTCGTTCATCCGCACGTTGGTGTCGTGCAGTTCCTGGGAGATAAGATTGGACCCGATGATGTAGACGTAGTCATCGTCCTCACCTGGGTGGGTAGGGTCGATGCGGCCAATCATGTCGATGTTCAGATTCGCTACCGTGTTCTCCAGAGCAAAAAGGGGCTCAGAATCCGTGTAATAGCGCGATCCAAGCAGTCCCTTCTCCTCACCGGAAACGTTCAGAAAAGCAATGGAACGGCGGGGTCCGTGACCGTCGTCGCGGGCTCTCGCGAAGGCCTCGGCGATCTCTAGAACGGCTACCGTGCCGGATCCGTCATCGTCGGCCCCATTGTTAACCTGGTCCTCACCCTCTGGATTTCCGGTCATCCCGATGTGGTCGTAGTGGGATGATACCACAACCACCTGGTCCTTCAGCTCGGGGTCAGATCCCTCAATGAAAGCGACCACGTTCTCGGACGACGTCTCGTAGGTCTCAGTTTGCACGGTGGCGGTGACTTCTGCGCCGTCAATGGCGAAGACCACCGGGATTAGCTCTCCATTGATCTCAGCCTGGAGGTCGGCGACTGTCCGCCCCGAGGGCGCGAGAAGCGCATTGGCGAATTCGGTGGAGATGCCGAGGATCGGCGGCGTGTTGCCGCCGGCTCCGGTTGGCTCCTCTAAGGACAGTGAGCCTACACCGCCCATATCAGCAGCCCCTTCATCGGCCATCTCGGCCATCGATTGCTGGTTGCGGGGTGATGAATCCATCACCATCAGGACTCCCTTCGGCAGTCCAGCCCGGAAAAGGTGGCGAAGCTTCGCACTGCCACTGGTCGACCAGTTGGACGGCTTGCCGTCCTCGGTGGGTAGGAGGCTGGACTCGGCATTTTCCAGCGGCTCATCGCCGAGAATCAGGAGCCAGGAGTCTGTGTAGTCAATGCCGGCGTTCGTCATAGCCTGGTAATCGTCGTACCCGAGCGTGGGAGCGGCAATACCGTACCCGCCGAAGACAACTCCACCCGAGGACTCGGCCTTGTTGCCGAATACCAAGACAGAGTGACCATCGCGGTCAGCTGCCGAAAACGTGCTTGTCATTCCGCCAGTTATCGAGACCGTGCTTCCAGCCTGACGCGTCCCATACAGCGGAAACGGCTGCAGATAAGCGCCGGGATCTCGGACGTTGTCCGAACCTCCAGTGCCTGCTGGAGCCAGTCCCATCTTTTGGTACTGCCCCGCCAAGTATCCGGCGGCCATCTTCTGGCCCCGGGTCGAGGTCTCGCGGCCCTCAAAAAAGTCCGAGGCGAAGAAGTAGAGGTGGGCGGCGAGGTCGTCCGCAGAGATGGACTCCTGGTAGGACTTGACCAGATCGGGGTCCGCATCGGCTGTCGGCGTGTCAGCGGGATTGGCCAAGGGCGGTGGGGCGTCTTGGGCCGCTGCCGGTAGCGTGATCATCACCACAAGCGCGATCACGAAGAGTCGGTAGTAAGTCATGTACGGAAGGAACGGTGTTGGTGCAGGCCGCTAGTCGTGCTAGGCCAGTCGGCCCCGCTTATTCAGGTAGGCAAGCAGGGCCTTGTTGTAAGGCTCTGCGGTATCGAGTTCTACAAAATCAATGTTGCGCTCGCGGCATCGGTTGCGGAATCGCTCCGAGAAGGCCTTCACGGCAGCTCGGTAGTTTTCCTTTACTTGAGCGGGCTGAAGGGTCAATTCCTCACCCGTTTCCATATCACGGAACTGCATCGGGACATCAGGGAAGCTGAAGGCTCGCTCGGTGTCTGATTCGAGGACGTGAAAAACGAGGACCTCGTGGCCGCGGTACCGGAGGTGCCGAAGAGCCTTCATGAGGTCATCGTGTTCGCTCACATTCTCAAAGAGATCGGTAATCACCACGACAAGTGAGCGCCGAGAGATGCGTTCGGCCACCTCGTTGAGTACCGAAGCTGCGCTGGTGCGCTTGTCTGTTGCCTCGAGTCGCGAGAACTGATCCAGGGTCGCCAACAACTGACGGAGGTAGCCTTGCGTGGAGCGGGGCGGCCTGAGGGTGTGGATGGTTTGGTCAAACCCAATGAGGCCTGTGGCATCCTTCTGACGGACCATCAGATAGTGAAGCGCCGACGCCAGGTAGGTACCGTATTCGAGCTTACTGACCGGCCCAGTGCCCTTGTAGCGCATCGAGAGAGACGTGTCGAGCACCACATAGTGCCTGAGATTGGTCTCTTCTTCGTATTGCTTGACGTAGTGACGGTCAGTCTTGGCGTACACCTTCCAGTCAACGTGGCGCAACTCGTCGCCAGGGTTGTACGGCCGGTGTTCGGCGAACTCCACCGAGAACCCGTGATAGGGGCTCTTGTGCAACCCCGTGATGAAGCCCTCGACAATCAGTCGGGCCCGCAGCTCCATGTTTCGAAGCTGCGAAACAACGACGGGGTCCAGATACTTGAGGACCGCCTGGTTGTCGGACATACGGGCCGGGGGGTGGGAGTGGTAATTGCCGCCGAATGGAAGGCGCGCGAGGGCGGACAGTTCCACTCGCGCTTGCCTTCTGCGTCGATGCTTTCGCAGGAAATCAACGGCCTTGAGTCCGTTTTGGTCACGCCCCGGCGGGTGCTTCTGACGTAACTTGCGAAATGGAGCCGAATGACGTTGTCAAAGCCCAACTCCTGGATGAACGGGATCTTGGACGCATGCTGGACCGCATGGCTCAGCAGATCGTCGAATTTCTCGAGCCGGGAGCTTCGGCCACGGAGACGTTGGCCCTCATTGGCATGCAGTCACGCGGGGTGTTCCTCGCCAAACGCATCCAGCGCCGAATTCAGGAATTGGAGGGGCTCGATGTCCCGCTGGGGATTCTAGATGCCACGATGTACCGGGACGATTTCCGGCTTCGACTCAAGCAGCCGGAAATTCGGGAGACCCGGATCCCGTTTGATTTGACGGAGCGGCGGGTGTTTCTGGTGGACGACGTGCTCTATACGGGACGCACTGTTCGGGCAGCCTTGGATGCACTGATGGACATTGGGCGGCCAGCGGCGGTTCATTTCGTAGCGATTGTGGACCGCGGCCTTCGGGAACTGCCCATTCGCGCGGACATCGTCGGACGCCAGGTGCCCACCCTTCCGGGAGAAGAGGTCCGCGTCAGACTGACCGAATGCGATGACCGGGACGGCGTCTGGTTGGTCGCGAACCCGAAAGCAGCAGGAGGGAGGGGATGACCCTGGAGGGCAACGGGAGCGGACTTCAACACCGGCACCTACTGGGCTTGGAAACCTGGTCGGCCGACGAGATCAAGACGGTTCATGCGGCAGCCAGAGAGTTTCGGGAGGTACTGGAGCGGCCGATCCGTCAGGTGCCTTCTCTGCGAGGCGTTACGGTGGTGAACCTGTTCTTCGAGGCTTCCACTCGCACCAGGGTTTCGTTCGAGCTGGCGGAGAAGCGGCTCAGCGCGGACACGGTGAACTTTGCAGCCTCAGGCTCTTCGGTGTCCAAGGGCGAGACCCTGAAGGACACGGCCCAGAATATTGAGGCCATGAAGATTGACATGGTCGTGGTCCGGCATCGGTCGCCAGGGGCTCCCCAATTTCTCACGCGGTGCATGGATGCGACCATTATCAATGCCGGCGATGGCGCTCACGAACACCCGACCCAGGCCTTACTCGACACGCTAACTATCACGGAGTATCACCCCGACCTGACAGGACTTCGGGTGAGCATAGTGGGAGACGTCATGTTCTCCAGGGTGGCTCGGTCGAACATCTACGCGCTGGCCGCGCTCGGTGCCGAAATCACCATATGCGGCCCTCGCACCCTTATCCCGCCTGGAATCAGCGAGATGGTCCCAGCTGGCCTGCGGATCACCCACCGCTTGGACGAGGCCCTAGAGGGTTGCGATGTGGCCATGGCCCTTCGAATCCAATTGGAACGGCAAGGCCGTCAGCTCTTTCCCAGCGTTCGCGAATACCACAATCAGTTTGGAATTACCCGCGCGCACTTGGATCAGCATCCCGACATGCTGGTCATGCACCCGGGTCCAGTCAATCGCGGGGTCGAGCTGGCCAGCGATGTGGTAGACCACGAGAGGGCAATTATCCTGTCCCAGGTTACCAACGGAGTGGCCGTTCGAATGGCTGTCCTCTACTTACTCTCCGGAAGGTCAGTCTCAGCCTGACTTGCACGCACACGAGTTTTGGGCGTACCGTTCGCACTTCGGTCCGGAAGCGCTTCCACGTGCCGGGCCCCGTTACTCCCTAATTATAGCGTCATAGAACGATGGAACTCAAGCTGGACAGCCTAGACTCTTTTCTCGCCCGCGTAAAAGCGCGAAACCCCGGCGAACCTGAGTTTTTTCAGGCTGTCCATGAGGTGTCCGAAAAGCTGTGGCCGTTCCTCGAGGAAAACCCGGAGTATGAGAAGGCGAGGATTCTGGAAAGACTGACCGAGCCTGATCGGATAGTGATATTTCGCGTCACTTGGGTGGACGACAGCGGCCAGATCCAGGTCAATCGGGGTTACCGGATCCAGTTTAACGGAGCTATCGGTCCATACAAGGGAGGACTGCGATTCCACCCGAGTGTGAACCTGGGAATCCTGAAGTTTCTGGCCTTTGAGCAGATCCTCAAGAACAGTCTCACCACGCTCCCCATGGGGGGCGGAAAGGGTGGCAGTGACTTCGATCCCAAGGGCAAGAGCGACCATGAAGTCATGCGCTTCTGTCAGTCCTTCATGTCCGAGCTTTTCCGGCACATCGGCAAGAACATCGACGTCCCGGCCGGCGACATCGGGGTCGGCGCGCGGGAGATCGGCTACATGTTCGGTCAGTACCGGAGGCTCCGGAATGAGTTTACCGGCACGATGACTGGAAAAGGCATCGAGTATGGAGGAAGCCTAATTCGACCAGAGGCAACCGGCTACGGCAGCGTCTACTTCGCGAGCGAAATGCTCAAGACCCGGGGCCAGGAGATCGCCGGCCGCACCTGCCTGGTTTCGGGATCCGGCAATGTTGCCCAGTACACGGCCGAGAAACTCATCGAATTGGGCGGAAAGGTGGTGACTCTCTCAGATTCTTCAGGTGTTGTCGTGGATCGGGGCGGGCTGAACTCCGAGAAACTCGCCTATGTGATGGATCTGAAGAACAACCGAAGAGGCCGCATCAAGGAATTCGCGGACGAATTCGGACTCGAGTACCGCGAAGGAAAGGACCCCTGGTCAGTGGAAGGCGAACTGGCCTTTCCCTCCGCTACCCAGAATGAATTGGACGAAGACAGCGCGCACGAGCTGGTCAAGAACGGCTGCATTCTAGTCTCAGAGGGGGCCAACATGCCGACTACCTACGCAGCCACCAAGGTCTTTGAGCAAGCCCGCGTTCTATTCGGCCCCGGCAAGGCAGCCAACGCCGGTGGCGTCGCCATTTCGGGCCTGGAAATGACCCAGAACTCGATGCGCCTTTCGTGGACGCGAAGCGAGGTGGATGCCAAGCTGAGGGACATCATGTCGACCATCCATCACACCTGCGTGCAGTATGGTCGGGTGTCAGACGACTACGTAGACTACATCAAGGGAGCCAACGTTGGTGGCTTTGTCAAGGTGGCCAAGGCGATGCTCGCGTACGGAGCGGTCTAGAGACTGGGGGCTCTGTCAGAGGCTTTCGCAGGCGGTGAAGCGCCAGTGAGGACGGACGGGAGGCTGAACCCCGTTGCACGGCTCGCGTGAGAGACGCATGGAAACGCCCATTCTGGAACTGCGTCAGGTCTACAAGTACTACATGGAGGCAGGCGAAAAGCGCTCTGTTCTTAGGGGTGCCTCGCTCTCTATGGCAGCGGGCCAATTTGTGGCGCTTCTTGGTAGGAGTGGCTCCGGCAAGAGTACGCTGCTAAACGTGATTGGCGGTCTCGATGTGGCGGACGAGGGGACCGTCCTCGTACAGGGGCGCGAGTTGCATCGGCTCACAGACGATGAGCGGACCGATCTGCGTGCGCGTCAAATGGGCTTCGTCTTCCAGTCATTTAATCTTATCCCGACCCTGACCGCAGCGGAGAATGTCGCGTTGCCTCTGGTTCTGGGCGGACAACGGCTGCAGTCCGCGGCCGTGACGGCAGAAGAAATGCTGGCGAGGGTTGGCCTTTCGGGGCGCGGCGGATCACCGCCCGATCGCCTGTCAGGCGGCGAGCAGCAACGAGTGGCCATCGCCAGAGCTCTGATCCATGACCCCGTCCTGGTCCTGGCCGATGAGCCGACCGGAAATCTGGACTACCAGACGGGACGGGAGATCATGGAGCTCCTGCACGGAATGGTCCGCGAGCGAAATGTCAGCATGCTGGTGGTCACTCACGACACGGATTTCCTCAGCGTGTCCGACCGCGTGCTGAGGCTTCAGGAAGGTGTGCTCCGAGATGCGGTGTCGGAGTCCACGGACTCGTGATACGTCTGCTTGTGCGCTCGGCCCGCCGCTATTTTGCGGGCCACAAGCTTCAGCTGGCCATGTCCATCCTGGGCATCGCCGTGGGCGTGGCCATGATTACGGGCGTGGACTTGGCCACCTCCAGTGCTCAGCGCGCCTTCCGGCTGTCGGCGGAGACCGTTTCCGGTCGCGCTACCCATTATCTGACCGGGCCCTCGGGACAGATCGAAACCAGCGCCTACGCTAGGCTTCGAACGGAGCTGGCAATGCGGGCTTCCGCTCCGGTGGTGGAGGGCTATGCACGGACCCCAGCCGGGACCTTCCGCTTACTCGGTATAGATCCCTTCAGCGAGCAGGTTCAAGGAAGCTCCCTGGAGGGCTTTCCCGAATCGAGAGGCCTTCTTGGTTCGTCACTCGGCGCGGCCCTGTCAGTTGATGGGGCTAGCAAACTCGGTGTCCAGACTGCTGACACCTTTAGGGTCACGGTCTCGGGAAGAGAGGTCCTGCTGACCGTTGCCGCCGTGCTGCAACCCGGAGAGGCGTCTGCCGAGGGCTGGAATAATCTGATCCTGACCGACATCGCAACGGCACAGACGGCCCTAGGGATGAAGGGAATGCTGACTCGCATTGACCTCTTTACCACTGACAAGAGCGCGGAGGAAATTGCCCGCGCACTCGGGCCACGGGTGCAGTTGGAAAGGCCGGCGGCGCGCACGGCAGCACTGTCTCAGATGACAGCTGCCTTCGACACTAATCTCCAGGCGCTCTCGTATCTGGCCTTGGTGGTGGGGATGTTTCTCATCTTCAACATCATGTCGTTCTCCGTGGTACAGAGGCGGCCGGTCTATTCCCGGCTCAGGGCTACCGGAGTGTCCAGAAGCCTCATTGCCAGGTCAGTGCTATCCGAGGCTGCCATTCTTGGCACCGTCGGAAGTCTGCTTGGCGTGGCGCTGGGCGCCCTTCTGGGCCAGGCACTCGTTCATCTGGTCACGAGGGCGATTAACGACCTGTACTTCGTGGTGAGCGTCCGCGATGTGCCCGTATCGGCAATGGATATGGCCAAAGCGTTTGCCCTCGGCCTCGGGTCCAGTGTCTTATCAGCGTGGATACCCGCCCGTCAGGCTGCTTCAGTGCCGGCCGCCGACGCCCTGCGCCGGTCTGAGGACGAGGTTAGATTCGCCGCGCGGATAGCGCCTCTTGCAAGAATCGGCGTTCTGTTGGTCCTTGCCGGCTGGGGCATACTCGCGTTGCCCTGGGGGGTGCTGGGAGGGTATGCCGGCCTGCTCCTGGTGATTGGCGGGTTCGCGCTGGCCTCGCCGGCCTTGATTCGGCTGGTGCTCGCTGCCACAGATCGGGCCTCGCTTCCGCTTACATGGCGTATGGCCATCAGGGGTATTCGGACACAGATGAGCCGTACCTCGATTGCCATCATCGCATTGAGCGTGGCCGTTTCGGCTGCCATCGGAGTGGGAGTCATGGTGGACAGCTTCCGGGGGACGGTGGTAGAATGGCTCGACATGACCCTGCGAGCGGACCTGTACGTTCAGCCGCCCACCGCTGTGGCGCGACTAGGCGGAGGGGTTGTGGAGCCGGCGGCGCTCCAACTTATGAGAGGGCTCCCGCAGGTGGAAACCGCTTATGGCGTTCGCAGAACCGAAATCAAGGGTCAAGACGGTCCGATTACGTTGGTGGTGATCGAGCACGGTCCGGCGAGCCATGCGTCCTACCGATTCACCAAGTCCATCGTAGCGGACCCCTGGAGCGAGCTGGAGTCCGGGGCCGTGTTTGTGTCTGAGCCCTATGCCTATCGAAATGGGGTCACGGTTGGCGATTCGCTTCTGATAGAGTCGCCGCTTGGTGCCCTGTGGCGTCCCGTCGCGGCGGAGTACATAGACTATGGGTCTGATGTCGGCGTCGTGTTGATGGACCGAGCCGTCTATGAGAGGATGTTTGGGGATCAGGACTATTCCGGACTGGCCTTGTACCTGAAGGAGGGGGCTGATGTAGATGCTGTCGCGTCTGAGGTCCGGAGGCTGACCGCGCCTTATCAGTCGCTCATCGTCCAGTCAAATGCTTCCTTGCGGAGAGCGTCACTCAACATATTCGATCGGACCTTCGCCATCACATGGGTGCTCCAGATCCTCGCGCTGGTTGTAGCGGTGATCGGCGTGATCAGTGCACTTTCAGCCATCCAGCTAGAGCGAGCCTGGGAGTATGCCGTGCAGCGAGCCGTGGGTCTCAGGCGCGGCACGCTCTCGAGGCTAATCATATTACAGTCCGCCATGATGGGTGCCCTGGCGGGCCTCCTGGCCATGCCTCTGGGCGTGGCTCTGGCCGCTGGTCTGGTTGAGGTGATCAACCAGCGATCCTTTGGATGGAGCCTCGAGTTTACCGTGGCGCCGTCCATTCTTGCCCAGGCCCTGCTGGTATCCGTGCTGGCGGCCGTGACTGCAGCCCTAATTCCAGCCCGGGCCGCCAGCCGGGTTCCCCTGGCCAGCAGACTGAAAGGGGGGACGCGTTGAACCGGAGGGGCAAAATTTGGCTCGCCACCGGAGCGTGGCTGACCACCATGACGATTCTGGTTGTCCTGTCGGGGTGCTCCAGCCCGCCCGAGACAGGCCTGTCCCTGGCCGAGGCCCTGTCAGTTGACACAACCGGCTTTGCCCGCGCACGACCGGGGTACGCGATGCAATTTCCGCGTGACCACGGTCCCCATCCGGACTTCTACCTTGAGTGGTGGTACTTCACCGGCAACGTCCAGAGTACCGACGGCGACCCGTATGGCTACCAGTTCACCATTTTTCGAAACGCCCTCGCGCCACCGGCTGCCGAAGCGGGCGCGCTGTCCGAGTGGTCAACGCGGCAACTCTACAGCGCCCACCTTGCCATCTCGCATCCTACGGGTGATCGGTTCATGAGCGCCGAGAGAATCGCTCGCGGAGCCGCCGGTCTCGCCGGCGCCCGCGCTACTGAAGAGGGGTTGAAGGTCTGGGTGGAGGACTGGAGCGTCGATGGTACTCCGGACCTTTCGCGTGTCCATATCGAGGCCGGAGAACCAGACTTCGGCCTCTCGCTCGACCTTCGGCCGACCAAGCCGATCTTCCAGCAGGGAGAGAAGGGATACAGCCCCAAGGGCTTCGGCGACGCTCAGGCCTCTCACTACTACTCGATCACACGGCTGGCAACGGAGGGGACCATCCAGATCGGGCTGGATACCATCCGCGTGGCTGGACAATCATGGTTTGACCGCGAGTGGAGCACATCGCTGTTGTCGGAGGGGCAGTCAGGATGGGACTGGTTCTCTCTGCAGCTGGACCAGGACCAGGACCTGATGTATTTCAGGCTGCGTTCAGCAACTGACAACCAGTATGTTGATGGAAGCCTGGTTGGACCTGATGGTGGCGGCTTGCCCCTAGACCCGGCGCGAATCCAGATGCGCCCCACGGACTACTGGCGCAGTCCCGCGACCAACGTGGAATACCCCATTGCATGGACTATGTCAGTTCCTGAGCACAAGCTGGAGATGGTGATCGAAGCGGTCCTGCCGAATCAGGAGTTGGACACACGCATCAGGTACTGGGAAGGCTCGGTGAGCGTCTCCGGGACTCGGGGTGGAGCGCCCATGTCGGGGCGTGGGTACGTGGAATTGACTGGGTACACGCCGTGAGCAGTAGGGAGCATTATCCCGAACTGCGCCTGCCGCGACCGGCAGATCTTCGGGTGGAGGAGGGCCGGGTTTTCGATTCGGTTCGGCGCCAATGGGTGGTCCTTACCCCGGAAGAGTGGGTGCGGCAGCATGCCTTCGAGTTTCTGAGTCGGCAGGGTGTGCCCGCGGCGCTTCTTGCGGTCGAGAAGGGACATCGCTCGCATGCAGGCTCTCGGCGGACCGACGTGACGGTCCACGATCGTCAGGGTGCTGTCTGGATGGTTATAGAATGCAAGGCGGCAAACGTGCCGCTGTCCCAGGCTACCCTCGCGCAGGTGAGCAGGTACGCGCGCGAACTGCGTCCGCGTTATGTTTGCGTTACGAATGGACTCGGTCTATTCGTAGCCGCGGCCGATTCGCGAGGCCAGTACAATTTTGTCCCCGAGTTTCCGATATTCCCGACCCAGTCCCCGGATCAACCCTGATGGCCAACGCTGCACATGATTTCAAGTATTGAGCTCCGAGCGGCGCTCGAGGCCGTTTCGGCCGCAGCCAAACTCACCCGAGCTGTTCGGGCCTCGGCTTCTCCCGACACTCTCCAGAAAGGAGATCGCAGTCCGGTGACAGTGGCCGATTATGGGAGTCAGGCCGTGGTGTGCCGGACCCTAGACCAGTACTTTCCGAACGTCCCCATCATTGCCGAGGAGAGCGCGTCCGCTCTCAGAATGGCAGAGAATACTGGGGTCCTGGAGCGAGTGACCAGCTTTGTCGAGGACCTGGTGCCTGGGGCTAAACCTTCTGAGGTGACTGGCTGGATTGATCGAGGCGGATCGAGTGAGGCCAGTGACGAATTCTGGACGCTGGACCCAATCGATGGCACGAAGGGCTTTCTCAGGGGAGATCAGTACGCGGTGGCACTGGCGCTTATCCGGAACGGGAAACCTGTTGTCGCCGCGCTGGCCTGTCCGGCGCTGACTCATCCCACTGACGGATCAATCGGTACGATTCTCTGGGCAACGGCCGGGGGAGGGTGCTTCCAGTCTTCCGGTCCGCTCGAAGGGGCGGAACCAGTTCGCGTTTCGCGGACCCGTGAGGCGGCGCTGGCCTGCATGTCCGAGTCTGTCGAGTCCGGCCATAGCTCCCACGACAGTTCGGCACGGGTAGCTGCCGCGCTCGGAATTACCAGTCGTCCACGCAGGATGGACAGTCAGGCCAAGTACGCGGTAGTGGCGCGCGGCGAGGCCGACATCTATATGCGATTGCCCGTCCGACCCTCGTACGATGAGAGGATCTGGGACCACGCCGCCGGAGCGCTGGTGGTGACCGAGTCAGGCGGCCGGGTAACCGACATCTTTGGCAAGGAACTCGACTTCAGCCATGGAGCCAAGCTGCTGGAGAACACGGGGGTTGTTGCGACGAACGGACACCTGCACGCGGCAGTTCTGGACGCCCTGGCACGAGAGCAGATCTCCGCTGTCTGACGTGACCGGCGGTTAGAAGAACTGTAGGCGACCCCGCTTGGATTCTAGCCAAGGACCCTCTGATTAAAAGTCAGATGGAAGTAGATGTTATAGCAGTGTCTACGAACAGGACGATGCCGAGCAGACCATCAGCAACAGTTCGATGGATATGACGAGCAGCGACTTCAAATTCCAGTACGACGACGACTACGGAGGTCATTCTGAGGCGCCAGTGGTACGAAACAATAAACTCCAGAGATTGAGGGGGCGTGTTACCGTCCTTTAGTTCACTTGTCCCGCTCGAAGACCTCCGCGATAGCCAGCTGGACTGCATTAAGGAAATCGTTGATTCGCCGGTAGACCCTTGTATTCGCCTCTGGCCGGGACTGCGCTGACTTCGGTAGCAGTAGTGCGGATTCAAGAATCCTGTCGCGGAAGAACATGGTGGCTTTGAGCGCATCGGAGAGTTCCAGCCCGTCCTGAATGGCGCTCTTGCCATGCAGTCGACCAATAGCCCGCGCTTCAGCCAGGAAGGTATCGCCGTCCCCATTCTCCGCGGACAGATACTGCATCATGAGGCCCACGAGTCGGCGCCCGAGGAGTCGCTTCTCCTCCAGATCCTGTTCACTGAGATGCATCCAGCGCGCGTCGTGATGCCCAATCTCTTGCCTCGTCCGAGCAAGCGTCTGCTCCACCCCGTCCGGACGAGGCACCGGGGTCGGATCCATTTTCGTCACCTTCGAGCCAAGAAGACGTTCCACTTCTGAGACGGGGAAACGGCGGTGCCCCCCCGGCGTCAGCTGAACGCCAATGTCACCGGCATCTGCCCATCGTCTGAGCGTACTCGGGTGTACGCCCAGGCGCCTCGCCGCTGCGGCAAGCGCAAGACTCTGTTCGTCTCTGCCCGTCACCATGATCTCTCGAAGTTCATTCGATCACAACTAAGGCTAGTCCCATACAATACTTAACCATTTCTATTCAAAACTATGCAATATTATCGGTGTGTATAGAATTACATGATGGTCGCCCTTCAATCAAATATACTCATTGTCGGATTCATCCTTCTGGTCAATTCGGCGCAGGCACAACAGACCGCGCGGGATTCGGTCTGGACGGTGGAGATTGCTGAGATAGTGGTCACGGCTACCCGCACGCCCCGAAGTTTGCGCAATGTCCCGATGCCAACTAGCGTCATCACCAGGTCAGCGGCTCTGGCCAGTGGAGTGACTCGCGTCTCCGACCTGTTATCCGCGTATCCCGGCCTGACGGTTACGCGGGACCAGTTTGGAGCTGGCATCCAGCTGCAGGGCATGGATCCAGCGCACACGCTAATTCTACTTGACGGTGAACCGGTCACGGGCCGCAGCGGTGGCACGATTGATCTGGACCGCATCCCGTCCGGGCTTGTCGAGCGAATCGAAATTGTGCGCGGGCCCTCCTCCTCTCTATATGGAAGCGAGGCGTTGGCTGGCGTGGTGAACATCATCACGCGCCGACCGGACGAGGCTTTTGCCGGCGAAGTCGGATATCGGCGCCAGACCCACGGAACGTCCAACCTGGATGCTTCCATCTCCCGAGGCTTCGAGGATGGGGCGGCGCGCCTCGAGCTATACCGCTACGCTTCAGATGGATATGACCTTCTTCCCGAAGAGCCGGGTACAACGGCCCCTCGGTTCGAAGATCTCACCTTGAGTGGCCGTCTGGATCTGGAGGTGTCTAGCAGATCGACCGCCCGGATGAACGCCCGGTTTGCCCGACTCAGCCAGGTTAGCACCGCAGGGGCTGTAGTAGCCGGAAATGCAGGCCTGTTTGAACAGGATGCCGGGCGCACGGACTGGAGCGTCTCCACCGCGATAACGACGCGTCTTGCCGGAGATCTCCGGCTTCGGACGTCAGCATACGGGAGTCGATCGTCCAGCTTTCTCGAACTCTTCGACCCTGCTGCACCCGCCAGGCCGCAGCACACAAATTTCGCCACCCTGTATCTGAAGTCTGAGTCGCACTTGAACTGGGTGGTTGGGCCTCGGCAACTTGTCACCGCAGGCGTGGGAATGGTTCGCGAGTCCGTGGAGGCCAGTCGGATCGCCGGCGGACGGCGGGAGACGCGGGCCGCCTTTGCCTTCGCGCAGCATGAATTCTTCGTCTCGAGCCGTTTCCAGGTGACCGCCTCCGCCCGGTGGGACTTCCATAGCGAGTACCAGGGACGCCTGAGCCCCAAGATTGCCCTTCAGGCGGCCCCCTCCGACAGGATTCGGTTTCGAGCATCGTTGGGTACCGGTTTCAAGTCGCCCACCTTTCAGCAGCTATTTCTGGACTTCACCAATCCGGGGGCGGGCTACAGTGTTGTTGGCTCGCAGGACCTTGAGAACGCCATTGCCTCCTATCAGGTGGCAGGCCAGATCGCGTATCTCCTGGCCGATGTTGAGACCTTTGGTACCCTGCAGCCAGAGCATTCGGTGTCTCTCAATGTGGGCGGAGATGTGGACTTGACCGATCACCTCCAACTCCGACTCAATCTCTTCGGTAATGAGGTCCACGACCTGATCGAGACCCAGCCGATTGCAGCGAAGCCCAACGGGCAGTTTCTCTTTTCCTATCTCAACCTGCGGCGTGTCTATACCCGTGGGTTGGAAACAGAAGTGGTTTGGCAACCGAGACCGTCTCTGTCAATGACAGCAGGCTACCAATACCTGCAAACCCGAGACCGAGACGTTCTGGAGCAGATAAAGTCCGGCTCGCTGTTCAAACGCGTCGATGGCAGGGATCAACGAGTCCAACTTTCAGACTATGGGGGCCTCTTCAATCGGGCGCCTCATACGGCCAGTATTTCGGCCAGTCATCGGCTCGGCCGGACCACGACCAACCTACGACTGGCCTATCGCCATCGTTACGGCTTCGGTGACAGGAACGGCAATCTCATTCTGGACGATGATTCTGAATACGCCCCGGGGTATTTGCTCATCGACCTCACCGCGACCTATCGCCTCTCGAACCGATTTCGTGCCCAAGGCGGAATCGTGAATCTGACCGGCCGCGTGTTTCCCGACCTGGTGCCTGCACTCGCCGGCCGAATTATCCACCTGGGATTGAACCTTTCGATCAACGGACTAAGAACAGAATAATGAACTCGACCGTCAAACTCGTCGCACTCCTGGCAATCGTTGCTACCGCATCGGCCGCCTGCGACTCGAACTCCATAACAGATGAAAATGCAGAACCGCTGCAGTCGGTTCTTGCCGAAAATATTCCCGCAGACCCCATCGTGGGTGTGGTGCAGGGCCGGCCCGTTGGAGCCGGTCTGGTTACCTACTATAGCCTAAGGACAAACTCAATGGTCTCCGGGCCCACATCAGAAGAATGGGACCTGGCGCTGCAGGGGACAAGCATCTTTGTCAATGCCGGAACCAGCGGCCCCGGCAATGGCGGCGTCCAGATTGTAGAGGGCACCTTCGAGGAACTGACCGAGGCGCCCGTCGGGGGGTACACGGTCGATTCTACGGACGGAACGGCAATTCCGGCGGGCTCGGGCAACGGGTGGTATAACTACAACCCTGCCACCAACGCCATCACCCCGATTCCCGGCCGAGTACTCGTCATCCGGACGGCGGACGGGAGGTTCGCCAAAATAAAAATATTGAACTATTACCGCGACTCTCCGGCTGAGATCACCGCAGCGAGCGAGAGTCGGTACTACACGTTCGAGTACGTCTTGCAGGCCAACGGCTCGCGCGCCTTTTAGCACCGACTTCTGTGCGCCAACTCATCCATTTCATTCCGATCGTTACCACGATCGTTTCGCTACCGTTTGCCCTGAGTCTGTGGCGACACTGGCGGAAGAAGCCCGACGCGTTGTACCTCCTGTGGTGGTTCATCGGCGTGCTGACGTATGCAGCGGGTACCACCACCGAGTCACTCACCACGCTGTTCGGCTGGCACCCGGTGGTGTTCAAGGCATGGTATATCACGGGTGCCTTTCTGGGGGGAGCCCCGTTGGCACAGGGGACCATCTACCTGTTGATGAAGCGCCGGACGGCTCATCTGCTGACCGCAGTCCTCCTCGTCTTTGTGACGGTCGGTAGCGTCTTGGTGATTCTCTCTC
>JBLFXH010000018.1:0-23336 GCA_047611125.1 Rhodothermales bacterium
CTTTCGACATCGCGTTACGCTGTCTTCCGAGGTAAATTGTCGCTAAGTAGCTGTATTCCTTGATTTTGAGGGACTGAGCAAGCGACTACTCGAAGGGCAGCCTCTGGCTCCACCGACCTCCCCCCCCCAGACTCTACCCAGACTGTACCCAGACTGTACCCAAAAAGAATCACGATTGTTATGACCGGTTCTAGCACCCTACGGATGCTTTCCCTGCTCTTCCTGGCTGCCATCATGGCCATTCCCGCCACGGCGCAGGACTACAAAGAGGCTTACAACGCCGGCCTTGTCGCCGCCGAAGCCAAGAACTACGCAGAAGCGCTGCGCCAGTTTACCGAGGCGTCCGACGGTGCCAAGGCCGAGGGTGATGCTGATATTCAGGGACGCGCCAACAAGATTATCGGCCAGATCGAGTACTCCTTCGGAGTCCGTCAAACACGTGCCGAAAAGTACGAAGCCGCGTTGGTCCACTTCGAGAGCGGGATCGTTCGTCATCCTGGCTACGCCAAGAACTTCCTCGGCAAGTCCCTAGCACTCAAGAAGCTGGACCGGATTGACGAAGCAATGACTGCCTTCCAAAAGGCCGCAGAGGTTGGCAACGCGAACGCGGACCGTGCAACTGCCCGCAAGGCCGAGAATGCCATTCGTGAGCATTTCGTGTTCTTGGCTTCGAGTGCGCTGAGCCGAACTGCATCAGGTGCGACCCGCGCAGATGCTGATGAAGCCCTTGCCGAACTCGCCAAGATTGCCGCCTACGTCGAAGTTGACGCTGACGTCGAGTACTACACCGCCGTGGCTTATCAGGCCAAGGGCCAATCAACCGAGGCTGCTGCTGCGGCCGATCGCGCTCTCGAGTTGCACCGGGGCAGCCGGAGTGATAAGGCCAAAATCTTCTTCGTGAAGGGTGAGGCTCTGATGAACTCTGACCCCGCGGCTGCACGCACCGCCTTCCAGAGCGCCTCCGTAGGTAGCTACCGCGCTTCGGCCGAGCATTTCCTGGAGCTCCTGGGTACCAACTAGATCCTGTTGGAACGGCGCGAGTCGTTGTAACTTAAAAGGCTCGCACCGCGAAGGTGCGAGCCTTTTTTATGGGCAGCCTCCAGAGATCAAACCGTCACGGACATGAACCACGTGGATGAAACCGCCCGAATCGGGCGCGGCACGCAATTAGGAATCGGAGTTGTCGTCGAGGGTGGCGCAGAGATCGGAGCCGACTGCCAGATCGGCCACCATACGGTGATTCGGGCCAACGCCCACATCGGAGACGGCTGCCAGGTCGGCGACCACGTGGTGCTCCACGCCGGGACCCGAGTTGGGTCGCAGGTCAGGATCGATGAGCACTCCAGCCTGGGCAAGCAGCCCATGCGCGCGCCCAACAGCGCGGTTACCAAGGACCGAATCCTTCCCCCGGCCATCGTCGGCGACCGTTGTCTAATTGGTTCCGGAGCGGTCGTCTATGCCGGCAGCACGCTCGGAGAGAAGGTCTTGGTCGCTGACCTTGCAACAGTCCGGGAGGACGTCTCGGTGGGCAGTTTCACCATCGTGGGCCGGGGCGTCGCTATCGAAAACCATTGCAGTATCGGGCAGTACTGCAAACTGGAAACCAACGCCTACATCACGGCCTACTCCACGCTGGAGGACCGTGTATTCGTCGCTCCAGGCACCTTGACCTCAAACGATAACTTCATGGGAAGAACAGAGGAGCGTTTCAAGCACTTCAAGGGGGTCACGGTTCGGCGCGGCGGACGCCTCGGAGTTGGATCGGTCATCCTACCGGGCCGGACTATCGGTGCCGACGCAGTGGTGGCAGCCGGTGCCGTGTTAACGAGAGATGCCGATGACGGCCAGATACAGGCGGGCGTCCCCGCCAAGCCGTTCCGACCCGTACCCGAGGAGCAGTTGCTCGACAACCAGGGTTGGGACTGAACCCCTTTGAGCGTGCTGGCGTTGGTGCGGTATTTCCCTCCCACCAAGGATTTTGCACGGCATGAAGGACAATCGCCCGGCCCTCCAGATGGTCGATCTACGCACGCAATACCAGGCCATCAAGGAGGAGGTTGATACCGCGCTCCAGGATGTCCTCGACCAGACGGCCTTTATCCGGGGGCCCGTGGTCGACGAATTTGAATGCTCCCTGGCAGGCTACCTGGATATCCCGTTTGTTCACGGAGTGGCCAACGGAACGGATGCGCTGCAAGTAGCGATGATGGCTCTGGGAATCGGCCCGGGAGACGAGGTCATTACCACCGCCTTTACGTTCGTCGCGACCGCTGAGGCCGCGGCGCTGCTCGGTGCCGTTCCGGTGTTTGTCGACATCGATCCGGATACCTACAACATTGATCCGGGCTGCATCGAAGCGCTAATTACCGAGCAGACCAAGGCTATCGTGCCGGTTCACATTTTCGGCCAGCCCGCAGATATGGATCCGATCCTGGAGATCGCAAAACGACACGGGTTGGCGGTGATCGAAGACAATGCGCAGGGAGTTGGATCCACCTACAAGGGCCAGAAGACAGGGGGTCTCGGCACCTGCGGCACCTTGAGCTTCTTCCCTTCCAAGAACCTAGGGTGCTACGGAGATGGAGGCGCCGTCCTGACACAGGACGAGGCGCTTTATCACCGAATGAAGCTCATCGCGAATCACGGCTCGGCCCGGAAATACCATAATGAGGTAGTAGGCGTCAACTCCAGACTGGATGGGATGCAGGCGGCGGTGCTGAAGGTGAAGCTCAAGCACCTGGACGCATACACGGCGGCTCGCGTTGCGGCCGCAGATCGATACGACCGCTTGTTCGCCGGAAACCCCGCGGTGGTCGTTCCGCACCGTGACCCTAAGGGCACGCATGTCTTTCACCAGTACACCCTGCGTATCAAGGGTGGGCGTCGAGACGCGTTGGCCGTACATCTGAAAGATCTAGGCATACCGCACGCCGTCTACTATCCCGTCCCACTGCAGCGGCTCCCGGTCTATGCGGACGGTGCCGCGCGCTGGGGAGATCTGACACACACCAACCAAGCCGCTGCGGAGGTAATCTCCCTGCCGATGCACACAGAGCTTGATCACGAGCAGCAGGGCTACCTGGCCGGCATTGTAAACGAATTCCTATCCGAGGTGTCCGTTTGAAGAAGCGCATCGGACTGGCGCAGGTAGGCATCGGATACTGGGGGAAGAACCTCCTCCGAAATTTTGCGGCCATCGACGGCGTCGATTTGGTCATGGCCTGCGACCACCGGGAGGAGGTGCTCTCGACCGTCGCCGATCAGTTCCCAAGCACGCAGACTACCTTCCTCTATCGGGACCTGCTTGGGAGCGACGATGTCGACGCAATTGTCATAGCCACCGAGACTCCCCAGCATGCACCATTGGCGCAAATGGCACTGGAGGCTGGGAAGCATGTGTTCGTCGAGAAGCCGATGGCCCAGACAACAGACGATGCCCGAGAGCTGGTCAGGTTATCGGACGAGAGAGATCTCCGGCTCATGGTTGGCCACCTGCTCCTCTATCACCCGGCCTTCCGGTATGTGGAGGACTTGGTAAAGTCCGGAGAGCTCGGGGATGTGTACTACATCTACTCCCAGCGCGTGAATCTGGGGATCATCCGGGAAAAAGAAAACGCGTTTGAGAGCCTGGCCCCGCATGATCTCTCGGTGGCCCTGCAGCTGATTGATGCGAAGCCCGTTGCCGTGTCAGCGAGCGGACAGGCCTACCTAAGGCCGGGCATCCTGGATGTGGTGTTCGCGACCGTGCACTTTGAAGGCGGCCAGATGGCCAATCTCCACACGTCCTGGCTGGACCCTCACAAGATTCGTAAAGTCACCGTGGTCGGTAGCCAGAAGATGGCGGTGATCGACGACGTCGCGGCGTCCGAGAAGGTGCGCTTATACGACAAGGGCGTTGACGTGTCCAAGGCCAGCTACGCCGATTACGTTGAGGCCATGACGCTTCGCAGTGGGGACATAAACATCCCCAAGATCAACATGACTGAGCCTCTTCGAATGGAGTGCGAGCACTTCATTGACTGTGTCAGAACGGGCAATACGCCGCGTTCAGACGGCCGAAATGGACTTGCCGTGGTCGAAATGATGGAAGCGGCCGGAGTTTCTTTGGCCAATGGCGGCGCTCAGGTACCCGTCTAGGCAGCTTACTCAGTCGCCGTAACTCGCATCATTTCTTCCATGGTCGTTCCGCCCTCGCAGACAACCTGCCGGGCACAGTCCTGGAGGGTCAGCATGCCTTCCTTGACGGCCTGCTTCAGGATGGCATCTTCGTCAATGTCTTCTCCCGATTCAGCCACGATATGTCGTATCGCCTGTGAGAAGTACAGGGTTTCAGATATCGCGCGACGACCCTTGTAGCCAGAGCCGCTGCAGGTGGGGCAGGACTTGTCCTTGGCTGCCTCCATGATCACCAGGTTGTCGACCTCGTCCGAATTGAAGCCGAGGCGCTCCATCATCACCTTGTCCCGATTCTTTGCGGGCCGCTTACAGGTCGGACAAAGTTGACGAATCAGTCGCTGAGCTACGATCAGGTTGATGGCATACGCCAAGAGGAAGGGCTCAACGCCCATCTTGTACAGACGACTGATCGCACTTGGGGCATCATTCGTATGGAGTGTCGAGAAAGTCAGGTGGCCCGTGTTCGCGAGCTTGATGGCGAGGTCGGCGGTGGCTTTGTCCCGCATCTCACCCACCATCACGATGTCCGGGTCATGCCGTAGTACCGCGCGGATTGCGTCTTCGAGGCCCAACTTGTGGCTGAGCTTGATCTGGCGGACACCGTTGATGATGTACTCAACCGGATCCTCAATCGTTAGGACGTTCACCTCGGGTGAGATGACCTGATGGAGCGCCGCTACCAGCGTGGTGGATTTACCTGAACCGGTTGGACCGGTCAAAATAACCATACCGTGGGGCTGGCTGATGGCAAGCTGGACTTGCTCCATTGCACTTTCCAGCATCCCTAGCTTAGAAAGGTCGGTTAGCACTTTCCGGTCATCGAGTACACGAATGACCACGCTCTCCGCCCGAATCTCCTGATTGGCGGAGGCGATGGGAAGAACACTGACACGAAATCGGATCAGGCCATCATCAATGCGCCGCTGGATAAACCCATCCTGCGCAGCATCGCGCTCGAAACGGTCAACGTTGGTTGAGTTGTCCTTTACAACAGCGAGGTAAGCCTCAGCCGCGATCTTTTCGTCAGAATGCCACTTCCGAAGTCGGCCGTCCACCCGGAAGTGAATCTCGATGTGGCGTTTAGGATTGGGGTAGATATGAAGGTCAGATGCTCCCTGCCGAACGGCCTCGATTAATGAGGCCTCAAATAGGTTGAGCAGGACCGACCTGGACATCTCGGCTTCGAGGGCCGACTCATCCACCAGATCACTCGTCTCGGTCTGGAATTCGGCCCCGTAGTCGAACGCGGGCTCATCGTCAGCCGACATCCGGTCCAGATACTCGTTCCGCTTCGGAAATACCTCGGTGATGACGCGCAGAAGCTCAGACTCGGGTGCATACCGGAGTTCGAAGCGCCCAACCTTCAACTGTGCCAGCAGCCGGTGGACTTCGGAACCGGCCGGATCGTGCGTCACGAAAATCAGCCGGGCACCCCCAGTGTCGGGGTCGATGTCGTATTCGTACGGGAGCAGGCTCAAACGCAGGAGGTCCTCACGCCGCTCTTCGGCGATGGTCTCCATAATCAGCATCACAAACTCGTGGTCCGGATGCGCATCGTCTATCTCAACGCGCGGGAACGCGTAGACCTTGGCGGCCTTGGCGAAGATGAGATCGCGGTCAACGCCCGCGACGGTAGCGAGAATACGCCAGATGGCTTCCTTCCCTCCCTCCTGACCGTACTTGGTTAGCGCTTTCTCGACGTGCTCAATGGAGATCGAGCCTTCCTTGAACAGCGCAGAGATAACCCGGTCTTTCCTGGCTCTTCGGTCCAGTAGTTCAATGTCCTGCTCGACGCCAGGGACCTCAACCGGTGCAGCCGCGGCAACCACCTCGGCTTCTGGCTCTTCAGTGGCTTCTTCGCCCGCCTTCGCTGGCCAAGGCCGATTCGTCGCCCGACTATCCTCTCCGGGGGTGACGGGGCGGTCGAGTCGGAGTTCTGGATCCACCCCAAGTTTGTTGGCCGGCGCCTGACGCTCAGGCAGGGGACGTTTCGTCCTGGCGGGTCGCTCAGGATAGGCTTCGTCCAGGTACTTGTCCACATCCGCCGTCGGCATGTACCGAAGGTCGACGTCTACCGGCAATGCAGCCGCCGCGCGCCCAATGTCTGCACTGGCCGGATCGTCGGTGGCCAGGACCAGCCTGTATTGGAAGGTCTCTGCGTCTATCCCGATCTCGACCGGGATTCCGCGGGCGAGGAGGATAGCGTTGATCGCCTCTGTCGGGAGTGTCTCCCGCATATTCCGGACCAGGTTTCGGACGGGCAGCCCGCCATCGTTCTCGAAAACCTTGTAATCTGATTGTCTGGCAACCTCGGCTAGCAGCGGGCCGCGATCGACTTCGTCCACGTCAAGCATCGCACGCCAAAGAGGCTCTCCAAGGCGACGATGACGGGACGCTTCGTATACCTGCGCGACCCGAATTACGCCCTCATGCATCAGGGCAAGGATAACCTCATCACTGACAACGCCTGCCGTTCCCGGCATTGAGGCTGCGGTTGGGGCCAGCGGTGCCTCTTCCGCATGGAAGTCCTGAAGTATGTCCTTGGCGACACTACCGGATGAGTCTACGTTTTGCTCGTCGAGCTCGTCTGGGGTCTCTCCCCCCTTCCTCATTCCAGAGAGTAGCTCCGCTGCCGCCACCGTGGCATCGGTTGGGCCACCGGACCCCATGGCCTCCAGCTGGGTCATGAACCCGGCCTCGTCAAAACTGTCCGGGTCAAAGTCTGTATCCGCAGTGGCGTAGAACTCGTCCGCGCCTGACAACTCCTCAACGGCCTCGTCCTGGAAGGCAGCGGCTGACGATGCGTCAAAATCAAAGTCGTCGAACTCTTCCTCGGAGGCACTACCGAGCTCTGCGCGCTCCGGTTCGTCGAGTTCAGAAAGGGGTGCTTCGGGGGAGGCCGTTTCGGTGACGATTCTCCCCCGAGACTCCTCTACTACAAAGCTGTCGACCAGCGAGCGTAGTGCGTCTGCGTCCTCGGACTCGGCCCACTCTCGCACATCCGCGTCAGCACGAGGCGACTCGGAAAGCTGCTCGTCCAGGTCATCCAGACTCATTTGGTCCAACTCGGCCGCAAGCGAGTCCCAAAGTTCAGCCAGATCTGCCGGAGTCACGTCCTCTTCAAGGTCTGCTCCCTGTGCGTCGGCGACGTCAACAAAGACAGCATCCGGATCTGCATCCGAATGCTTGTCGCGGTTCCGTTTGAAGTCGAACAGGCCCAGTCTCATCTCAGCGATTAATTGGCGGCGCTGGTGGAGGTGATCGATCTCTACATGAAGTCAGCAGAGGACGGCTGAATCATGGCGATTTCGGAGGAAATGAGCGTCAGGGCCATAATCGCGAGCGTAATGAACACGGCTACCAACGTCTGAATCATTTCGACGGTGGAGCGGAGCTTCATCGTCGTCTCGTTCTCGTAGTAGTCGGCCATCTGCCGAGCGGCGTTGCGAACGTTTCCGGTCTGCGCACCGCTGCGGAATCGCGCGAGGGCCATCGGTGTAAACACCTGACTGGCCTCCATGGCTCTGACCAGTTCTGCACCCTGTGCCACCATCATGGGGACCGTAATCGTTTTAATGCGGTGTTCCATATAGGAATTGCCACAAGCCTCGGCTGCAACCTTGATCACTGAGATGTTGTCGCCACTTCCTGAGTACAGGACGGCGAACACTCTACAGAAGATCTCGATGTTCAGTTTGTGCAGTAGGCTTCCGATCACGGGAAGGCGGATGAGGTTCTGGTCAATGATAAACTGCCCCCTTGGGGAGCGCACGAATAGCACTGTGGCAAGTACTATGCCGAGGATCACTACACCAGGCCACATCCAATGCCGGTCTAGCCAGCGAGAGAAAGCGAGTGTGGCCGTCGTCAGCGGCGGCATATCGATGTCGAAATTCTCAAAGAGGCCCGCAGTCTCCGGGAAGATCCACCAGATGTACCAGATGAAGACCGCCGTCAGCACAGCGATGGTGAGCGCCGGCGTTGTCATCGCGCTCTTGACGCTCTTCCGAAATTCGTCCTGCCGCTCCAGGAATCGCGCGGTGGCCTCGTAGATTTCGGCCATATTGCCCGATTTCGAAGCGATTCCGAGCATATAGGCCGTAAACTTGCCCAGCATGTGCTGGTGCTTCATGAAGGCTTGCTGTGCCTCCATGCCCCCCTTCAGGTCGGCGTTGAGGTCCCGGATCACCTGCTTCAGGCTTCGGGACGACACATCATTTACGAGCAGGTTCAGGACCTCATCGAACGGGAGCTTCTCGGTCAGGAGGTTCGCCGCCAGGCGGACGAACATGATCATGTCTCCCTGAGGCGGCTTGGACTGAAAGTCCAGCAACTTCTTCTGGACCTTGATGACCTCGACACCGAGGTTAGTCAGGGCGGCGGAAATTTCCTCCGCTGAAAATGCCTTCTGCTCCCCGTTGACAAGCTTTCCGTTTGGATGCTTGACCCTGTAGAGAAACGCCCGGCGCTGAAGAACGTCTTGCATCCGAAAGCCGTGCTTCTCTGCCAGCGTGTGGACTTTCTTCTTGGCCAGCCTCGGATTCTTGGCGAACACCGTCCCTTGGACTGGCTGCCCGACCTTGCTGACTCCGCTAAATCTGAATTCCTTGACGGCCATGGCTACTCGAGGGTTACCGACCCATCAAAGCGGACAATGGTGGAGTCAATGTCGTATCCCGAGATGAATGTGCGAACCCCAAGACTCGGATCGCGCTTGGAGACGCCGGTCACTTCAAGTGTGCTGCTGGTCGCTCCGGTAATGCCCCAAGTGGCCAGTTCCGTTTCCGTATCCATCGCGAGCGTTGCCATTCCGCTGGACTCGAGACGGGTGTACTCAGCGTTTCCGCCGTCGAAGGGGTCCATCTTGGTCTTCCAGAATACAGCGTTCGAGGCGATGGCCAGATTCCTGGCCAGAATGCCATCCGACTCACTCTTGCCGAAGGCGTCGAGGGCCGCTTGGATGCCGGATATCACGGCGACGGCAACGATAATCAATCCTATTACAAGCAGTAGTAGTTGTTGCTGGCCCATGGCTAGTCGAGGTATTGGATGGAGGTCGGGGGTTTCCTAGTGGGTATCGCCCAAAACTTCGCCTGCTAAAGCTTCCGTACATGAGAACGGCGACACAGCCTAGGGGCGTGCCGCCGTTCATCACAGACTCGAAGTCAGATCAAGAAGCCAGGATTAACTGGCCGGATTGATCGACGTCGTAATGTCGCTCGGTTCGGTTCCGGTGATCGCAACCACAATGTGGTTGAGGACCGAAGCGTCCGAATTGTAGCTATTGCCATCAACCGTAAGCGTGGCGCCTGACGCGGACAGATCGAAAATCCCGTTGAGGTTTTCGTACTGATCGGCATCTGCCGTTCCAAACGTCGACGTGTTGTTTCCAACATTGTATCCGATCTGGAGCAGCGTGAGCCCCGTCCAGTTTGTCGCGCTCGCACCGCCACCAAAGGCGGCCGGTTTCAGTTTCCACGCCTGAGCATCGCTAGCGATGCGGATAGCGTCATTTACAAGTGCATCGGCATTCGCCTTTTTCTGATTCTCAGAAAAGGCCTGGATGCCTACTACCACCGCCAGACCGACGATGACAATACCCAGTACGAGAAGAAGAAGTTGTTGCTGACCCATCGATCAACCTCCGTGGTTTTCCGGTTCGGTGTTCCTGTGTGTTCAGGCTGTTCCTTGACCTGTATCGACAGATCTCGGTTTGACTCTAGCTAGGCTAGACTCAAGACTCCGAGAAAAACACCTGATGTTCTCCACGGACTCAGTCTGAATCGACACCAGGTGGCGCCGACTCAAGCCTTCTCGCCAAACCTGTGCCTAAAACTTTGTCCCGCAACCCCCGCATCCCTGCCCGCGTAGTATGGATAGTTGGTATTCACCTGACAGAGAGATAGGACTATGGCAAAGTGGGAATCATCAATTGACGAGATCAAAGTCAAAGGGAATCAACTGGTCGATAAGGTCAAGGAGTTGATTCAGGAAGGGAATGCAAGGAAGGTGACAATCCGCAAGGATGGCCGCACAATGCTTGAATTTCCGCTATCGGTAGGCGTCGGCGGCGCGACAGCTGCTATCATGTTCACGCCCATTCTCGCGGCTGTGGGAGCCATGGCCGCGCTAGTCAGCGATGTGGACGTTATCGTCGAACGCGATCCAGAGGGACCCGAAGACGCGGAAGTGGTCGTGACCGAGCAGACCGAGGCCTGATCTGATGAGCGCAGAGGTTCGGCCGGACGTTTCGACGTCAATCGCTTCCGATTTCAAGGCAAATGGTGCCGTGACGTTTGCTGATATTCAGCGTGCTGCGGAGCGCATTGCGGGTGTTGCCCATCGCACACCAGTGATGCGCTCGCGCCAGCTTGATGAGCGGGCCGGCGCCTCAGTATTTCTCAAGTGCGAGAATCTCCAGCGGACGGGTGCCTTCAAGTTTCGAGGAGCCTACAACGCCCTGTCCCAGCTTTCCCCGGCTCAGCGAGCGAAGGGAGTCCTAACGTTTTCGTCGGGTAACCATGCGCAGGCCGTCGCCTTGGCCGGACGCCTCACCGGCACTCCCGCGACCATCATCATGCCCGAGGATGCCCCATCGGTCAAGCTGGAGGCAACGGCTGGTTACGGCGCTGAGATCATCACCTACGACCGTCGAACGACTGTCCGGGAAGAGCTGGCGAAGCGCATCTCTGATGAACGCGGCCTTCCGATCATCCCCCCCTACGACCACCCCCATATCGTAGCCGGACAAGGAACGGCGGGACTGGAGCTTCTTCAGTCGGAGCCGGACCTAGACATCCTGCTGGTATGCTGTGGAGGGGGAGGCCTGCTCTCGGGGTGCGCTGTGGCCGCGAAGGGTCTGCGGCCTGGCATCCGTGTAATCGGTGTCGAACCTGAAGCAGGTGACGACGCGACCCGCAGCTTCAAGACGGGGGTCCTGCAAACTGTCACCGATCCTGACACGATCGCAGACGGAGCCAGGACCCCATCTCTGGGGTCCATCACATTTCCGCTTGTCATGCGACACGTAGATGACATGGTGACGGTACCCGACTCGGCCCTGATCGACGCCATGCGTTTTGTCTGGCAGCGGATGAAGCTCATCATAGAGCCTACAGGGGCCCTCGCCCTGGCGGCCCTGCTCTCCGGAGCCGTTGAAGCAAAAGGCCTCCGGGTTGGAGTGCTGGTGAGTGGCGGGAACGTGGATATCTTGGCGGCGGCCCGCATGATGGACCCATCGTAGTGGACGAAAGGCCAGGCTTCACGGCGTACATGGACCAGCTGGCGCGCCGATTCGAGTCACTCGACTTCATCGCGGTTGACCCGATCTCCGTCCCGCTCGGCTTTGATGATCCCAGGGATCAGGAAGTGATTGGTCTATATGCAGCGCTGCTGGCCTGGGGTCGACGGGAAACCATCCTGAAGAACATGGCCGCTCTCTGCGAGAGGATGGCCTATCGCCCCTTCCGCTTCGTGTCGGGTTTTCGACCGGAGACGGATTCGGCTGCATTGGAGGGCTTTGGTCATCGAACGTTTCGACCGGATGACGCTGTGAACCTGACGCTTGCACTCAAGGTCTTACTTGACCGGTTTGGGTCGCTGGAAGCGGTCTTCTCTGCCGGACTCCAATCGACCGAAAGCGCGGAGACACACGACGTCGGGCCTGCCATTGAGTTCTTCAGCGAGTCGGTGATGGGTGCTGTCCCGGACACGCCTGCACGTCTGCAGAAGCACATCGCCAGGCCATCCTCGGGTAGCGCGTGCAAACGACTCTGCATGTACCTGCGATGGATGGTCCGCTCCGGGCCGGTGGATCTAGGCATTTGGTCCTCGATCCCGGCCTCGGCACTCGTCGTGCCACTGGATGTCCATTCTGGGCGCCAAGCCCGCGCTCTGGGACTCCTGGAACGATCACAGAATGACTGGCGAGCGGCACAGGAACTGACCGCGGCCTGCCGGAGACTGGACCCGTCCGATCCGGCGCGGTACGATTTCGCCCTGTTTGGCTCGGGTGCCTTCGACGAGCCCCTGGACAATCGCTTTACAAAACTTGACTAAGCTTCAGCCCTCGAGCGACCGATAGGACCTGTTCAGGTACAGCAACGCCTCGCCCGACTCGTTCGAGTCCAGTTCTAGCGCACGACCCAGGATTATGGAGTGATCCCCGGCCGGATAGACGGCCTCTACCGAACAGGCAAATCGGGCAATCACGTCTGGGATCACCGGAATGCCGTGGCTGTCAAGGTGGTGATCCACCTTGGCGAACTGCCCCACCCCAGACTGATCGGGATCTGCGAAAATCTCAGAGAGTCCCTCCTGCGCGCTCGAGAGGATGTGCACCGCGAAGCGTGGCGCGGTTTCCATCTCGGCGTGGATACGGGCAGATCGCTGAACGTTGAAACTCACCAACGGCGGATCCAGTGAGACCGTCACGAACGATCCGATCGTGATGCCCCTAGGAGTATCCCCGCCTACAACAACCACCGTGACGGCCATAGGCACCCGGCGCATCGCCGCCCGGACGTCTTCCCCGCTGACCACAGAACGGTCCTTGGTGAGGCCGTCCATCAGGAGAACACGTCCTTGACCCGACTGAAGAATGACTTGCGGTCGTCTACCGACTCAGGGTCCGGGCTAAACGAGTCTGATTCGCGCATTTTTTCCAACTGGTCGCGCTCGTCATCCGTCATGACTCGGGGTGTCCACACCTGAACCCGCACAATCTGGTCGCCCTTTCTTGAACTCTCGATGTCCGGTAGGCCGCGTTCCCGCATTCTCAGCAGCTTGCCGGACTGGATCCCGGCATCTATCTGAAGTCGAGCACGACCCTTTAGGGTAGGTACCTCAACCTCGGTCCCGAGAGCTGCATCCGGAAATGAGAGGTAGAGGTCGTAGACCACGTCCAATCCCTCTCGAGAGAAGTGCTCGTTCGCTTTCTCCTCAATCTCGACCCTCAGGTCACCCGGGTGGCCGCCGCGAATTCCAGCGTTCCCTGCGCCGCGAACCGTGAGATAGTGGCCTTCCAGAACGCCAGCGGGTACAGACAACTGGATGGTGTCCTCGGTCTTCAGGCGGCCCTCGCCGCGACACTCTGCGCACGGGTTGCGAATTACCCGGCCCTCGCCACGACAAGTTGGGCAAGGCTGCACATTCACGAACTGTCCGAATACCGAACGACTCACCTGACGAATCTCGCCGGCGCCCTGACATGTGGCACAGGAGTCATAGCCATCGGTCTCATCTTCGACGCCACGCCCCTCGCAGTTCTGGCAAGCGCCGTACTTGCGGACCTTGATCTTCTTGTCAACACCCTCGGCAATTTCCTCGAGAGTGAGCGGAAGTTTGATGCGCAGATCGCTGCCTGGCCGGCCGCGACGGCCGCCTCGCCGAGAGCGGCCACCGCCGCCTCCGAAGACCTCGTCGAATATGCTACCTCCCCCTCCGAAAATATCGGAGAAGGCACTGAAGATGTCGTTGATGTCCTGGAAGCCCGCATTGCCCCCCTGAGCGCCGTTTCCGCGCACTCCTGCGTGACCAAAGCGGTCATAACGCTGACGCTTTTCCGGTGAGGACAGCACCTCATAGGCCTCGGCGGCCTCCTTAAACTTGTTTTCCGCGTCCTCGTCGCCCGGATTCCTGTCGGGGTGATGCTGCAGCGCCAGCTTGCGGTAGGCGCGCTTAAGTTCGTCTGCAGATGCCGACTTTTCGACACCCAGAATCTCGTAGTAATCCCGCATCAGGCTGTCACCACTACGCGGGCGTGGCGAATCACGCGGTCGCCCATCTTGTACCCAGTCTGAATCTCTGACACGACCTGGTCGGACTGCTCACCCTCTCCAACCGGTTGCGACATGAGTGCCTCGTGCTCCGCCTCATCAAACGGTTTTCCTACGGCATTGATCTGTTCGACGCCCAGCTTGGCTAGTTCGCCGAGCAGCTTCCCGTATACCATCGCCACACCGGTATGGAGCGACCTGAAGGCATCCGGGAGCGTCTCGAGGTCCGGCTTGTCGCCTACCTGTTCGGCCGCGTCCAGAGAGCGACGGAAATCGTCGATGACGTCCAGAATCTGCTGGACCACGAGCAGTTTGCCGTAGTCCATCATCTGGTCTTTTTCCTTGGACGTGCGCCTGCGGTAGTTCTGGAACTCGGCCGCCTGGCGCACGGACTGGTCGCGCAGCCCGCCCGCCTCCTGCTGGAGTCGGGTAATCTGCATTTCGGGAGTCTCGTCCACCGAAACCGCATCTGGTCCATTCGGGCCGGTTGCGTCGGGGACGTTGTTATCTATATCGTTTTCCAATCCTTCCATGGATGTATTAAACACTATTGGTCCCCTCGTCAAACGAGCGGAATCTCATCATCCGGTGACCAGGACAGCAGTGCCGCCATCCCTTCTACCAGAGATATCACCCGGGCGTAATCCATCCGAGTGGGTCCGATGACACCGATGGTGCCACGCATATTGTGACGCTGATAGGGAGCAGTTACCACGGAATAGCGGAGGCCATTGTCGGAATCGCCCGTCGGGACGTTCTCACTCCCGATGCGAACCCGGGCGGAGCCGATTGCCTCATCATCAGACGCGTCAAGCAGTCCAATTACCGCTTCTTCATCGTCGACGAGCTTGATGAGCTCCCTCAACTCTTCGGGCTGCTGAAACTCTGGCTGGGCAAGCATCCGGTCGGTCCCACCTACCTCAACTCTGCGAGCAGTCGCCGGCTCTGAGAAGAGCATCGAGGAGGAATCCATCAGCAACTGAACCACACCGGTGTCCTCTGCGTGGAGGTCCGCAACACGCTCGCGGCAGGTGCGACGAATCTCATCTAGGGTCAAACCGGACAACCGTTCATTCAACAGTTGGACAACCCGATCCAAGGCGGACCGCGAGAGCTCTGATTCCACGTGCAAGATGATGGTCCTGATCAGGCCTCCACGGACGCTGATCACAAACATGGCGCGATTCGACGACAGCGGGACTACCTCCAAGCGCTCCAGAACACCCGTCGATAGACGCGGTGATATGGCCACGCCTAGCAAGTTGGCGAACTGACTGAGCAGGCGCGAACTCTCGCGAACCAAGAGCTCTGCATCAGAGACGTTGTCGGTAAGCTGACTGCGAAGCACCTCCTGCTCCGTTTCGGAGAGCTGAATTTGCTCCATCAACTCATCCACGTAAGCCCTGTACCCGCGCTCCGTCGGAACGCGCCCGGCTGACGTGTAGGCATGATCCAGAAAGCCGCGGGCCTCCAGATCACTCAATGTATTCCGGATCGAGGCCGGACTGAGGCCGAGACCATAGTTGGTGGACAGCACCCGAGACCCGATCGGACCGGCCGTATCTATGAAATTCTGCACGACTAGGCGCAGGATAGACCTGTCCCTCTCGTTCAGTCCATAGATCCGTTTTTCTGACGGCGACGGTCGGTCCATGTCAGTGGTGTGTTGCTAGCCGTCTGCATACCGGAAGCCTGATCACGGGTTTCAGTCCGCGTCCCGAGTCCACGAGAGTTCCACGGAACCAGAATGGCCCAAAATGCACCACGCCGGACCCCATAGGGGGCCCGGCGCAGTGTCCGCGCGTTCGGATTGAGGGTCCGTTACTGAACGCGCTGGATCCTGGACTGCCGTTCGAAGCTGATCTCCGCGCCAGCCTCGGACTTGTAGTCCCACGCATCCTGCTGACTCCATCCCTCGCCGCTAGGCTGAGTTCGCCGCGTCCGCCCCTGGCCTCCGTAGTACCAATCGTAGTCATCTACCGTAGCGGAGATGGCATCGATTCCATAGTCCCACAGCCAACCCTCATCGTTCGGCAGCAGCGAAATCGGCACATGACCGTCGGCCCGGTTGGGGCGGAACAGGCGAGACGACTTCTTGGTGCGTATCCGATGCCTGCGAAGGTCAACACTTCCAACCCGGTACCCGTCAGTGTGGTGGTAAGCGTCCAACACATACCCCTCGTAAGCGCGGGTGGATACCAGCTCAAAGCCGGCGTAAGGATCGCCAAGCAGGAAGATCTCCCGGTCGAAGAACACGTCGCCGTTGCGGTAGACGGTGGCTGTCATCTGCTTCAGACTCGATGGAATCTCATCGATGTAGCCGAGGAATTCTCCGTTCTCAAACAACTCCAGCCGTTCAATGCGAACGTCTAGTTCGGCGAACTCGTCGTTGGCGTGGACCACTTCGTGCGAATAGACGGTCTCGACTTCAACCTGCGACCGGCTTGGGCGGCCGTACACGACCGTGTTGATTTGCACAACCTGGTGGTAGCGATAGGTTGGGCGCCAGTGGCGCTGGTGACGAACTACCCACGGCCAGTAGATGTCCACATGAATCCGCGGGCGATGTCGCCGCAACTGAGCCCGGGTGTAGCGAGGCGCGACATAGGCGGGACGACGGTAATTCCATCTGCGCGAAGGAATGTTTACCCGACGGCCGTCTCGGCGCGTGTCTCGCAGCAGTGAACGATTCCCGCGCACGGTGCGGCCGTCCCCTATGGCAGGGCCGTTCCGTGGCCTACGGTTGCTGACAATGGTGCCGCCCTGTCCAGCAGCGCGAGTGCCGCTGCCGCGGACAGTGCCGGAGCCTGAGGTGCGAGTGCCGCTGCCTCTCACTCTGCCGGGTTCTCTGGAATCCCGATCCTGCACCACACCGCTAGAGCGTGTGGACTTGGATGCGGTGCCCGTCCGCGAGCCTCGAGAGGAAGCCGACTGCCGGGAGGGTGCGGTCTGCTGCGTGTTCCGCGACGGCGTGGCACGACTCGGCGTACTCCGCGACGGTGTGGCGCGACTCGGTGTTCTGCGCGACGGCGTCGCTCGACTCGGCGTCGAGCGCTTCGGCGCGACTTTCTTCGTTCCGCTGGAACGCTCAACCCTGGCGCTTCCTCGCGTCGTACCCGTTCGTGTGCGTTGGGCGAATGCGTCATTCGCGCCGACCACAATCAGGATCGTCGCCAGGGCGAGGCCGGCGACCAGCCTCTGTCTTGGTATCTGAACTCTCATCTTGACCTCCCGGTTTTGTCCTTGGCGGACCCTCGGAGTGTTTTCAAGACAAAGCCGTGCCAGCCTCGGTTACCGTCCAATTTGGATCGTCAGGCACGATCGCTTCCAATCCTTGTCCAACTTCGTGGACAGACATCGCCCACTATCGCCGCCCGACTCGCTAGACGGGTACGCCCCAGACCATCAGTCCACCCAGGTGGCCGGTCCAGGCCACCACGCCGGCCACAGAGAGTGCAAGCAACACTACAAGGATCCGCAGCGGAGTGGGCGTGCCGGTGTTTCTAGGCCAAATCCGGCCACCGAACAGCAAAGCTGTCAGACACACCGCCAGTGTGACGGCCAAGAGTACCGTCCAGTCGGCAGACGCTTCGTGCAGGTCCACAAAGAGCTCGACCATTGGGTCGCCCTGCATCTCGCCTTCTAGGTCCTCGCCCGTCCGCGTTGCGATGAAGGCTGCTAGCGCACCCACCGACCCGAGCATGGCGCTCGCCCGGAGCCAGACTTGCTGGTCCTTGAAGGCCCAGATCACCACTACTAAAGCGGTGATTAGAAGCAGCACGATCGGGAAGTGTACCGCGATCGGATGCAGTAGCGGGATTTCGAATTCAAATACTCGATCCATGACTCAAGGATACAGAGTGGGCGGCGGGCGTATACCGGTTTTAATGCTCTCTCCCACTACGGTTTCTGTCCATGCGCTTCTTGTCGACTCTCGCCGCCAGTTTTCTTGGCACCCTCTTGGGGTTGGGCCTTCTCTTTCTCTTTGGATTGATGTTCGTGTTTGCCCTGGCTTCCACATCAGAGCAAGCACCAAGTGTTCGGACCGGTACCATTCTCGTCGCCGAACTTGGCGGCAACTACCCGGAGATGGTCTCGGGAGACCCGATAGCCCAGGCCTTCGGCGGTGAGTCCCGGGTTGACATGCATGACGTCATTCGCGCCATGCGCATGGCCGCTGTGGACGACCGCATTGACGGCGTGTGGTTGCGCATGGGAGACCTGCAGACTCCCTGGGCCAACCTCGAAGCCATTCGCCGAGCCATCGAAGACACGCGCGCAGCCGGAAAAACGGTCATCGCTTCCAGCGACATCTTCTACATGGGTGAGGACGAACTCTACCTGGCCTCGGCAGCAGACTCGATTCTTCTCGACCCCGAGTCCATGTTCGAGTTCAACGGGTTCGCCATGCAGACGGTCTTCCTAAGGGGGCTCTTCGACAAGGCGGGTATCAATCCTCAGGCCGTTCGCGCCGGCCAATTCAAGAGTGCTGTTGAGACCTATACCCGGAAATCCATGTCTGAGGCCAACAAACTCCAGTTGAGCGAGATCGTCGCTGATATGGAGAGCACGCTGGTTAACGCGATCTCTGTCAGTCGAGGACTTGGCAGCGAACGTGTGGGGGCGCTCCTGGACGCGGGCAACATTCTCTCTGCACGGGACGCTCTTGAGGCTGGCCTGATTGACGGCTTGGCCTTCGCTGACGAAGTGGAATCGGTGTTTGGCAACGACCCGCGAACCATTTCTCTGGTCAAATATGCTCAGAGTTCGGCCCGAACTGCAGGAATTCCGCAGGGCAGCGATGGAGAGATCGCAGTTGTGTATGCAGAGGGCACCATGGTCGCAGCGAGCGGAAATGGATTGCAGGACTACGGTAGTGCCGCCATTACCCCAGAGCGGTTCGCCCGGGCCATGACCCGGGCACGGGAGGACGATGACGTGGACGCTATCGTCCTGCGTATAAATTCGCCGGGCGGATTCGCCCCGGCCGCCGACGCGATGCTCCGGGAAATCCAGTTGACCGTCGCCCAGAAGCCCGTCATCGTTTCGATGGGCTCGATGGCCGCTTCGGGGGGATATTGGATTGCGGCTGCCGCGGACACCATCGTTGCCGAGAGGCTCACTTGGACCGGATCCATCGGCGTCTTTGGCCTTGTCATGGATGTCTCTTCCCTCCTCGAAGATCATCTCGGTGTCACGATCGATGGGGTCCAGACGGGGCCGTCAGCCGACATGATGGGCGGGTTCCGCAGCATGACGCCGGCCGAGAGGGCCAATCTCGGTCGATCAATGGACCGCACCTACGATCAATTCCTGGCCCTCGTGGCTGAGGGTCGCGGGATGACGGTCGAAGAGGTCCACGCCGTTGCACAGGGGCGCGTCTGGACAGGTACCGATGCCCGGGACGCGGGCCTTGTGGACGTACTCGGAGGGCTTGAGACCGCGCTGGACTTGGCGGCCGAGCGCGTGGGCCTTGCCAAGGGATCCTACCGGGTAACCGAGTTGCCCCGTCCACAGACGTTTCTCGATCGCTTCACGAAATCGCTGGAGGCCAGGGTCATGGGACCCACGCCGAGAGCACTGGGACTCTTACTGCCACCCGCAGCTGCGGTGGCCTATGGCTCTCTCCTTGATGCCCTCTCGCTTCAGCATGGCGTATACGCCCTGCTCCCTCTCCGGATGATGGTCAACTAGACCAACACCTCACCTGTCATCTCTTCGGGTGCTGGCAGGCCAAGAAGCGCAAGGATGGTGGGGGCGATGTCTCCCAGTTTCCCATCCCGAACCGGGCCAGAGAATCCGTCCTTTATGATGAGGTGGGGCACCCGCACCGTAGTGTGCGCCGTATTGGGACTGCCATCGGGGTTACGCATGCGGTCGGCGTTCCCGTGGTCAGCAATGATATTGACGCTGTAGCCTGAATCGCGGGCGGCCTCCACGACAACCTTCGTGCAGGCATCAACGGTTTCGATGGCCTTAACAGCCGCCTCGAAGACGCCTGTGTGGCCCACCATGTCGGGATTCGCGAAGTTCAGTATGGCCAGATTCGGCCCCTGGTTTCTCAATGCCTCGGCCACCCGAGAAGCCAGCTCTGGCGCACTCATTTCCGGCTGAAGATCGTACGTGGCCACCTTGGGAGAGGGCACCAGAATCCTTTCTTCGCCCTCGAACGGCTTCTCCCTTCCGCCGCTAAAGAAGTACGTCACGTGTGGGTACTTCTCGGTTTCGGCAGCTCGCAACTGAGTCCCGCCGTGCTCGGAAATCACCTCCCCCAATGTCTGGATGAGGTTTACCTTCGGGAACGCAACCGGAAACTCGAACGACGCGTGATACCGGGTAAATGTGGCCAGATTCAACTCGGGGCGGACGCGCTCGAAGCCATGAAACGAGGCATCGGTCAGTGCCAGACAAAGTTCGCGCGCCCGGTCTGCCCTGAAGTTGAAAAACACTGCTTCGTCGCCATTCTGAATGAGGCCGTCCCGCGAGAGGATCACCGGATCGACGAATTCGTCGGTGACTCCCTCTAGGTAGCTGGCTCTCAGGGCTGCCTCGGCACTGGCGGCCTCCTTCCCGATCCCATGGAGCAGCAGGTCGTAGGCCAACTTGATGCGAGGCCAGCGGTTGTCGCGGTCCATCGCGTAGTACCGGCCAATGATGGTGGCGATGCGCCCCACGCCGATCTTGGCGGCCGCCGCTTCGAAGCGGCGAACGTACTCGACCCCTCCCTCAGGGTCCGTATCCCGGCCATCGGTGAAAGCGTGAACCCAGACCTGATCAGGGCCAAGGCCCTTCCGGGCCGCGAGTCGCAACAAGGCCGCCAGGTGATCGAGGGTCGAATGGACCCCACCATCCGAAAAGAGACCCAGGAGATGAAGGCGCCCTCCACTTGCCGCAGCGCGTTCCATGGACGCAACCAGCACTTCGTTGTCGTAGAAGTCCCCATCTCCGATGGCCTTGTCGATGCGGGTGATGTCCTGATACACAACCCTCCCCGCGCCGAGGTTCATGTGACCAACCTCCGAATTGCCCATCTGCCCGTCCGGCAATCCGACCGGCAGGCCGGAGGCCTCCAGCGTGGCATGGGGCCATTCGTTGAACAGGCTGTCTAGGTAAGGCTTCTTGGCCGCGTCTATCGCGCTGACGCCTGGGTCCTCCGCGATGCCGTAGCCGTCGAGTATTATGAGTATGTGCCGCTGGTCAGGACGCATGTTTTCGGTCATCCGGGCGGCCGTATCCCATGTCACCTATGCGGACATCCGGGACACGGCGAAGAGTTCGCCCTGTTTTACTGTCAAATAAATTCATCGACCCGCATCGGGGGCAGCTTTCCTGCTGGACACCCCCGCGATCGATCCGGGGAACAGTGTGATCCACGTAATGCTTCCGGGTGCCACACCAAAAACGTCCCTTCTTCCGCAGCAAGCCCGTTCTCGGTTCGGGTAGCGATCTCACAGCCCGCCACTGGGGGCAGAGGTCGCGGAGCACACAAGGCTCGCAATCGGGCGATCTCGCCGTACACCGATAGCGGCCGTGCAGGATGAACAGGTGGTGGGCCGTCGATAGCTCGCCGGCGGCAATGACTCGTCGCAGATCACGCTCCACGGCGTCCGGCGTCTCCGAGGACCGGCGAATCAACTCAAGCCGGTGAGCCACCCGAAATACGTGGGTGTCAACCGGCATGGAATCGATGCCAAAAGCCGCCCCGCCGACCACCTGAGCGGTCTTTCGCCCTACACCCGGAAGCGTCTCGAGCAGTTGCAGATCTGCCGGAATCTTGCCGTCAAATTCCGTGACTACCTTGTGGGCCATTCCGGCCAGATGGCGCGCCTTGTTGTTCGGGAAGGTGATCGAGGCAATCAAATACCGGATCTCCGATACGGAGGCCTCTTGCAGCGAATAGACGTCTGGGAATGCCCGAAACAGGGCCGGAGTAACCTGATTGACGCGCGCATCCGTGCACTGCGCGGACAGAATGACAGCCACCAGCAATTCGAAGGGACTTCCGTGCAACAACTCGGTTACCGGGTCCGAGATCACCGCTGACAATCGAGTGACGATCTCTCGTGCTGTTTCTTTGCGACCCATTCCCGCTTTTACTCGTTTCTTTGTAACGTCGGCCCTGGTGACTCCGAGTATAGTCCGTTCTCATTCACACATTGGTTGAAGATCTTCGTATGATCCGCGTCTGCCAACTGCTCGCGATCCTCCTGCTAACCCACTCGGTTGCGCAGGCTCAACTCCCGGACTCGCTCTCGACCCAAGGTCGCATTTACGTGGTCACCACCCTCCCCGGAGACCTGGTCTACAATCGATATGGCCACACCGCGATTCGCGTCTTTGACAGAACGCAAGGGCTGGACGTCACCTTCAACTACGGGACGTTTGACTTCGCCCAGCCGGGCTTCGTTCAGAAGTTTGTCGACGGTGAACTAGACTATTTCCTCTCTTTCTCTTCGACGCGAAAGGCGGCACAAAGTGCGCGTCTCCAGGATCGGACGATGCGTCAGCAGCTGCTGGACATCAACCGCCAACAGCGCGATGCGATCTATACCGCGCTGATCCGCAACGCGCGACCTGAGAACCGGGAGTACCGATACGACTTCCTCTTCGACAATTGCGCAACCCGGCCTCGGGATATCATTGCCGACGCATTGGGGGACCAGGTGGAGTGGGACAGCACCGCTCTTGGGATGACCTTCCGGAAGTTGCTCGATCCGTATCACGCTGATGCACCAGCTCTGGATCTCGGGACCGACCTGGTGCTGGGATCGCGCCTAGATGAAGTCGCGACCAGTCAGGATGAGGCCTTTCTCCCCATCCGGCTGGAGGCCCTCCTGGCTCACGCCTGGGTTGAGGATCAGTATGGCCGGCGTCCGCTCGTGCTGACTTCGGACACGCTGATCTGGTCGGCGCGTCCCGCCTTTCCGGAGAGGACGCTCCCTTGGCCCCTCCTCCTGTCGGGATTGATCATGGTCTTCGGGCTGGCCACCCTGAAACGATCCAGCATGCGCCACCCGCTCATTCCGACCTTCGACAAGGTGCTGCTTGGGAGCCTTGGTGCGGTCGGTATCGTGCTGCTGTACATGGCGACCCTCACGGCACATCAGGTAACCGGCTCAAATTTCAACATGCTCTGGGCCCTCCCGACGCACCTACTGGCGGCTTGGTACCTGCCCAGGACGACACCGCGAATCGCCGGCGGCTATCTGCTGCTGACTGCCTTTCTGGCTGCTTTAGCGCTTACCGGGGGCTGGCTCCTGCCTCAGCCGGTGCCTGTGGCAGCAGTGCCTCTGATAATCCTGGTCATGGTACGCTCGGCGGTTCTTGGGCGGCGCCTCAACCAAGGCCGCTAGGCAGTACCGCTAGGCAGTGCCGCTAGGCAGT